>NZ_VDAY01000002.1:0-357944 GCF_019584005.1 Citrobacter sp. EC_71
ATGGAATAACACTTGCGTACTACGACCGAAAAACCGAGAGTGTGCTCCGGATAGACTGAAAAGTGTTACCTATGTTCCCGGTCTGATCTGTCACCTATGTATCCGGTCATACACTTCGCTTATCCGGCCTGGTCAGATTTCTATACTGTAAGCCGGAAAGGCGTTAGCTGACATCCGGCAAAGAACCTCTCATTAATTCCTCTAATCCGCGATTAATAATATCCATTTCCGCTAATGATTCTCCCGCGCTATAGTCTGCTCCTAAGAGAAACAGTACGGGATAAAAACGTGTTATCGTATTACTTTCAAGGGCTTGCACTTGGTGCGGCCATGATACTTCCGCTTGGTCCGCAAAACGCCTTCGTGATGAATCAGGGCATTCGTCGCCAGTATCACATTATGATTGCATTACTCTGCGCCATCAGCGATCTGGTGCTGATTTGCGCGGGGATCTTCGGCGGTAGCGCCTTGCTGATGCAGTCGCCGTGGCTGATGGCGCTGGTCACCTGGGGCGGGGTCACATTTTTACTCTGGTACGGTTTCGGCGCGTTAAAAACGGCGATGAGCAGTAATCTGGAACTGGCCAGTGCTGAAGTAATGAAGCAAGGACGCTGGAAAATCATCGCCACGATGTTGGCGGTGACCTGGCTCAACCCACACGTTTATCTGGACACCTTTGTGGTGTTGGGGAGTCTGGGTGGTCAACTGGACGTGGAGCCTAAGCGCTGGTTTGCGCTGGGTACCGTCAGCGCCTCGTTCCTGTGGTTCTTTGGCCTGGCATTGCTGGCGGCCTGGCTGGCGCCGCGTCTGCGTACGGCTAAAGCACAGCGCATCATCAATACGTTAGTCGGATTAGTGATGTGGTTTATCGCTTTTCAACTGGCAAAAGAAGGCGTTACGCATGTTCATGCGCTGTTCAACTAAGTGTTGTCTGATGGACAATGCAGCGAGATCGGCTAAGCTTGCCTGCATGTGCCCTGAGTTTCGGGGTAATTAATGAAACATGGAGGAACGACCGTGAAGTTCAAAATAATGGCCCTGGCGGCATTAGTCGGATTCAGCGCACTATCGGTACAGGCAAATGAGTTGCCAAACGGACCGCACATCGTGACTTCCGGAACGGCAAGCGTGGATGCGACGCCTGATATCGCCACCCTGGCGATTGAAGTCAATGTTGCTGCGAAGGATGCGGCTTCAGCGAAGAAGCAAGCCGATGAGCGCGTGGCGCAATATCTGTCCTTCCTTGAGCAGAATCAGATAGCGAAGAAAGACATTAGCGCTGCCAACCTGCGCACGCAGCCGGACTACGATTACCAGAACGGCAAAAGCATCCTCAAAGGCTATCGTGCGGTGCGTACCGTTGAAGTGACGCTGCGTCAGCTGGACAAACTCAACGCTCTGCTTGATGGCGCACTTAAGGCCGGTCTGAATGAGATCCGTTCGGTATCGCTTGGCGTCGCCCAACCGGATGCCTACAAAGATAAGGCGCGTAAAGCGGCAATTGATGATGCAATTCATCAGGCTGAACAGCTGGCGGCGGGCTTTAACAGCAAACTGGGACCCGTTTATAGTGTGCGCTACCACGTGTCCAATTATCAGCCGAGCCCGATGGTACGGATGATGAAAGCAGATGCAGCGCCTGCGGCATCCGCTCAGGAAACCTACGAACAGCCGGTTATTCAGTTTGACGATCAGGTTGATGTGGTCTTCCAGATTGAACCGACGGCGGGGCAGCCGGCAGCAACGCCTGCCAAAACCCAGTAATCTTTCAAACCCGGCTTTCCAGTCGGGTTTTTTCTGTGTGTAACTGTAAAAATGAGATCTTACATCCAGTCTTTTGTTTCGGCGTAATGAGGATAGGCCATAGCGATTTTTAAGGGGACGCTATGGATATTTTTATCTCGAAAAAGATGCGTAATTTCATTCTGCTGGCGCAAACCAATAACATCGCCAGAGCGGCAGAAAAAATCCATATGACCGCATCGCCTTTCGGTAAAAGCATTGCCGCACTGGAAGATCAAATCGGCTATACGCTGTTTACCCGCAAAGATAACAACATCAGTCTGAATAAAGCCGGGCAGGAGTTGTATCAGAAACTGTTCCCTGTTTATCAGCGTCTCTCCGCTATTGATAACGAAATTCATAACGCCTCTCGCCGCTCGCGAGAAATCGTCATCGGCATCGATAATACCTATCCAACGATTATTTTTGACCAGTTAATTAGCCTTGGCGACAAGTACGATGGCGTAACGGCCCAGGCCGTTGAATTCAGCGAGAATGGGGTGATCGATAACCTGTTCGACCGGAAACTGGATTTTATTATCTCACCGCAGCACGTTTCCTCTCGCGTGCAGGAACTGGAAAATCTGGCGATTAGCGAGCTGTCTCCGTTGCGTCTGGGGTTTCTCGTTTCCCGGCGCTACGAGGAAAAACAGCCGCAGGAGCTGCTGCGCGAGCTGCCCTGGCTACAAATGCGCTTCCAGAATCGCGCCAACTTTGAGGCAATGCTCGATGCTTACATGCGGCCATGCGGAATTCATCCGACGATTATCTACCGTCCGTACAGCTTTATGGCCAAGATTAGCGCGGTGGAGCGCGGACAGTTTTTGACGGTGATCCCTCATTTTGCCTGGCGACTGGTTAACCCCTCGACGTTGAAATATTTCGATGCGCCCGGCAGTCCTATGTATATGCAGGAGTTTCTCTATTCGCTGAAAAACCATCGTTATACCGCCACGATGCTTCAGCATATTGCTGAAGATCGTGAGGGTACGGCAAGTTAACCGAGCATCGATCCGGTTTCGATCAGGTTACGATGCAGATCGAACGCATGGCTGAGATCGTGATGGATATGCCCGCCGGGCGCTCGCTCCAGATAGCGGTGCAGGTAGTCCCGATACAGAGGATGCGCACAGTTATCGATAATCGTGTGCGCCCGCTGCATCGGAGATAACCCACGCAGATCGGCAATTCCCTGTTCGGTGACGATCACTTTGACGCTATGTTCGCTGTGATCGACATGGCTACACATCGGTACGATGGTGGAGATTTTCCCGCCTTTGGCAATCGACGGCGCCATAAAGATCGACAGGTAGGCGTTGCGCTCGAAATCGCCGCTGCCGCCAATGCCATTCATCAGGTTCACACCTGCTACGTGTGTGGAATTGGCATGACCGTAGATGTCAAACTCCAGACCGACATTGAGCGCAATGACGCCCAGCCGACGAATGATTTCCGGGTTATTGGAAATCTCCTGCGGGCGCAGCACAATCCGGCTGGCGAAGAAGTCCATGTTGTCGTAAATCTTCTGCAACGACGGGGCTGAAATAGTCAAACTGGAGGCACTGGCGCCGGTTATCTTGCCCGTTTCCAGCAGATGCACCACAGATTCTTGCAACACCTCGGAATACATCATAAAGGGTGGAATATCCGGGTTCTCGCCCAGTCGCGCCATTACCGCGTTGTTGATATTGCCCACGCCGCTTTGTAAGGGCAGGAATTCCGCTGGGATGCGTTTGTGCGCCATTTCCGCCAGCAGAAATGTCACCACGTTATCGGCAATTTGCTGGCTGACCGGGTTGCTTTTATCCGCGGCATTTCCGGCATCGGGTAGTTCGGTATCCACGACCGCGATAATTTTTTTCGGGTCTATCTGCACACACTGGCTGCCCACGCGATCCATGGTGTGAAAAATCGGTACGCTGTTTCGCCGCGGCGGTGCGCCGGGTATCACAATGTCGGCAAACTCCGCCACGCGCGGGTTATGGTAATGATTCAGCTCGATAATCACCTTTTTCGCCCGCAGCAGCCAGGTCGGCGCGTTGCCGATGCCGCTGGAAAGCCAAATCCGACCATCTGGCGCAATGGCGGAGGCTTCAATGACGGCAACATCGATATCGCCAAAAAAGCCATAATTGACCATTTGCGCCACTTCGCTCAAATGGAGATCGACAAACCTCACCTGACCCTGATTAATTTTCTCGCGCAGGCCCGATGATGTTTGATAGGGAGCCCGCCAGGAAACAGCATCCGCCGCGGATAACGCATCATCAGCGGCAGCGCCAATTGATGCCCCGGTCAGCAGGCGGATTTGAAAAGGCTGCCCGACCTGATGCCGCTCGCAAGCGAGTTGAGCAATTGCGTTAGGTAATGCTTTTGGCGAACCCGCAGGGGTAAAGCCGCTGAATGCCACCATATCGTCGTGCTGGATAATTTCTGCCGCTTCTTCGGCACTCATCCGTTTCATGGCCGTCTCCTTCCTCGAGCGTGATTAATGGCCGACAAAATTGGGTTTACGTTTTTCCATAAACGCGTTCATCCCTTCCTGATAATCCTCGCTGTCGTACACCGCGCGGCGCATGCCCTGAATACGCTCAAATTCGTCTGAGTTCATGGTGTGCGCTTCGCCCAGCACGCGCAGTTCTTCTTTAATGACGGCGATGGCCAGCGGCGCTTTCTCCGAGATGTGGTGCGCCATTTGCAGAGTGAAATCCTCCAGTTCGTCGACAGGAACCACATGGTTGAGGATCCCGACGGCCATCGCACGCTGAGCGGTAATCGGCGAGGCGGTAAAGATAAGCTCTTTCACGATGTGGAACCCAGCATCGCGGGTCAGGTTGTGGATGCCGACCAGGTTATACGGTACCCCGAGGTTGACCGGTGTCATCGAGAAGGTAGAGGTTTCAGCGGCGATGATCAGATCGGAACTCATGATCATCTCAAACGCGCCGCCCCAGACGCTGCCTTCGACCATGGAGATCACCGGTTTTGGATATTTTTGGATCATGCGGGTGATCTGGCGCAGCGGATCGTCATAGGAGAGCGGATCGCGACGTCCGGAGGGGAGTTCATGAATATCATGTCCGGCAGAGAACACTTTGGCCCCGCTCGGGGCGCGCAGAATGATACAGCGAATTTCCGGACGATTAAGATCGCTAAGCGCCCGCATCAGATCGTCGATAAACACTTTGCTCAGCGCATTGAGTTTGCGGGTGTAATTGAACTCAATAACCGCGACTTTCTGGATGATGACTACGTTGACGTATTGATAAGACATAATGTTCTCTTTATTCAAAGTAATGATGCTGGATAAATTCACTGATGTGACGCAGACCGGTACGCGGCGAAAGGTCGTTATTTTTGACGGCCTGCAGCGTCTGCTGGAAATAACGGTCGAAATCAGTCCGGGTAAACAGCAGATGCAAAGCTTCTTCTTCAGCCTGCTTGTGTAACCAGTCCACCGCTTGCTGCTGACGGACTTTTTCCAGTCGACCGCTGACGGTAAGGCACGTTTTAAAGTCGGTTATCGCCTGCCAAATCTCCTCAATGCCACGTTTTTCCAGGGCGCTACAGGCCAGAACCTGCGGCTGCCACTCGTCATATTTGCGGCGCAGAATATGCAGAGCGGATTCGTACATATGGCGGGCGATGGCAACCTGGTTACGGTTATCACCGTCGTCCTTGTTGATGACGACCAGATCCGCCATCTCCATCAGGCCCTTTTTGATGCCCTGCAGATCGTCACCGCCGCCGGCAATTTGCAGTGAGATAAAGCAATCCACCATGCTGGCGACTTCGGTTTCTGACTGCCCGACGCCGACGGTTTCTACAATCACCACGTCAAAGCCCGCCGCCTCGCACAACAGCATTAATTCACGGGCGCGCTGGCTGGCGCCGCCTAAATGACCGCTGGAAGGCACCGGGCGGATAAATGCCGATTCTGCACGGGCCAGTTCCGTCATTCGGGTTTTATCGCCAAGAATGCTGCCGCCGCTAACGGGGCTACTGGGATCGACCGCGATCACTGCCACCCGTAATCCCCGGCGGATCAACAGCATACCGAACGTCTCCAGAAAGGTGCTTTTGCCCGCGCCCGGCGTGCCGGTGATGCCCAGACGCAGCGCGTTACCGGTGAACGGCATAATCGCGTCCAGCAATTGCGTACTCAATGGCTGGTGGCGTGGGTGGCTGCTCTCAACCAGCGTCATCGCCTGAGCAAGCGTGGCCCGTTCACCGCGCCGCAAGCGTCGGACGGCATCGTCAAGCGTGGCGGCGTTAATCATGATGCTGACTGATACGGGTCAACACATCGCGGACGCTGTCGAGCATCGGTGTGCCGGGGCCATAAATGGCGGCCACGCCATGCTCGTACAGGAAGGCGTAGTCCTGGGGGGGAATCACACCGCCTGCCACCACGCAGATATCTTCGCGTCCCCAGCCTTTCAGCGCCGTGACCAGTTCAGGGATCAACGTTTTATGCCCGGCAGCCAGTGACGATGCGCCTATGACATGCACATCGTTTTCTACCGCCAGACGGGCGATCTCTTCTGGCGTGGAGAACATCGGACTGAGATCGACATCGAAGCCGAGATCGGAGTAGGCGCTGGCGATCACTTTCGCGCCGCGATCGTGACCATCCTGGCCCATCTTGGCGATCAGGATCCGAGGTCGGCGACCATTTTCCGCGAGGAACTGTTCGGTTTGCGCAACAATGGCGTCGAACTCATCGGCGGATTTGTCGGACTGGTGATAGCTTTGCGCAATCACGCCGGTGACGCACTGGCTGGGAACCAGATAGCGGTCAAAAGCGGCTTCCAGCGCGTCGGAGATCTCACCGAGCGTGGCGCGAACGCGGGCGGCGTTAACGGCGGCGGCCAGCAGATTTTCATTATGCTGCGCGGCGTGGGTCAGCGCCGTTAGCGCGGCGTTGACGGCATCATTGTCGCGAGTTGCGCGGATATGCTGCAACGAAGCGATTTGCTCGTTGCGTACCTTCACGTTGTCGATTTCCAGCACCGACGTTTCGTCTTCTTTTTCCAGCTTATACTTGTTCACGCCAACGATGACGCGTTTACCCTGGTCGATCAGCGACTGCTCGCGCGCCGAAGCCTCTTCAATCATTCGTTTGGGAAGCCCAGCTTCAATCGCCTTTGCCATTCCGCCCGCTTCATCAATCTGTTTAATGATCGTGCGCGCCTGCTTCACGATTTGATCGGTCAATGATTCGACGTAGTACGATCCGGCCAGCGGATCGACGGTGCGGCAGATCTCTGACTCTTCCTGGATGATGATCTGCGTATTACGCGCGATGCGAGCGGAGAAATCGGTGGGTAGCCCGAGCGCTTCATCGAAGGCGTTGGTGTGCAGCGACTGGGTGCCGCCGAGCGTGGCACCGAGCGCTTCAATGGTTGTACGGATCACGTTGTTATAGGGATCCTGCTCGGTCAGACTCCAGCCGGAGGTCTGGCAGTGGGTACGCAGCGCGAGAGATTTCGGGTTGGTTGCGCCAAAACTGCTGACCGCCTCACTCCACAAATAGCGAGCCGCGCGCAGCATGGCGACGTTCATAAACAGATCCATGCCGATACCGAAGAAGAATGACAGTCGCGGGGCGAAGTCATCAATTTCCAGCCCGGCAGACAGTGCGGCTTTGATGTACTCAATGCCGTCAGCCAGCGTAAACGCCACCTGCTGGACGCAGTTCGCCCCAGCTTCCCCCATGTGATAACCGCTGATGCTGATGGTGTTATAGCGCGGCATATTGGCGGAGCACCAGGCGATGATGTCGGCGATGATGCGCATTGAGGGTTTTGGCGGATAAATGTAGGTGTTGCGGCACAGGTACTCTTTCAGAATATCGTTCTGAATGGTCCCGGTGAGCTGTTCCGGCGTTACGCCTTGTTCCTCAGCCGCGACGATATAAAACGCCAGTACCGGCAGCACCGCGCCGTTCATCGTCATCGACACCGACATCTTATCCAGCGGGATCTGATCAAACAGCACCTTCATATCTTCGACGGTATCGATCGCCACGCCCGCTTTGCCGACATCGCCCGCCACGCGCGGGTTGTCAGAGTCATAGCCGCGGTGGGTGGCAAGGTCAAAGGCAACGGAAAGCCCTTTTTGTCCGGCGGCGAGGTTGCGGCGGTAAAAGGCGTTGGATTCTTTGGCGGTAGAGAAACCGGCATACTGGCGGATGGTCCACGGCTGCGCGGTATACATGGTGGCGCGTGGGCCGCGCACGTAAGGCGGCAGGCCGGGCAGGGTGCCCGTGACTTCCAGATTATCGAGGTCAGCCTCGGTGTACAGCGGCTTGATGACAATCCCTTCCGCCGTCTGTCTTTCCAGCGACTCAACGGTTTTTTCCCGTCGACTGAGTTCTTTATTGGCAAGTGTTTGCCACTCTTGCACGTTAGCCATTTTTTGCTCCGTATTACGCAATAAGTTGAATCTTTACGAGATACGGTGAGCTTTTTCATTTGGCTTGTCGCCAGCAAAAAATAGCCAACAGCGCGTCGTTTTTTGCCGCGTGGTATGTTTTATTTTGTGATGTATTTCAAAGACGTGGCGGGAATAACATGAAAAAGCGGTAAGATGGGGTAGGCCGGATAAGGCGTTACGCCGCCATCCGGCACTCAGAGGCTACAAACAGTTTAATCCTGACGCAGTACGTTGTGACCGTAAGCCAGCAGCGCGTCGGTAACGTTGCGCATCATGCGGCTTTCCGGCGCAAAACGGTGCCAGTACAACATCCGACGCTGGAACAGGCCCGGCGTCAAGTCTATAAGCTCACCGCTTTCCAGCTCTTTTTCTATCTGTAAGTGCGGGATCATGCAGCAGGTCGTGCCCTGACGGGCCAACTGGACGAAGGCTTCAGACGAGTTAACGATATGGCACGGTACGCTGCCTGGCGGCAGGTCGAAGTTTTGTTGCAGGAACGCCTGATGCATATCATCAAGATGGTCAAACGCTACCGCCGGGGCTTTCAGTAGGGCAGAGCGGGTGACGCCGTTCGGGAAATAGCGCTCGGCGAACGCTTTTGAACCCACAAACAGGTAATCCAGCGCGCCAAGTTTATCCACCAGACAGCTTGGCAGCGCCTGATGTTGAATACTCACCGCACCGACCACTTCACCACGGCGCAGACGTTCCTGGGTGCGCGTTTCATCCTCAACCTGCAGGTTCAGGCGAATCGGCGAATTAGCCAGTACCGGGGCCAGCGCCGGAAGCAACCAGGTTGCCAGACTGTCGGCGTTCACCGCCAGCGAAAGCAGCAGCGGCGTGGAGCCAGTTTGCTCATCACCCAGCCACTCATCTTCCAGCAGTTCAACCTGGCGTAAAAGCGCCAGCAGTTTCTGCCCTTGTTCAGTAGGGCGAGGCGGTACGGTACGCACCAGCAGCGGCTGTCCGAACATATTCTCAAGCTGTTTTATGCGCTGTGAAACGGCGGATTGCGTGATGCACAGCTTTTGCGCCGCGCGCTCAAATCCTCGTTCACGAATAACCGCATCCAGTGCTTGTAGTGTTCTGTAGTCCGGACGTTTCATTGCTTTGGCGCACTCCTGAAATTTTTGCTTGTTCTGCACTATGACACAAATTTGGGTTGGGTAAAGACGAAATCAGCCACCTGGTAGCGGGTGTGGGGACATTTTTCTGCACAATGTTCTATAATGCGCGTGAATTTTCCCACCATATTCACACCACAGGCGAAACGATCATGACGCAGGATGAACTGAAAAAAGCAGTAGGATGGGCGGCACTTCAGTATGTACAGCCCGGTACCATTGTGGGCGTAGGTACAGGTTCAACAGCCGCACACTTTATTGATGCGCTGGGCACAATGAAAGGTCAGATTGAAGGCGCGGTGTCCAGTTCTGACGCCTCGACCGAAAAACTCAAAAGCCTTGGCATCCACGTGTTCGATCTTAACGAAGTGGACAGCCTCGGCGTTTACGTTGACGGCGCAGATGAAATCAACGGCCATATGCAGATGATTAAAGGCGGCGGCGCAGCGTTGACCCGTGAAAAAATCATTGCTTCCGTGGCGAAAAAATTTATCTGCATCGCTGACGCGTCTAAAGAAGTCGATATTCTCGGTAACTTCCCGTTGCCGGTAGAAGTTATCCCAATGGCGCGTAGCGCAGTGGCTCGCCAGTTGGTGAAGCTGGGCGGTCGTCCTGAATACCGTCAGGGCGTGGTAACTGACAATGGTAACGTGATCCTTGATGTGCACGGTCTGGAAATCCTCGACGCCATCGCGCTGGAAAACGCCATTAATGCGATTCCGGGCGTGGTAACCGTAGGTTTGTTCGCTAACCGTGGTGCGGATGTCGCGCTGATCGGTACCCCAGACGGCGTGAAAACTATCGTAAAATGATCTGATGGGAGCGTCTTCTCCCGTTAAAAAAATTTTGGCAGGGCAAATTTGGTGACTTGTATCACGTTTACAATATTGCCCTGCCGATCTCTCCAAAGAAAAAGTTATCGCCAGTATTTTCCTCTGACATTTCCCGCTGAATGACATTTCCTCAGCATGTCGACGCAAACGTTCATATTGCCGCAATATTATTTTTTGATATGTTGAAGAGGCGGATGAAAATCCCACACACAACACATCAGATTGAACAAAAAAGACAGGGTCGGGGAAATGGCAAAGGTATCACTGGAGAAAGATAAGATTAAATTTCTGCTGGTAGAAGGCGTGCATCAAAAAGCACTCGAAAGCCTTCGTGCAGCAGGTTATACCAACATCGAGTTTCACAAAGGCGCTCTGGACACCGAACAACTGAAAGAGTCCATCCGTGATGCTCACTTCATTGGCCTGCGATCCCGTACCCATCTGACTGAAGATGTAATTGCCGCCGCAGAAAAACTGGTCGCGATTGGTTGCTTCTGCATCGGCACCAACCAGGTTGATCTTAGCGCTGCGGCAAAGCGCGGGATCCCAGTGTTTAACGCGCCATTCTCTAACACACGTTCCGTTGCTGAACTGGTGATTGGCGAACTGCTGCTACTGTTACGCGGCGTACCAGAAGCGAACGCCAAAGCGCACCGCGGCGTGTGGAATAAACTGGCTACCGGCTCTTTTGAAGCGCGTGGCAAAAAACTGGGGATCATCGGCTACGGGCACATTGGTACTCAGTTAGGCATTCTGGCTGAATCACTGGGGATGCATGTTTATTTCTATGATATTGAAAATAAACTTCCGCTGGGTAACGCCACGCAGGTTCAGCATCTTTCCGACCTGCTCAATATGAGCGACGTGGTGAGCCTGCACGTGCCGGAAAATGCCTCCACCAAAAACCTGATGGGCGCGCGTGAGATTTCGCTGATGAAACCAGGCGCGCTGCTGATTAACGCCGCGCGCGGTACGGTGGTTGATATTCCAGCCCTGTGCGACGCGTTAGCGACCAAGCACCTGGCAGGGGCGGCAATTGACGTTTTCCCAACCGAACCGGCAACGAACAGCGATCCGTTCACTTCGCCGCTGTGTGATTTCGACAACGTGATCCTGACGCCGCATATTGGTGGTTCCACGCTGGAAGCGCAGGAAAATATCGGTCTGGAAGTGGCGGGGAAACTGATCAAGTATTCCGACAACGGCTCCACGCTGTCTGCGGTTAACTTCCCGGAAGTTTCGCTGCCGCTGCACGGTGGTCGTCGTCTGATGCACATTCACGAAAACCGTCCTGGCGTTCTGACCGCGCTGAACCAGATTTTTGCCGAGCAGGGCGTCAACATTGCCGCACAGTATCTGCAGACTTCCGCACAGGTAGGTTACGTGGTTATCGATATTGAAGCGGATGAAGATGTGGCAGAGAAAGCGCTACAGGCGATGAAAGCCCTTCCGGGAACCATTCGCGCTCGTCTGCTGTACTAATTTCCTCTATATGGGCAGGCGATGACCTGCCCATCTTTCCTCTGATTTCCCTGCCTCAAAATTTCTTTCTGTAACGCATACATTCTGTTTTCGAGCCTTGCCGCAATTGGCAACTAAAGGCAGTGCTGCGTGTTGTACAGCACTAAAAGAAATTTACGATAGGGGCTCAGCATCGCGCTGAAACGGGAAAGCCCCTACCGAAGCAGGGGCTCTAAAAAGGAAAGGGACGATGATGAGATACGTCATCATGCTGCTGATCCTGTTAATCATCGCTTGCCCAGCATATTAACAGAGAGTACGCAGGAGGGAGGTTCGCCTCCCTCACCCTTCACCGAGGAATTTAGGTCAAAAAAACGGCGCTGTCAATCGGCAAAAAACGGCTACCACTCCCAAATTTTGGATGGTGTCACCACCGCAGGCAGTGGGATATCCCACTCTTCGACAGGCAGCTTTTCCACTCGCTGACAATCGTGCGCGTAGCCTACCGGCTGGACCTTATGCTGCTGCCAGTTTTGCAACGTACGGTCATAAAATCCGCCGCCCATGCCCAGACGCTGCCCGTCTTCATCAAACGCGACTAACGGCGTAACCAGTACATCCAGCTTTGCCAGTGGCAATACGTCGCGGACATCAAGTCGTGGCTCCTGGATCTTTAAGCGGTTGGTCACCAGCGCACTCTGTGGATGATAGTGCAGGAACAGCAGGTTGCCAGGGCTAAAGGGATGAAGAACCGGAAGGTAGACGCGCTTACCCGCTCGCCACAGCTGTTCAATCAGCGGTTGGGTGTCGAGTTCGCCATCGAAAGAGAGAAACACCGCTACGGTATGGGCAAGAACAACAGGGGGAAAACTGAGCATTCTGGTCGCGGCTTGCTGACCAAAGTGTTGTTGCTGATCGCTGGTAAGCGCACGGCGACGCTGACGAATCAGTGTGCGTATTTCTTGTCGGGATAAAGGGAGTTCAGAAAGTAGTGTCATGGCTGTTGCCAGGTAGAAGGGAATCTCCGAGATGCCGCCGCAGGCTGTAACCCTTGAACCCTTGGTTCAAGGTGAATGCGTCGTCACAGTTTTAAGGCTTCTCGGACGGGCCGAGCATGCTCACCAACCGTGGAGCGCCACATTCTTGTGGTATGAAATATCGGCTCAGGGGACTGGCCCGCTTGCAAACATCTCAGAGAAATTTTGTCTTCACGGTCACTCTACCACAGTAAACCGAAAAGTGTTATTCAAAGTTTTGGCCCGTTTTTTCGGTTATGCGACCCTGATCAAGCAACGCTTGTTCGATGGTCTGTTGCAGCATCCGAATACGTTGTTCCATGCTCGCCGCGTACTCACGCGTCTTCGCTTTTTCCTGAGTTAATTCATAGCTGATGTTCAACGCGGCGATGAAAACCAACTGCTCAGTATTTGTGACTCTAGTGCGAACTTTCAGATCTTGCAATCGCTGATTGAGATCGTCCGCAGCCTGATTCAACGCATCCCTTTGTTCAGGCGGGCAATTCACTCGCAGTGAACGGCCAAATATTTGGATATCGACGGGTTGTGCAGACATGCCACCTTCCTGCTGATTGACTGCGCTGCCTTCGTCTCCAGACCTTGGGTCCGCGAAGGGGCGACACTATAGCTACCCTGGTATCAAGATACAAGCCCTTTTCTGGTCCACCAGGGTCCAAAGTGGTAGCATATCATGAATATTCCTCCCTTTGATGACGAATGCTTATGTCTATACAGAACGAAATGCCTGGCTACAGCGAAGTTAGCCAGTTTTTGAACCAACAAGGGGCTGGATTAACCCCGGCCGAAATGCACGGCTTAATCAGCGGGATGATTTGTGGTGGCAACAACGACAGCTCATGGCAGCCGCTGTTGCACGACCTGACGAACGAAGGTCTGGCCTTTGGTCACGAGCTGGCTCAGGCACTGCTGAAAATGCACTCTGCTACCAGCGATGCCCTTGAGGACGACGGTTTCCTTTTTCAGCTTTTTCTGCCTGAAGGTGATGACGTCAGCGTGTTCGATCGCGCCGATGCGCTGGCTGGCTGGGTAAACCACTTTCTGCTGGGTCTCGGCGTTACGCAGCCTAAGCTCGACAAAGTGACCGGCGAAACCGGTGAAGCGATTGACGACCTGCGCAATATCGCTCAGTTGGGATATGACGAAGACGAAGATCAGGAAGAGCTGGAAATGTCGCTCGAAGAGATCATCGAATACGTGCGCGTAGCCGCCTTGCTGTGCCATGACACGTTTACGCGTCAGCAGCCGACGGCGCCGGAAGTCCGCAAACCGACTCTGCACTAAATACAACAACGCCAAGGAGAGTGTTATGAGTGAGATATCTCAGCAAGAATTCCAGCGTCGTCGTCAGGCTTTGCTGGCACAAATGCAGCCCGGCAGCGCCGCGCTGATTTTTGCCGCGCCGGAAGCGACGCGCAGCGCGGACAGTGAATACCCGTACCGCCAGAACAGTGATTTCTGGTATTTCACCGGCTTTAACGAGCCTGAAGCCGTGCTGGTGCTGATTAAAAGTGATGACACTCATAACCACAGTGTTTTGTTCAACCGGGTTCGCGACCTGACGGCGGAGATCTGGTTTGGCCGCCGTCTGGGCCAGGATGCCGCACCGGCAAAACTCGGCGTTGATCGGGCGCTGGCCTTCAGTGAAATCAATCAACAGTTGCATCTGCTGCTCAATGGTCTGGACGCGGTGTATCACGCTCAGGGCGAATATGGCTGGGCCGACGAAATTGTCTGCACGGCGCTGGATAAACTGCGCAAAGGCTCCAGACAAAATCTGCACGCGCCCGCTGCGATCATCGACTGGCGTCCGATGGTGCATGAGATGCGCCTGTTCAAATCACCGGAAGAGATTGCGATCATGCGCCGTGCCGGAGAGATCACCGCCCTGGCGCATACCCGCGCGATGGAAAAATGTCGTCCGGGGATGTTTGAATACCAACTGGAAGGGGAGATTCACCACGAATTTACCCGCCACGGCGCGCGTTATCCGTCCTATAACACCATTGTCGGAAGCGGTGAAAACGGCTGTATTCTGCATTACACCGAAAATGAAAGTGAAATGCGCGATGGCGAGCTGGTGCTGATTGACGCTGGCTGTGAATACAAAGGCTATGCGGGCGACATTACCCGTACCTTCCCGGTTAATGGCAAATTTACCCCCGCGCAGCGTGAAATCTACGATATCGTACTGGAATCCCTGGAGACCAGCCTACGTCTGTATCGCCCCGGAACCTCCATTCAGGACGTCACCGGTGAAGTTGTGCGCATCATGATTACCGGTCTGGTGAAGCTTGGCATTCTGCACGGCGACGTCGACCAGTTAATTACCGAGAATGCGCATCGCCCATACTTTATGCATGGTCTTAGCCACTGGCTGGGGCTGGATGTGCACGACGTTGGCGTTTATGGTCAGGATCGTTCGCGTATCCTTGAGCCAGGAATGGTGCTTACCGTCGAGCCAGGGTTATATATCGCACCGGATGCCGATGTACCGGCTGCTTATCGTGGCATTGGCATTCGTATAGAAGATGACATCCTCATCACCGAAGACGGTAACGAAAACCTGACCTCCAGCGTGGTGAAGAAAGCTGATGATATTGAAGCCTTAATGGCTGCGGCGCGACTGCAATGAGCGTAATTATCGTCGGTGGTGGCATGGTCGGTGCGACGCTGGCGCTGGCCATTTCCCAGCTCAGTCATGGGACGCTGCCAGTTCATCTGATAGAAGCGAGCGAACCTGAAACTGACCGTCATCCTGGGTTTGACGCCCGGGCGATTGCGCTGGCGGCAGGAACCTGTCAGCAGTTGGCGCGAATTGGCGTGTGGCAGGCGATTGCCGATTGCGCAACGGCAATCAAAACGGTCCACGTCAGCGATCGCGGCCATGCCGGATTTGTTACGCTGGATGCGCAGGAATATCGTCTCCCGGCGCTGGGTCAGGTGGTGGAACTCCACGATGTTGGGCTGCGTCTGTTTGCGCTACTGCGTAAAGCGCCGGGCGTCACGCTACATTGTCCCGATCGCGTAGCCAGCGTGGCGCGTACGCAGGAACATGTTGAGGTCACGCTGGAAAATGGCGAGGTTATTACCGGTCGCGTGGTGGTCGCCGCTGACGGTACGCGTTCCGCGCTGGCTACCGCCTGCGGCGTGGACTGGCTGCAGCAGCCTTATGAACAACTGGCGGTAATCGCCAATGTCACGACCTCCGTTCCTCACGATGGGCGAGCGTTTGAACGCTTCACGCAGCATGGCCCTCTGGCAATGCTGCCGATGTCTGATGGTCGCTGCTCGCTGGTATGGTGCCACCCGCTGGAGCTGCGTGATGAGATCATGGCCTGGTCCGACGAACGGTTTTGTCGTGAATTGCAAACTGCGTTTGGCTGGCGGCTGGGGCGTATTACCCAGGCCGGTAAACGCAGCGCTTATCCGTTGTCATTAACTACTGCGCTGAAGGCGATTACCCATCGTACCGTGCTGGTGGGGAATGCTGCCCAGACGCTGCATCCTATTGCCGGACAAGGTTTCAACCTTGGTCTGCGCGACGTAATGAGCCTGGCTGAGACGTTAACTCAGGCGCAAAACTGCGCGGAAGATATTGGTGATTACGCAGTGCTGGCACGCTATCAGCAACGCCGCGAGCGCGATCGCGAAACGACGATTGGTGTGACCAACAATTTAGTGTATTTGTTTGCCAATCGCTGGGCTCCGCTGGTTGTTGGCCGCAATGTCGGGCTGATGGCGATGGAATTATTCACACCCGCGCGCGATGCGCTGGCGGAGCGGACCCTGGGTTGGGTTGCGCGATAAATATGGCCTGTAGGCCGGATGGCGGCGTAAACGCCTTATCCGGTCTACGGTTTTGATTGTTCCGGTTTCCAGGAGTAAACAGTGCAAAGTGTTGATGTAGCAATTGTCGGTGGCGGCATGGTGGGACTGGCGGTTGCCTGCGGCTTGCAGGGCAGCGGGTTACGCGTTGCGGTGTTAGAACAACATGTTCCGCAGCCGTTGGCGGCGGATGCAGCTCCTCAGCTTCGCGTGTCGGCAATCAATGCCGCCAGTGAAAAACTGCTTACTCGTTTGGGCGTCTGGTCAGATATCGTTGCCCGTCGCGCGTGCTGCTATCACGGTATGGAAGTCTGGGACAAAGACAGCTTCGGGCGCATTGAATTTGACGACCAGAGCATGGGCTACAGCCATTTGGGCCACATTGTCGAAAACTCAGAGATCCATTACGCGCTGTGGCAAAAGGCGCAGCGTTCGCCGGATATTACGCTGCTGGCACCCGCTGAAATACAGCAGGTAGCCTGGGGTGAGAACGAGGCATTTCTGACCCTGAAAGAGGGCGCAATGCTGACGGCTCGCCTGGTGATCGGCGCGGATGGCGCTAACTCCTGGCTGCGTAATAAAGCAGACATTCCGCTCACCTTCTGGGATTACCGTCATCATGCGCTGGTGGCGACGATCCGTACGCAGGAAGCCCACGGCGCGGTTGCGCGCCAGGCGTTTCACGGCGAGGGTATCCTGGCATTCCTGCCGCTCAGTGACCCGCATCTGTGCTCTATCGTCTGGTCACTTTCTCCGCAGGAAGCCGAACGCATGCAGCAGGCAAGCGTTGAGGAGTTTAATCAGGCGCTGAATATCGCTTTTGATAACCGTCTGGGACTGTGCAGCGTTGAAAGCGAACGGCAGACGTTTCCGCTGACGGGACGCTATGCGCGTCAGTTCGCCGCCCATCGTCTGGCGCTGGTGGGGGATGCGGCGCATACTATCCATCCGCTGGCAGGTCAGGGGGTTAACCTCGGCTTTATGGATGCGGCAGAGCTTATCGATGAGCTTAAGCGGCTACAACGTCAGGGCAAAGATATTGGCCAGTATCTCTATTTGCGTCGCTATGAGCGCAGCCGTAAGCACAGCGCAGCAATGATGCTGGCCGGTATGCAGGGCTTCCGTGAACTGTTTGCTGGTGAGAATCCGGCGAAGAAACTGCTGCGTGATATTGGTCTGAAACTGGCCGATACCCTTCCGGGCGTAAAACCGCAGCTCATCCGTCAGGCGATGGGACTGAACGATCTTCCCGAGTGGCTACGTTAGCGTCCGTAAGGACAATCTTAAGAGTTTGAGACCCGTCACATTTTCCTCTCCCGGCCCTCGCGCCGGGATGCTTCTCTCATTTGAAATAATCTAATTCCACACCTTTTTTCGCATTAGTTTTTTTAATATCACGTTTTTTTCATAACGCCATTTTTGACATTTTTTCCACATTTAATGTTGTTTACTGCTGATTACTCTGCCTTGTTTATGCTTATTATTCTGATTTTTTCGTGTGGTTATGGGTTTTTATTCTGTCGTCGATCTGGCCATTTTTTGCCATAAGCTAATGTGATGGCTAATTTTGCCTTATGGTTTAGCGTCTGTTTCGGTGGTAAGTTCAGGACAAAGAGAACGTTTGCGTCGTAGCCCCTGGAGCGGCTGCGGTGCTGGGTTTCGTGGCGAAAATTTCACCGCGAAAGAGTTGGTAGCCCCGCTTATTCAACGAGGAAAAGATGGCTCAACAGACTCCTTTGTACGAACAACACACGCTATGTGGCGCGCGCATGGTAGATTTCCATGGCTGGATGATGCCACTGCATTACGGTTCTCAGCTCGATGAACACCATGCTGTTCGCACCGATGCCGGTATGTTTGATGTGTCGCATATGACCATCGTCGACCTGCGCGGCAGCCGCACCCGGGAGTTCTTGCGTTATCTGCTGGCAAACGACGTCGCGAAGCTAACGAAGACGGGTAAAGCCCTCTACTCCGGTATGCTTAACGCATCGGGCGGCGTGATAGATGACCTGATTGTCTATTACTTCACTGAAGATTTCTTCCGCCTCGTTGTAAACTCCGCCACCCGCGAAAAAGACCTCTCCTGGATTACCCAACACGCTGAACCTTACGCCATCGACATCACCGTTCGTGACGACCTGTCGCTGATTGCGGTGCAGGGGCCAAACGCGCAGGAAAAAGCAGCAACGTTGTTTACTGACGAACAGCGCCATGCGGTAGAAGGTATGAAGCCGTTCTTCGGCGTTCAGGCGGGTGATTTGTTTATCGCAACCACCGGTTATACCGGCGAAGCAGGCTATGAAATTGCCATGCCGAATGAAAAAGCGGCTGATTTCTGGCGTGCGCTGGTACAGGCAGGCGTCAAACCTTGCGGTCTGGGTGCGCGTGACACGCTACGCCTGGAAGCGGGCATGAACCTGTACGGTCAGGAGATGGACGAAGGGATTTCTCCACTGGAAGCCAACATGAGCTGGACCATTGCGTGGGAACCTGCCGACCGCGACTTTATTGGTCGTGAAGCGCTGGAAATGCAGCGTGAAAAAGGCCACGAACAGCTGGTCGGACTGGTGATGACCGAGAAGGGCGTGCTGCGTAATGAACTGCCAGTGCGTTTCACTGACGCTTCCGGTAACCAACATGAAGGCATTATCACCAGCGGAACATTCTCCCCAACCCTGGGTTACAGCATCGCGCTGGCGCGTGTCCCTGCGGGTATTGGTGAGACCGCGATCGTGCAGATCCGTAACCGCGAAATGCCAGTAAAAGTCACTAAACCTGTTTTTGTGCGTAACGGCAAAGCCGTCGCGTGATTCATCCTTTTTGGAGATTGATTGATGAGCAACGTACCTGCAGAACTGAAATACAGCAAAGAACACGAATGGCTGCGCAAAGAAGCTGACGGCTCTTACACCGTTGGTATCACCGAACATGCTCAGGAGCTGTTGGGTGACATGGTTTTCGTAGACCTGCCAGAAGTTGGTGCCACCGTCAGCGCGGGCGATGACTGCGCCGTTGCGGAATCCGTAAAAGCGGCTTCTGATATTTATGCGCCGGTAAGCGGTGAGATTGTTGCGGTTAACGACGCGCTGAGCGACTCCCCGGAACTGGTCAACAGCGAACCGTATGCCGGTGGCTGGATCTTCAAAATCAAAGCCAGCGATGAAAGCGAAATCGAATCGCTGCTGGATGCCACTGCGTACGAAGCATTGTTAGAAGACGAATAATGTTGTGCCGGATGGTGCTAATGCTTATCCGGCCTACTCACTGCAACGCGAATTATTTTGCGTATTCGTTTTCGCACGCGTAGGCCCGGTAAGCGCAGCGCCACCGGGCAATTGAGTTAGAGACAATCACGATTCACTGCACGTTTCAGGAACCATCGCCCATGACACAGACGTTAAGCCAGCTTGAAAACAGCGGCGCTTTCATTGAACGCCACATCGGACCGGACGCCGCGCAGCAGCAAGAGATGCTGAATGCGGTTGGCGCCGAGTCGTTAAACGCGCTGATCGGCCAGATTGTGCCGAAAGACATTCAGCTCGCAACCCCGCCACAGGTCGGCGAGGCGGCGACAGAATACGCTGCGCTGGCCGAATTAAAAGCCATCGCCGGGCGTAACAAGCGCTTCACGTCCTACATCGGCATGGGCTACACCGCCGTGCAGTTGCCACCGGTTATCCTGCGTAACATGCTGGAAAATCCGGGTTGGTACACCGCGTATACGCCGTATCAGCCGGAAGTCTCTCAGGGCCGTCTGGAAGCGCTGCTGAACTTCCAACAGGTCACGCTGGACCTGACGGGGCTGGACATGGCCTCCGCCTCTCTGCTGGATGAAGCCACCGCGGCGGCCGAAGCCATGGCGATGGCCAAACGCGTCAGTAAACTGAAAAACGCCAACCGTTTCTTTGTGGCGGCTGATGTTCATCCGCAAACGCTGGACGTCGTGCGTACTCGCGCCGAAACCTTTGGTTTTGACGTCATTGTGGATGACGCAGCGAAAGCACTGGATCACCAGGATGTGTTCGGCGTGCTGTTGCAGCAGGTTGGTACCACTGGTGAAGTGCACGACTACAGCAAACTAATTGCTGAGCTGAAATCCCGTAAAGTTGTGGTCAGCGTTGCTGCCGACTTTATGGCGCTGGTGCTGCTGACGGCTCCTGGCAAACAGGGTGCGGATATCGTTTTCGGCTCTGCGCAACGCTTCGGTGTTCCAATGGGTTACGGTGGCCCGCACGCGGCATTCTTTGCCGCCAAAGACGAATTCAAACGCTCCATGCCAGGCCGTATTATCGGCGTATCAAAAGATGCGGCGGGCAATACCGCACTGCGCATGGCGATGCAGACTCGCGAGCAGCATATCCGCCGTGAGAAAGCGAACTCCAACATTTGTACCTCACAGGTACTGCTGGCTAACATCGCCAGCCTGTATGCCGTTTATCATGGTCCGGTCGGTCTGAAGCGCATCGCTAATCGTATCCACCGCCTGACCGATATTCTGGCGGCAGGTGTGCAACAGAAAGGCTTAAAGCTGCGTCATGCGCACTACTTCGACACGCTGTGTGTTGAAGTGGCTGATAAAGCTGCGGTACTGGCGCGTGCGGAAGCGGCAGAGATCAACCTGCGCAGCGATATTCATAACGCGGTAGGTATTACCCTCGACGAAACCACCACCCGTGAAAACGTGGTGCAGTTGTTCACTGTTCTGCTGGGCGACAGCCACGGCCTGAACATCGACACGCTGGATAAAGACGTTGCGCTCGACAGCCGTTCCATTCAGAGCTGCATGCTGCGTGACGACGCGATCCTCAGCCACCCGGTGTTTAACCGCTACCACAGCGAAACCGAGATGATGCGCTACATGCACTCGCTGGAGCGTAAAGATCTGGCGCTGAACCAGGCGATGATCCCGCTGGGTTCCTGCACCATGAAGCTGAACGCCGCCGCCGAGATGATTCCTATCACCTGGCCGGAATTCGCTGAACTGCATCCGTTCTGCCCGCCAGAGCAGGCGGAAGGGTATCACCAGATGATCGGTCAGCTTTCCGAGTGGCTGGTAAAACTGACCGGCTATGACGCAGTCTGTATGCAGCCGAACTCCGGCGCACAGGGCGAATACGCTGGCCTGCTGGCGATTCGTCATTATCACGAAAGCCGTAACGAAGGCCATCGCGATATCTGCCTGATCCCGGCGTCCGCCCACGGTACTAACCCGGCTTCCGCACAAATGGCGGGGATGCAGGTGGTGGTAGTCGCCTGTGATAAGAACGGCAACATCGATCTGGACGATCTGCGGGCAAAAGCAGAACAACATGCTGCAAACCTTTCTTGCATCATGGTGACCTATCCGTCCACCCACGGCGTATATGAAGAAACGATCCGCGAAGTGTGTGAAGTTGTGCACCAGTTCGGCGGCCAGGTGTACCTCGACGGCGCGAACATGAACGCCCAGGTTGGAATCACCACGCCGGGCTTTATCGGCGCGGACGTTTCGCACCTCAACCTGCATAAAACCTTCTGCATTCCGCACGGCGGCGGTGGCCCAGGTATGGGACCGATTGGCGTTAAATCGCATCTGGCACCGTTCGTACCGGGCCACAGCGTCGTTCAGATTGAAGGGATGCTGACCCGTCAGGGCGCGGTGTCTGCCGCACCGTTCGGTAGCGCATCCATTCTGCCAATCAGCTGGATGTACATCCGTATGATGGGCGCAGAAGGTCTGAAGCAGGCAAGCCAGGTCGCGATTCTTAACGCTAACTACATTGCCAGCCGTCTGAAAGATGCCTATCCGGTGCTGTATACCGGTCGCGATGGCCGTGTAGCGCATGAATGTATTCTCGACATTCGCCCACTGAAAGAAGAGACCGGCATCAGCGAACTGGATATTGCCAAACGTCTGATCGACTATGGTTTCCATGCGCCAACCATGTCGTTCCCGGTAGCGGGTACGCTGATGGTGGAACCGACCGAATCTGAAAGCAAAGTGGAACTGGATCGCTTTATTAACGCGATGCTGGCAATCCGCGCTGAGATCGAGCGCGTGAAAGCCGGTGAGTGGTCACTGGAAGATAACCCGTTGGTAAACTCGCCGCACACCCAGAACGAGCTGGTGAGCGAGTGGAACCACGGTTATAGCCGCGAAATCGCAGTCTTCCCGGCAGGCGTGGCGAACAAATACTGGCCTACCGTGAAGCGTCTTGATGACGTTTACGGCGACCGTAACCTGTTCTGCTCCTGCGTGTCGATGAGCGAATATCAGTAACTTTTCCGCGTAGTTAAACAATTTCCAGGCCGGGTAAGGCGAAGCCGCCTCCCGGCTTTTTCATATCTGGAGGTCTCTATGGGAATCGCACTTGTTACTGGCGGCAGTCGCGGTATCGGGCGAGCAACCGCGCTGCAACTGGCACTGGAGGGTTACACGGTCGCGGTTAATTTTCATCACAATATTCGTGCGGCTACCGAGGTGGTGAATAACATCGTCGCTTCAGGCGGTAAAGCATTTGCTTTGCGAGCGGATATCAGTGATGAAAGTCAGGTGCTGGCGATGTTTGAATCGATCGACCGTGAAGGGGAATCGCTGACTGCGCTGGTGAATAATGCCGGGATTTTATTTGAACAGACCACAGTGGAAAACTTAACTGCAGAGCGAATTAACCGCGTGCTGGCGACCAATGTTACCGGCTATTTTCTGTGCTGTCGGGAAGCGGTTAAGCGCATGTCGTTTAAGCACGGCGGTCAGGGTGGGGCGATTGTGAATGTCTCTTCGGCGGCATCACGGCTCGGTGCGCCATTCGAATATGTCGATTACGCCGCTTCAAAAGGCGCGGTGGACACGCTCACCACCGGTCTGGCGCTGGAGGTGGCGGCGCAGGGGATCCGCGTAAACTGCGTACGTCCTGGCCTGATCTACACTGAAATGCACGCCAGCGGTGGTGAGCCGGGGCGTGTGGATCGCGTGAAGTCGATGCTGCCGATGCAGCGCGGCGGGCAGCCGGAAGAGGTCGCTCAGGCCATTGTCTGGTTGCTGAGCGAGAAGGCGTCGTATGTGACGGGAAGTTTTATTGAGCTGGCGGGTGGAAAATAGCGCTTTGATTGCCGGATGGCGGCGTAAACGCCTTATCCGGCCTACAGGTTAAGTTCCCGTAGGCCGGATAAGCGCAGCGCCATCCGGCGAAAAATCACAGATTCTCGCCGTTGCTGGCGATCACCGCTTTATACCACTCAAAACTCTTCTTGCGTGAACGCGACATATCGCCAGTGCCGTCATCGTGCTTATTCACGTAGATAAAGCCGTAGCGCTTGCTGTACTGACCGGTGGTGAACGAAACGCAGTCGATGCAGCCCCACGGCGTGTAGCCCATCAGATCTACGCCATCATAGGTGACCGCCTTCATCATCTCTTCGATGTGGGCGCGCAGATAATCGATGCGGTAATCATCATTGATACTGCCATCTGTTTCCACTTTATCGTAGGCGCCAAACCCGTTTTCAACGATAAACAGCGGCTTCTGATAGCGCTCGTACAGCTCACATAAAGCATAGCGCAGGCCAACCGGGTCAATCTGCCAGCCCCAGTCGGAGGCTTTGACGTGCGGGTTCGGTACGCTGCCCTCAAAACCGGAAATAGCATCACCGCTACCACCTTCCGCTTTCACTGCGTTGGTCATGTAGTAGCTGAATCCGAGATAGTCGCAGGTGCCTTCACGCAGGATTTGCTCGTCGCCGTCTTCCATCCTGATGTTAAATTCGCGACGTTCCCACTCGTTCAACACATAGCTTGGGTAGTAGCCGCGCAGCTGGACGTCAGTAAAGACGTAGCGTTCACGCATTGACTCCTGGGCGAACATGACATCTTCGGGCTTACAGGAGAACGGATAGAGCGGCACCATTGCCAGCATGCAGCCCACTTTCATTTCAGGATTGATGCGGCGTGCGGCTTTCACTGCGAGCGCACTGGCCACGAACTGGTGATGCAGCACCTGGTACATGGTCTCTTCCGGGTTTTCATGCTCGGTATACACCACGCCGGAGCAGCAATAGCCAAACAGCGGTGCGCGCCAGTTACGTTGGTTATTGATCTCGTTGAAGGTCATCCAGTATTTGACTTTGTGTTTGTAACGCTCAAAGACGACTTCGGCAAATCGAACAAAGAAATCAACAACTTTGCGATTGGTCCAACTCCCATACTGTTGAACCAAATGTAGCGGCATTTCGAAGTGGGAAAGGGTGATGACCGGTTCGATGTTGTATTTCAGTAATTCATCGAACATGTCGTCATAGAACTTCAGGCCTTCTTCGTTCGGCTGGGTTTCGTCCCCATTGGGGAAGATACGGGTCCATGCGATGGAGGTACGGAAACATTTGAAGCCCATTTCGGCAAACAGCTTAATGTCTTCTTTGTAATGACCGTAAAAATCGACGGCTTCGTGGTTGGGGTAGTATTTACCGGGCACGACTTCCTGAGTGATTTCTCGTGGAACGCCGTGTGCTCCGCCGGTCAGTACGTCGCAAATGCTGGGACCTTTGCCACCTTTGTTCCAGCCACCTTCGACCTGGTGCGCCGCAACCGCGCCGCCCCATAAAAAATCTTTTGCTAAGGTAAGTTTTTTCATCTGCGCTCAGTCTCAAATTAATACAATCTGATTTTGAGTCTAACAAAGGAAACCTAAATGTCACGATATAACAAAATAACGTTAATGTGATTTGTTACATCAAAAAAACAGATTGTTTTTTTACGCTATTCTTTTCGCCAGTTTGCGGCCAAGTGATTCCAGAATATAAATAACGGGGATTTGCGTGGTTATATCGTATACCCCGGCAATGCGCGTTTGTGGAACGTGCCAGGAGAGATTAAAGTCGGCGAGTTTCGCCAGACGCGAGTGTTCATGGCTGGTTACAGAGAGCACTTTACAGTTGTGCAGGCTGAACTGGCTGGCAAAGCGTAGGATCTCTTCAGTTTCACCGGAGACGGAAAGCACGATTGCCAGCGCGTTTCTGGCCATGTCATTGGTTACCGGAAAATAAGGGTCGTCAATATGATTACTGAATTTACCGACGTTGGAGAAAAAACGTGCGCCGTATTTCGCAAGCGCTCCTGACGTTCCTGCGCCAACAAATATAATACGTTCGGAAGATAATATAATATCAACAGCCTGATCGAGCAGTTTATCGAATTCGTCGTTATTGACGCTTTTAAAAAAGCTGATAATTTCGCTGGCGCTGAAATTAGCCTGTTGCGGTTCATTCTGCTCTAAATATAATTTGAAGCGTACGCGAAATTCTGAGTAACCTTCACACTTAAGTTTGCGGCAAAAGCGCAGTACGGTGGTAGTGGAAACACCCACGGCATCGGCCAGTTCGCGAATGGTCATGTACATGACTTTGTCACGATTTTTGATGACATAGTTGTAGACCAGCATCTCAAGATTGTTGAGACTGGCGATGGCAGCGTGGGAGAACATACTCACAATAGCAAAACTCACTCATCAGACTTCATCTACAGGGAATAATAACATGCAGCCAAATGACATCACTTTTTTTCAGCGTTTCCAGGATGACATACTGGCCGGACGCAAAACCATCACCATTCGTGATGAGTCCGAATCACACTTCAAAACCGGTGACATTCTACGGGTTGGGCGCTTTGAAGATGAGGGATACTTCTGCACGATTGAAGTTGTTGGCACGTCAACCGTCACGCTGGATACGCTGACCGAAAAACATGCCCAACAGGAAAACATGTCGCTTGAAGAACTGAAACACGTGATCGCCGAGATTTACCCGGATCAAACGCAGTTTTATGTGATTGATTTTAAATGTATTTGATTTAATGTGTACGCTTGTTAGCTGAAAAGGTAAAATTAATCATATGATTTTTATGAACTATTTATTTTAAGATAAATATTACAGCTAACATGTGTTCACTGGAACCATTCTCAGTTACGCTAGAGGGGCAATAACGAAAGTGTTCGTTTCTCGGGAGTAAGCTATGGTTCAGAAACCATTAATCGCGCAGGGATATTCGCTGGCAGAGGAAATAGCCAACAGCATCAGTCACGGTATCGGGTTGGTGTTTGGGATTGTCGGGCTGGTGTTGTTGCTGGTTCAGGCAGTGGATACCAACGCCAGCGCTATGGCGATTACCAGTTATAGCCTGTACGGCGGCAGCATGATCCTGCTGTTCCTCGCCTCAACTTTGTATCACGCGATCCCCCATCAGAGAGCGAAAGTCTGGCTGAAAAAATTCGACCACTGCGCGATTTATCTGTTGATTGCCGGGACCTATACGCCATTTCTGCTGGTGGGGCTTGATTCGCCGCTGGCACGTGGGCTGATGATTGTTATCTGGAGCCTGGCGCTGCTCGGTATTTTATTCAAACTGACCATTGCGCACCGCTTTAAGGTTCTGTCGCTGGTGACCTACCTGACAATGGGCTGGCTATCGCTGATTGTGGTGTATCAATTGGCAGTTAAACTGGCGGCGGGAGGCGTGACGTTGCTGGCCGTTGGTGGTGTGGTCTATTCGCTGGGCGTTATTTTCTACGTATGTAAGCGCATTCCATATAACCACGCGATCTGGCACGGTTTTGTACTGGGCGGCAGCGTTTGCCACTTCCTGGCGATTTATTTGTATGTTGGACAGGCGTAACCATTGATTGCGGATGGTGGCTAACGCCTTATCTGGCCTACAAAATGTGCTTGTAGGCCGGATAAGCGTAGCGCCATCCGGCGTTAATCTTTTACTCTTCCAGTGAATACGGCAGCGGCACAATATGCAGCGTTTTTGCGTCATCGCGAACACGGAACACGCTGTCGGCTTCCATGTCGTTATTCATCACGACCTGCACCAGTATCTGGCCATCAGCGAGCTGTACTGCGGCAAGTACGGTACCGGTACGACGCCAGTTCTCACCCATTTTCAGTTCCAGGTCTTCGCCTGCTTCCGGCACCCGGCTGGCCGTACCTGCCAGAGTCCACATGGCGCGTTTGTTGGCGCCGCGGAATTTGGCGCGCGCCACCATTTCCTGGCCGGTATAGCAGCCTTTTTTGAAGCTGATCCCGCCCAGAGCCTGCATATTGGTCGCCTGGGGAATAAACTGTCCGCTGTTGGCTGTATCAATGACCGGAATACCCGCTTCGATATCCAGCGCCAGCCACTGTTGACTGTTATTTAACTCCGCTTCGCCGCGCAGTTTCTCAACCAGGCTTTCCGCTGTTGCAACATCAACGATCAGCAGGAAACGCTCGGCAGGGTGTTCGAACCACAGTATTGTGGAAGCACCTTCGGTAATAACCTGTTTATCGCTGTTCGGTAATTCGCTAAAGAGATTAGCCAGCGCCGCTCGCGCCTGGAATCCCGCTACGCCCAACAGAACATGCTCGTCGTCCGGCGCAATCACTACCTTCGAGAAGACCGCATATTTCTTCAGTTCTGTAAGCTGCGCATCGCGCAAGCTGCGGCGTTCAAGCCATGCAAAACCGTCACTGTTACGGAACAGGCGCAGATTGCTCCACATTTTACCTTTGGCATCACAATGGGCTGCCAGCACGTGCTGATACTCGGTCATCTGGCTGACATCAGCCGTGACCTGACCCTGAATATACTTCTCACTGTCGACACCGGTAATGGTGGCGAGCGCCCAGTCATCGAGCGTCATTAGCGTCAGAGGTAAACGCGTTGACGCAAAAGGCTGGCGAGGAGGAAAAGATGTAAAAGCCATAATAATGTCCTGATTTGCTTAACGCCGTGATAATGACTAATGGTAAAAGAGCTATGGCCCATTGCAAGCGGTTTAAACAGGCTATTTGTGCCATATAGTAAGCTTTGCGAGGAGACATCCAAAAATGATGAATCCTTTGACTTAATGCGGTTTTATTTAGCGAACGTGCTTCCATTAGCTGATATTCCCGCAAAAGCGTGTGAAAAACACGTTACAATAGCCGGATACTTCGTTTTCGCGAGACAGGAAGAAGAACATGGATATTAATAACAAAGCACGTATTCATTGGGCATGCCGCCGCGGTATGCGTGAGCTGGACATCTCTATCATGCCGTTTTTCGAACATGAATATGACAGCTTAAGTGACGAAGAAAAGCGTATCTTTATCCGTCTGCTAGAATGTGACGATCCAGATTTATTTAACTGGTTGATGAATCATGGGAAACCAGCTGATGCTCAGTTGGAGCAGATGGTGCGACTTATCCAGACACGGAATCGGGAACGTGGTCCAGTGGCAATCTGATTTACGCGTTTCGTGGCGCGCGCAGTGGCTTTCGTTGCTTGTTCATGGGCTGGTCGCGGTATTTATTTTATTGATGCCCTGGCCTTTGAGCTACACCCCATTATGGATGGTTCTGCTCTCTCTGGTGGTGTTCGATAGCGTACGCAGCCAACGTAGAATTAACGCCTGTCAGGGCGAGATTAGGCTGTTGATGGACGGTCGTCTGCGCTGGCAAGGGCAGGAGTGGACTATCGTGAGCGCGCCCTGGATGGTCAAAACAGGCATGATGCTGCGTTTGCGTTCAGATACCGGGAAACGTCAGCATTTGTGGCTGGCGGCAGACAGTATGGATGAGGCTGAGTGGCGAGACTTACGGCGGTTAATGCTGCAACAGGCGAAGCAGGGGTAATGCCACCGTATGTCTGATGGCGTGCAGCTTTAAGGCTTAGATTTGATGCGTGAGGTAAGCCGGATAAGGCGTTCACTGCGCCATCCGGCAACACGGTTATCAGGACCAGTGTTCGGCCATTTCCCCAAGAATTTGCTCGCACCAGTTCTGGATGCGTTCATCGCTGAGATCGTACTGGTTCGTTTCATCCAGCGCCAAACCAACAAACAGCTGTCCATCGGCAATGACGGGTTTATCGCTGGTAAATTCATAGCCTTCGGTTGGCCAGTAACCGACAAACTTGACGCCTTTGGTGACCAGTTTATCGTGCAGCATACCCAGCGCATCCAGGAACCATTCGCCATATCCTAACTGATCGCCCATCCCGTAAAGCGCGACAATTTTGCCTTCCAGGTTGAGGTCGTCCAGTTGCTCCCAGACCGCTTCCCAATCCTCCTGAATTTCACCGAAATCCCAGGTCGGGATGCCCAAAATGAGCACATCATACTGCTCCATTAAGGTCGGGGAATCATCTTTGAGGTTGTGCAGTGTCACCAGTTCGGGACCCAGGATATCGCGGATTTTTTCTGCTGCCATTTCGGTGTAGCAGGTACTGGAACCGTAAAAAAGACCCATGTTCATGACGTAAACATCTCAATTCTGCTGTAGCGTTGCGGGTAGTGTAACAGAATCGCCGCAATCCCGGCACAATGAGGCATAATGCATCAAAAATGAGAGTGAATAAGGGGCGCGAGTGGAACAGGATCTGGCGCGCATCGAGCAGTTTCTTGATGCCCTGTGGCTGGAACGAAATCTGGCGGAAAACACATTAAGTGCGTATCGTCGCGATCTGACCATGCTGGTCGAATGGCTGCATCATCGCGGCGTTTCACTGGCGACGGCGCAGAGCGATGATCTTCAGGCATTGCTGGCCGAGCGGATGGATGGGGGATATAAAGCCACCAGTTCCGCTCGCTTGCTCAGTGCCACGCGGCGCTTTTTTCAGCATCTGTACCGCGAAAAATTTCGCGAAGACGATCCCAGCGCCTCGCTTGCATCACCGAAGCTTCCGCAGCGTCTGCCCAAGGATCTCAGTGAAGCGCAGGTAGAGCGGTTGTTGCAGGCACCGCTTATTGAGCAACCGCTGGAGCTACGCGACAAAGCCATGCTGGAAGTATTGTATGCAACGGGCCTACGCGTGTCTGAGCTGGTGGGACTGACGATGAGTGACGTCAGCCTGCGTCAGGGCGTGGTACGGGTGATCGGTAAAGGTAATAAAGAGCGCCTGGTGCCGTTGGGTGAAGAGGCGGTGTACTGGCTGGAAACGTATCTGGAACATGGCCGCCCATGGTTGCTCAACGGCGTATCGATTGATGTGCTGTTTCCCAGCCAGCGGGCGCAACAGATGACCCGTCAGACCTTCTGGCATCGTATTAAACACTATGCTGTGTTGGCGGGAATCGACAGCGAAAAACTGTCACCGCACGTCCTGCGGCATGCTTTTGCCACGCATTTGCTCAATCATGGCGCTGACCTGCGCGTGGTGCAGATGCTACTGGGGCATAGCGATCTCTCAACAACACAAATTTATACTCATGTCGCAACGGAGCGCTTGCGTCAACTACATCAACAGCATCACCCGCGAGCGTGAGTGCTGACAGGATAGGATAGGTTATGAAAAAACGTTTTATGATGTTCACTCTGCTGGCAACGGCGTTTTCCGGCATGGTACATGCAGACGATACGGCGATTCGCCAGTCATTGGCAAAGCTGGGCGTCCAGAGCACAGAGATTCAGTCTGCTCCGGTGGCGGGCATGAAAACCGTACTGACCAATAGCGGCGTGCTGTACGTAACTGAAGACGGTAAACATATTATTCAGGGACCGATGTATGACGTGAGCGGCGCAAGCCCAGTGAATGTCACTAACCAGCTGCTGATGAAGCATTTGAACGCGCTGGAAAAAGAGATGATCGTCTACAAAGCGCCGCAGGAAAAACACGTCATTACCGTTTTCACCGATATCACCTGTGGCTACTGCCACAAGCTGCATGAAGAGATGAAAGACTATAATGCGTTGGGGATCACCGTTCGTTATCTGGCCTTCCCCCGTCAGGGGCTGGAAAGCCAGGCTGAGCAGGACATGAAGTCGATCTGGTGCGCGCAGGATAAAAACAAAGCCTTTGATGATGCGATGGCAGGCAAGGACGTGAAACCAGCGACCTGTGATGTGGACATCGCTAACCACTATGCGCTTGGCGTGCAGTTTGGCGTTACCGGCACGCCGGCGATTGTGCTGAGCAATGGCTATGTCGTGCCGGGCTATCAGGGCCCGAAAGAGATGAAAGAATTCCTCGACGCACATGCAAAACAAACCAGCGGTAAATAATTCGCGTGAAACAAAAGATACAACTTCGTCGGCGTGAAGCCGACGAGACAACCGAGCTGCCTGCCGACCTGCCGCCATTGCTGCGTCGTTTATACGCCAGCCGCGGCGTGAGAACGGCTAACGATCTGGAGCGAAGCCTGAAAGGGATGCTGCACTGGCAGACGCTGACGGGTGTGGAAAAAGCGGTTGAGATGCTGCATGACGCGTTTGAGAAAAACCTGCGCATTATGGTGGTCGGCGATTTTGATGCAGATGGCGCGACCAGCACCGCATTAAGCGTTCTTTCGCTGCGGGCGATGGGCTGTGATACCGTGGAATACCTGGTTCCCAACCGTTTTGAGGACGGCTACGGCTTAAGTCCTGAAGTGGTCGATCAGGCCCATGCACGCGGCGCACAAATGATCATGACGGTGGATAATGGGATTTCCTCCCACTCCGGGGTCGATCATGCGCATGCGCTGGGTATCCGCGTTCTGGTTACCGATCACCATCTGCCGGGAGAAATACTGCCCAATGCCGACGCCATTGTGAACCCAAACCTTGCGGACTGTCCTTTCCCGTCAAAATCGCTGGCGGGAGTGGGGGTGGCGTTCTACCTGATGCTGGTGCTGTGTAATCATCTAAAGAGTAAGGGCTGGTTTGACGCGCGTGGTATCGCGGTACCGAAGATTGTGGAATATCTCGATCTGGTCGCGCTGGGGACAGTGGCGGACGTTGTTCCGCTGGATGCTAACAACCGTATCCTGACCTGGCAGGGCTTGTCCCGTATTCGTGCGGGCGTCTGCCGTCCGGGTATCAAGGCGCTTCTGGAAATCGCCAATCGCGAACCGGCTAAGCTGGTGGCGAGCGATTTGGGTTTTGCGCTGGGACCACGGCTGAATGCCGCTGGCCGTCTGGATGATATGTCCGTCGGCGTGGCGCTGTTGCTGTGCGACAACATTGGCGAGGCACGCGTGCTGGCCAATGAACTGGACGCGCTCAATCAGACACGCAAAGAAATTGAGCAGGGCATGCAGGCGGAAGCACTGACCCTGTGTGAAAAGCTGGAGCGCAGCAGCGAGACACTACCGGGCGGCCTTGCGATGTACCATCCTGAGTGGCATCAGGGGGTAGTCGGCATTCTGGCATCGCGCATTAAAGAGCGTTTTCATCGTCCGGTGATTGCGTTTGCTCCTGCCGGCGACGGTACGCTCAAAGGCTCCGGGCGTTCGATTCAGGGGCTGCATATGCGTGATGCGCTGGAGCGCCTGGACACCCTTCATCCTGGCATGATCCTCAAGTTTGGCGGTCACGCCATGGCGGCGGGCTTGTCGCTGGAAGAGGCGCAGTTTGAGCGTTTCCAGCAGCGTTTCGGCGAACTGGTAACCGAGTGGCTGGATCCCGCCTTGCTGCAGGGCGAAGTGGTGTCAGATGGCCCGCTAAGCGCCGCGGAGATGACCATGGAGGTCGCGCAAATGCTGCGTGATGCCGGGCCGTGGGGGCAAATGTTCCCGGAACCGCTGTTTGATGGACATTTCCGTCTCCTTCAGCAGCGTTTGGTGGGGGAGCGTCATCTGAAGGTGATGGTGGAGCCAGTTGGCGGCGGACCTCTGCTGGACGGAATTGTGTTCAACGTTGATACCAGTTGCTGGCCGGACAACGGCGTGCGCGATGTTCAGTTGGCCTACAAACTGGATATTAATGAGTTTCGCGGCAACCGCAGTTTGCAGCTAATAATCGATAATATCTGGCCACTTTAGCGTCACTAATCGCTATAAAAAAGGGCGTGGATTAGTTACAATCCCGCTCTTATAACCGCATTTTGACTAGTCCAATAAAAGAAATCAGACAATGTTTGAAATTAATCCGGTAAATAACCGCATTCAGGACCTCACGGAACGCTCTGACGTTCTTAGGGGGTATCTTTGACTATGATGCCAAGAAAGAGCGTCTGGAAGAAGTAAACGCCGAGCTGGAGCAGCCGGACGTGTGGAACGAACCCGAACGCGCGCAGGCGCTGGGTAAAGAGCGTTCCTCCCTCGAGGCTATCGTCGATACACTCGACCAAATGAGCCAGGGCCTGGAGGATGTCTCCGGCCTGTTGGAACTGGCTGTAGAAGCCGACGACGAAGAAACCTTTAACGAAGCCGTAGCAGAACTCGATACCCTGGAAGATAAGCTGGCGCAGCTGGAATTCCGTCGTATGTTCTCCGGCGAATATGACAGCGCAGATTGCTATCTCGATATTCAGGCTGGCTCCGGTGGTACGGAAGCGCAAGACTGGGCAAGCATGCTGATGCGTATGTATCTGCGTTGGGCTGAAGCACGCGGCTTTAAGACTGAAATTATTGAAGAATCTGAAGGTGAAGTGGCGGGTATTAAATCAGTGACCATCAGAATTGCTGGCGAATATGCGTACGGTTGGCTGCGGACTGAAACCGGCGTACACCGTCTGGTACGTAAGAGCCCGTTCGACTCCGGCGGTCGCCGCCATACGTCGTTCAGCTCGGCGTTTGTCTATCCGGAAGTTGACGATGATATCGATATCGATATTAACCCGGCGGATCTGCGCATTGACGTTTATCGCGCCTCTGGTGCGGGCGGTCAGCACGTTAACCGTACAGAATCGGCGGTACGTATCACCCACATCCCGACCGGGATTGTGACGCAGTGTCAGAACGACCGTTCCCAGCACAAGAACAAAGACCAGGCCATGAAGCAGATGAAAGCGAAGCTTTATGAACTGGAAATGCAGAAGAAGAATGCCGAGAAACAGGCGATGGAAGACAATAAGTCAGATATCGGCTGGGGTAGCCAGATTCGTTCTTATGTCCTTGATGACTCCCGCATTAAAGATCTGCGTACCGGGGTTGAAACCCGTAACACGCAGGCGGTGCTGGATGGCAGCCTGGATCAATTTATCGAAGCAAGTTTGAAAGCAGGGTTATGAGGAACCAACATGTCTGAACAACACGTACAGGGCGCTGACGCGGTAGCCGATCTTAACAATGAACTGAAAACGCGCCGTGAGAAGCTGGCGAGCCTGCGTGAGCAGGGGATCCCGTTCCCGAACGATTTCCGTCGCGATCATACCTCAGACCAACTGCATGCTGACTTCGACGCGAAAGAAAACGAAGAGCTGGAAGCGCTGAACATCGAGGTATCCGTTGCTGGCCGTATGATGACCCGCCGTATTATGGGTAAAGCCTCATTCGTTACGCTGCAGGATGTTGGCGGCCGTATTCAGCTGTACGTTGCTCGTGACGATCTGCCGGAAGGCGTTTACAACGAGCAGTTCAAAAAATGGGATCTGGGCGATATCCTTGGCGCGAAAGGTAAGTTGTTCAAGACCAAGACCGGTGAGCTGTCCATTCATTGCACCGAGCTGCGTCTGCTGACGAAAGCGCTGCGGCCGCTACCGGATAAATTCCACGGGCTGCAGGACCAGGAAGCGCGTTATCGTCAGCGCTATCTGGATCTCATCTCTAACGATGAATCCCGCAATACCTTTAAAGTGCGTTCACAAATTATGGCTGGCATCCGTCAGTTCATGGTGGGTCGCGGCTTTATGGAAGTGGAAACCCCGATGATGCAGGTGATTCCTGGCGGTGCCGCTGCGCGTCCGTTCATCACCCATCATAACGCGCTGGATCTGGATATGTACCTGCGTATCGCGCCGGAACTGTACCTCAAGCGTCTGGTGGTTGGCGGCTTCGAACGCGTGTTCGAAATTAACCGTAATTTCCGTAACGAAGGCATCTCAGTTCGTCATAACCCAGAGTTCACCATGATGGAACTCTACATGGCGTATGCAGACTACAAAGATCTGATCGAACTGACCGAATCACTGTTCCGTACGCTGGCGCAGAACGTTCTGGGCACCACCGAAGTGCCTTACGGCGAAGAAGTCTTCGACTTCGGTAAGCCGTTCGAAAAACTGACCATGCGCGAAGCGATTCAGAAATATCGTCCGGAAACCAACATGGCCGATCTGGATAACTTCGACTCTGCTAAAGCGATCGCTGAATCTATCGGCATCAAAGTTGAGAAGAGCTGGGGTCTGGGCCGTATCGTGACCGAGATCTTCGAAGAAGTCGCGGAAGCGCATCTGATTCAACCGACCTTCATTACCGAGTACCCGGCAGAAGTTTCTCCGCTGGCGCGCCGTAATGACGTAAACCCTGAAATCACCGATCGCTTCGAATTCTTCATCGGCGGTCGTGAAATCGGTAACGGTTTCAGCGAGCTGAACGATGCAGAAGATCAGGCGCAGCGTTTCCAGGATCAGGTTAACGCCAAAGATGCAGGTGATGACGAAGCGATGTTCTACGATGAAGACTACGTTACCGCTCTGGAACACGGTCTGCCGCCGACTGCGGGTCTGGGTATTGGTATCGACCGTATGGTTATGCTGTTCACCAACAGCCACACCATCCGCGACGTGATCCTGTTCCCGGCGATGCGCCCGGTTAAGTAAGATGTGAAATGCCGGATGGCGGCTGATGCCTTATCCGGCCTACGATTCGTTATGTAGGCCAGCTAAGCATAGCGCCATCAGGCAATTAATTCCCGTTGGCAAACTTGCGCAGTAATCCTCGCGCCTTACCGTTTGAAACCTGCATTACCATCCACGGGCTAAACGCCCACGGCGTTGCGTCAATCCCGCTCAACACATCCTCAAGATCGCTCCACTGGTAATCCATCACTTCATCTGCGTTTAGCTGGAGCGGACTCACGATATGTGCGGCGTACACCGGACACACCTCGTTTTCCATAATTCCGCTCGGGTCCGTGGCACAATAACGAAAATCAGCATACACGGAGCTGAGCGAGTCAATGTCTGTACCCAGTTCGAACCGAGCGCGACGGACAATAGCGGCTTCGGTGGATTCTCCCGATTGGGGATGACCGCAGACAGAGTTGGTCCAGACGCCTGGCCATGCTTTTTTGTGCAGTGAACGGCGCGTCACCAGCAGTTGTCCCTGGTCGTTAAATATCCAGCAGGAAAACGCAGCGTGCAGAGGCGCTGTAGCGGTATGCGCCGCATACTTTTCCAGCGTCCCGCAGGGCTGACCCTGCTCATTCAATAAAATGACATGTTCCTGTCGCATAGCGTCCACCATCAATCTTAAGCACCCACATTATATGCTTAATTAAGACAGTTTGATTAACAGTGGGTGTGAAATACCAGCGCCGAGGGGTCGTTACGCGATATGATTTGGCATCCGGTTTCTGGCTGCTATGATAAAGCGTCTGAAAATGTTGCGAGGTATTGTTTTGAGTGCAGGACGCCTGAAGAAAAATGGCCTGAGTGTCGCGATGCTGCTGTGTGTCGGTCTGCTGTTATCTGGCTGTTCCGGGAGTAAGTCGTCTGACGCAGGAAGTTATTCCGGCTCCGTGTATACCGTGAAGCGGGGAGATACGCTATATCGTATTTCACGCGCCACCGGAACCAGCGTGAAAGAGCTCGCTCGCCTGAATAACATTTCCCCACCCTATACCATTGAAGTGGGGCAAAAGCTAAAGGTCAGCGGCGGTGCGAAATCCACTTCTTCCTCTGGTAAAACAAGCTCGAAATCCTCTACCAAAACGGCGACAGTCAGACCGTCTTCTTCCGTGCCTCAGTCGTCCTGGCCGCCGGTAGGACAACGCTGCTGGCAATGGCCTGCCAGCGGTAAGGTGATCCTGCCTTACTCCACGGCGGACGGTGGTAACAAGGGTATTGATATCTCAGCTGCGCGCGGTACGCCGATTTACGCGGCTGGAGCGGGGAAGGTGGTCTATGTCGGCAATCAACTGCGGGGTTATGGCAACCTCATCATGATTAAGCACAGTGAGGATTACATCACTGCCTATGCGCATAATGACACCATGCTGGTGAACAACGGTCAAAACGTGAAAGCCGGGCAGAAGATCGCCACGATGGGCAGCACGGATGCGACGACGGTGCGTCTGCATTTCCAGATCCGTTATCGCGCAACGGCTATCGATCCACTGCGCTATTTACCCCCACAGGGTAGTAAGCCCAAATGCTGACGGTGAATTAATCGCCAGTCAGTCGGTTAGTCCCTTGCCAAGAAGAGCGTAAGGTTTATAATCCCTTACGCACTTCAATGCGGGCGTAGTTCAATGGTAGAACGAGAGCTTCCCAAGCTCTATACGAGGGTTCGATTCCCTTCGCCCGCTCCAGTCTCCTGATAAATCAAGAAGTTACGATTTATCAGTTAGTTACGTTGCCCCGCTAAAGCAGGTACAACTTAAACTACCCATTGTTCTACGCCCGCACCTGTCGCGTGATTGGTCTGTGGTACAAGGGAGCATATCATCACGCTGGCGGTGGTTCCACGTTCTTACCGCGACAGCACAACAACGAACAAAAAGCCGCATACCTGGCACAACTCCCAAACAGATTGATCACACGCATTTAAGCCCGATGTGTGGCCCTATAAGCCACGTAAACAGGTGAATAGTGGTAATGCCCCGGTAGCTACAGATCCGGCTCTGCCAGCGCTTCGCTCACGCTCCTAACGGTACACGAGCATCCTGATAAGGTGTGAGCCTTCTGACAATCTGATGCAGTCGCTACGCTCCGCTTGTTGCTAGTACCACTAACGGGGCTTTATGGCTGCTATTGACTTAAATCAGAGAGTTGCACGAATATCTGGTGCTAGATATCCTAAGACTAATCCTGAAATTTAAATCATCTTGGTTGGACTGGTGAGCGCCCAGATTGGCTAACATGGTGACCGATGATTACAAAGGTAGACTAATATGAAAATTCCTTTTAAATCTCCAAATTTTCATGAAGATGCGTTTAATTGCCCGCACTGTTTGGCTTTTGCTAGGCAGGATTGGTCGGGGTTGAGAGATAAGTATAACAATACTAAAGATATTTCACTTTCGAAGTGTAGTAATTGTAGCCTAATTGCTTATTGGTATGAGGAGCGAATGATTGTTCCTCAAGCAAGTGGGATTGAGCCGCCTAATATGGACATGCCTGCGGATTGCATTGCCGATTACTTGGAAGCGAGAAACATTTTTAATCTTTCACCTAAAGGTGCTGCTGCGATTCTGCGTCTTTGTTTACAGAAATTAATGGTACATCTTGGTTTAGATGGTGAAAGGATTAATGACGATATTGCCACTTTAGTTCAAAAAGGTTTGCCAGAAGAGATTCAACAGGCTTTGGATATTTGTCGAGTTGTGGGAAATAATGCGGTACATCCGGGTGAAATAAATATTGATGATTCTCCTGAGATCGCTGCTTCACTATTTGGATTGATAAATCTCATCGTTGAAGAGCGGATAACCCGACCACAGAGAGTTGCAAAAATGTATGCAAACCTCCCTGCGGGAGCTAAAGCAGCAATTGAAAGGAGAGATGCCAAATAATGTCTGGAATGTTAGCAAGTACGGCCGCCGCTGTTGGTATCATTGATAAAGCTGTAGGGATTGCAAAGAAACTAGCTGATGATGGCGGGGAGCTTGATAGGGCAACTCTCAAACTTGAGCTTGCAAACCTCATGACGGAGCTTGCCAGTGTAAAGATGGAAGTTGTCACAACTCAAGTTTTACTTTTCGAAGCCGAACAGAAGAATAAACAGCTCGAAGAACAGTTAAAGGATAAACAATCTTTCTCTTTTGCTGAAGGTGTTTATTGGAAAGAAGGGGATGATGTCGCATTCTGTCCTAAATGCTTTGAAACTGACCACAAACGGATACATACAATATTTCGTGATTATAAATTAGTTGGTTTCTCGCGAGTAGAACAACGAAACTGGTATTGCAGGGTTTGTGACACCACTTATGAGATAGCTAATTAATTTGGAAAATTTTAGTATGGCTAAATGGTGAACTTTGCACACTATGCTAGTTAAGTTTAGGGCAATAAAAAGGCCACCCTGTTAAGGTGGCCTTTATTTAAACAGAATCACTTTTTCATAATCTGCCGGAGTTTCTTTTTCTCCAACATGACTTTTAATGCCCGCTCAAAGCCGTGTTGCTTTTCGTATCGGCTAAACGCTACCTGATCGATCCCCAGCTTACGCGCTAAGGCCGAACGGTTGATCACGTCGGCATTGGTGGAGGTGTACACCTCGCCCATCCCAGGAATGTTGATCGCTAATTTCATTGTTCACCTCAAATAGTAAAAAGCCCCAGCAATGCCAGGGCTAAAAGTTTTCTTGCTGTCTTACTTCAGCGTGATAGTGGTCAGCCACTGAGGACGCAACAGGAGAGGCAACAGAGAAAATTCACTTTGCATCTTAATCATCCCGTCATCGTCAACACTGGTCCAACCGTAGCGATCCTTAACGCCACCCTTTACAGCCAGGCTCTGATTCCTGCTGCATGGGCCAGCGATACGGCGGAGGAAAGAGACATCCGGGTTAGTCATACGTGGGACAACCAAACCGCTGTTTTCTTCAACTGGGTAGGTAGGGTCACCAGCCAGATCGATAAAGGTCACAGGACCCAGCGACATGGTATTAAAACCACTCAATGCGTTAGGAATGACAGCACCGGAGATCTGCGCCTGCTGTACGCTGTGCAGGATAAACGCCTGAATCTCTTTGTTGGTGGCGATAGCGTCATACAGGCCACTGTCACACATCACATAGAGACGGTCGCTATAGTTGCGAGCACCGCCCAGCGCTTGGGCCACCTGGCGACGCAGTTTAGCTAACTGCTGGTACAGAGAGTCGGCGGAAGCATCCAGGACAAAGGAACCAGGCGACACGCCAAAGGCGGCATCAAAGGAGATATCACCGTCATCGGTATGAGGCGCGGTAACCTTGCGTTCAAATAGCGCTTCCGCAAGGGAGGTTTCCACCGTGCGGCGATAATCACGCTCGAATTGGGTAGCGCGTTGAAGGATAACCTCAGTGATCGCCATGCTCTGATTGGTTTGAGGACTGATCAGACCTTGCCAGTCAGCCGGGCGGACCATTCCGGTCTCATGGAACACGGGGATCTCTGCATCACGGAAAACAGCGGAGGAGGCTTTCATGTGATTTGTGTCCGTACCGTACCTGGATACGCTCTCTAGCTTGCTCTCTTCTGCTGCGGTAATGTCAGCCACACGAGCATTAGGGACACTTGATGTACCACGGGAGAACAGACCCAGATCCTGGATCAGATAGTTACCCTCTTTGATATCCTCCAGTTTTCCAACCAGATCCAGACCTTCAAACTCTTTACGAATATCTTTAACGCTCATTGATTAAGCCTCCATGCCGTTGTTGTTGCCGATACGAATAGAACCATCTGCGGTTAAACGCTTGATCGCTTCCTTCAGGGAGTCGGCATCTTTGGCGCGGAGGTTGAACGTGTTTACATAGGCGTTGCGGTCCACCGCAACGACAGTCTTATTGTCGCCTGCGGAGACGTTCACCAGACAAATCAGAGGTTGACCCTCTACAGCCTGATCGAATAACTCGTAAGTCTCAGCATTGAAGACATCACCGACGAACAGATCCGCCGGGAGGCTTACGCCTTTAATTTCCGTGCGAGAAAAGAGATCGCTGGCGCTGGCGATCAGCACGTCGGACATGCGTTTAGGAAACGCTTCAGAAGTACGCATAAAATAATTTTCCTTGAGGAGTGAGAAGCGGACAGGGCCGCGAGTGATACCCGGCATTGCGCCGGAGAATCCGGGAGCTGGGGAGAACTCCAGATCGGATATTGGAGATACAGGAGAGAGGCAGCGAATAGGATCAGAGGTCCATCATGGACCCCATCACCAGCCCCGATCCCACACCTCTGTGGAGAGAAGGAAATTATCCTTTTGTGTGGATACTCAGCCAACAGGCCACGGGAGCGAACCCGCCGGGAAATACCCACAAAAAAGACCCGGGAAGGTTACCGGGCGGACTCAAGAGAGGAGATTTTATTGTTTTGGTTTTCCTGTGGCGACTCATCGACAAGACACCAGAGGAAAACGGCGTGAACTGAAACACGCCGGAAACCATCGACACAAATCAACGGTTTATCACCGCTACCAGGGAACCACCCCCGGAACGGCTGTACCCTTGCGGGTTAGACTTTTTGAGATAAGGAGATCTCGCGTGACTTCTGGAGAGGAACATCACCCTGTGTATCCTGCAATTGGCGGACAAGGCACACAGGGTGAGGAACCAGAGCGGGGGAGAAGCCCGCCCGGCTCACTCGTACAGACCCCGACAGGTTGGCTAAAACCTACGTTCCGTACACAGCGTGACGCGACAAGTTGCAAAACGGTAATTTGGAGACTCACCACATCACGATATGTCTATATTTTACAATAATTTATGCAAAATTGCAACAAATTGATCAATTATTTGTTGACTTCAGCGTAGGGGTGTGTATCAGTTGGATTTGTGGGGTGATTAGGTGGGATTTACAGGTGGTCTGACTCAGGGGGGCTATGTGTCCCAAAAGACACACGAAGTAATAATAGATATATAAGACCTCGCTACGCTCGCCCTCCGGGCTACGGTCTTATTAATCTTATAATTTAATCGTTCAATAATTAATCGCTCAGGCTCTTAATTATTTCTCTCTTAAATTCTAGTCTCTTAAAACCTTTCGCTACGCTCACCCGTCCGGGTCCAGGTTTTAGGCCGGGGGCCTGTTTCCCACAATGTGGAGTCTCGCCTGATGAGGCTCACTCCTGGGGAGGAAGAATTTTCCGGGCGGAAATATTTTCCGGGGTATGTCAATTTGGCGTAGCAGGAGGCATCCGGTATGTCAATTTGGCGTAGCAGGTATGTCAGATTGACGTACAATAATACTATTTATAAAACCAACCCAAAACACGATAAGACTAGAACCCCCAGGGCCAGGTCAAGACCTTTAAGAGAGTGAGGGTTAATTATTGATTGAACAATCAAGAGATCACACTCTTTAGGAAAGAGCCTTACAGGCTCGCCTCCCTTTTGGGGCAATCGCAGAAACAGAAACCGCAACGCGGTTTTCTTTTCTGCTCTTTGGGAACACCGGAACGATGTGAAGGTGACCTCTGGGCGGCGGGTCCCCGGCCCGGTACAAAGTGATACACACAGTACAGAACCATAACCCACAGGAACCCACCTAAACGCGCCGCTGTGGCGCTTTCTCATGCGTAGACAGGGAAACACCCCACTAACGCCCTCCGGCCCTCTGAGAGCTTTACAGGGCCTTCTGTGACGAATTATACAAAAATCAACAAATTTGTTGCGATTTCTTGATTTATGGTGTAAAATAGATTACATGACGACGAGTCATTATAATTGGCACAGTTTCCCAGTCTTAGTATTGCACATTCAAAGGAGCGTTGCAAGCATGGGTTCATACAATTCTTACACTGATGTTAACGACATGGTGAACCGCATTGATCAGCGGGACATTACACGCCGGACACTGGAGCAGTACAGGAGCCGCTTTAAAGCACAGGGCCGCACTGAAGAGGTTGAAGCCATCACGCAGGCACTGAAGCTGACCAGCAACAGCGCCAGTGCTGTCCTGCGTCAGTCCAAACGATTAGCCGCCAACTTTGACGGCATGGACGCAGAGAAAGCTTTAGCGCTCAAAGCTACCGTAGCGGCGTATGCGTCACAGTCTACGGACCTGCAAGCCTCTGTGGTGATCGCGTTCCAATCGTTATTTGAGGCTAAGGGTGTGCCCGTTGAATTTGACGAGGTGATGACATACCTGATGCTTTTCTCTATGGATCACTTTGAAAAAATCACGGGTGAGTTACCGATCATTGTTCACTAATTAACAGTTGGAGGGGATCAGTATGATGTACCAGTTTACGGATCTTTCAGGGAGTCCACACCTGGCCGGGTTTGCCTCTGAGGTGGTCAAGGCGATCCGGGACGATGAATCCATGCCAGGCCTGTATGACGACATCTACGACATGTTGTTACAGGTGGAACCGTCCAGAATGGTGACGTTAGGCCAGCCTTCACTAACAGCCCCGGCTAGATTCTGGGGTGAGTTTATGGGGCTGGGCCTGACTGCCAATGATATTAGCGAATTGAAGGAGATTAATCTCTAATGCAAATTGAATTTCCACAAGAAGTAGCGGACAAGCTTTTCACTTTGGCCCGTACTCGTGAACACGGATCGGCGTATGCAATCGTAAAGAAAGCAGTAGCTGAATTTTTAAAAAATGTTGAAGTTTCTCCTAAAGAAGGAATTGAAGATGACCGCAGCAGCACCCGCAAGTAATACCGGTTTTGTAATGTTAACCAATGACCTCCTGAACATCGAAAAGATCGCCGGAAAGGTATTCACGGGAAACATGAAAATTACCTACAGCCTGATCCAGGGTTTCAAGAGGAACGGTCAAACCGCTTATTTCTCTCAGAGCCTACTGGCTACGCAGTTGGGAACCTCTCTCCGCAGCGTGACCCGCCTTCTGGTGGAAATGGTAGAGATGGGCCTGATCAACAAGACCGGGCAGATCGGCGGCAAGACGTGCCATTACACTGTAAACCCGATCACTCCTGAGATGTTGGGCACAGCAGAACCGGAAGCGACCCCGGCGGCATTGCCGGAAGCGCCACAGGAACAGCCACAACAGCCCGCTAAGGCCCCGGAGCCTGTGGCGGAGTCCAACCCTACGGCGGAGCCTACAGGAGCGCCTAGAGTGCCGGAGATTGTGCCTATAGCGGCAGCGGCAGCGCCAGGACCTGAAGCGCCGATCACATTGATGACGGTTTACAGTGAGAAGATGGAAGCGGTGGAGCAGCAGACCGGGGAGGTGGTGCCTGTGGTGGTGCCATTCCCAAGGGGAGAGATCAAGGAGCCATCCAAGGATTGGGATTTGGACCCAGCTTTTTGATTTTGTTAAATTTCGAATAAAATTACCCATTATTCGCATTCTGTCAAATTCCCCGTGTGAAGTCAACCCCCTGATAGGAGATTCTCTTGAGCATTATCACAACTGAAGTGAAAGCATTAACCCCAGAAGAGGAAGCAGCGATCGCCGCCCTCTCTCTGAAGCTGGCAACCAACAAGCCACGGCCCCCGACGGATGAAAAGCGTTTAACGGTGGATCAGATTGTCCAGATTAAGCGGGCTTGCGTGATGGGTCACAGCGCTAAGGCGATTTGTGCAGCTTTCCGTGTATCGCTTGCCTATGCGCTGAAGATGAAACGTGATTTTAATCCTCTGAAATACCAGAAAGTCCCGCTAACTCTACCCGAGAAAGCCGTGATGATTCAGCAGATGAAAGAGGACAATCTCCCGGATCAGATGATTGGTGAAATGCTGGGGATCAATATCAAGACTGTGGAGACGCTTTCACGAGTCAACCCGGCCCGCTACCTTGTGGATCAGATGCTTCCATACGATCAGGTTTTGGCTAACTTACGCGCCCCGCGTTATGTCCAAAATCCGGTTTACCGTCTGGGCACTAATATGACCCGAGTACGCCGTATTATCAGCGCCGGGCGGAAGGAACTCCGCACTGTGATCACCTCTTCCAAAAGGGCGGCATAAGTCCGCCTAAGCACTGAATAATTTTATTCACGCTCTTTTTGTTACCAAAGTCAAATTGCTCTACAGCCCTCGCCATTGCTGGGTTTTCTCTCTGAATAAATTCATGCAAGACTACTTTTTAATCAGTTGGAAGGTGGCTGTCTGGTCGCTTTTCGTACTCTTACACATCTTTCTGACTCTTTCACACCTCTTTCATTATCTGCCCTTGATGGGCTAAGGATGCCCTATGGCAAGTAATAACGTGATCGTAACTTCTACCGTCAACAGGGTTACATTTGAAGTTTCAAAGGAATCCTACAACCGCGCCAAGAAAAAGATCGAGGATGTGGGCAAGTCATGGGAGAAGGTTGATCAGAAAGTCCAATCAGCCAGCCGTAAACAGCTTGAGAACAACAAGGCAATCATTCAGGCGAATAACCTTGAGGCTAAACGGTTACAGTCTCAGAACCGCCTGAACGCAGCGAAAGAGAAAGAAAGGGCGATCTCCGCTAAGACAGCCACGCAGCGGAAAAAAGAAACGGCGGACCAGCTACGTGCTGAAAGCAAGCTACAACGTGAACTAGGTAAACGCTTCGCCGGGCAACGTGGGCCACGTGTCCGCCAGCCGTTACCAACAGCCGCCGAGATGGTGCCCGCCGTACAGGGTCTGATCAATGCCCACTCTCCAGAGTCTAAGGCATCCGCAGCGAAAGCAGCAGCGCAGGCTATGCGCCAGGCTAAAAAGGAGGAGGCAAGGCTCGCCCGTGAAGCGGGGAAAGCTGAGAAGCGCCGCCTTGATTATGCCCGTAGACGTTATCTGACTATCCGATCTGAAGCATTCAAGATCCAGAATATTGAGGGCCTGACCAACGCAGAACGGACGGAAGCAATTCTGAAGATGCGCCGTGTTGCGGATCAGCAGGCCAAGGAGACCTTAAACGCACAGGAAACACGATTCGAGCTACGCAAGATCACCCAGGAACTCCAGAAGCAAGCGCGGTTGCGTCGCCGTATGGCTAATGTACGGACCCACGGCGGAAACTTTGGGGGCGGTGGTCGCCACCCCGGGCGCGGTTCCAATGGTGTGACGGCGGGTGTGGGTGTTGGCCTCGCAGGTGCAGCGGGAGCGGCGGCGGCGGGCCTCCTGGCGGTAGCGGGCGCGTCAATGGCGGTAGCCTCCACACTCCGGGAATCATTTGAACGCCAGAAGCAATACAGCGGCCTGAAAGAGCAGGGAGTAAGCGCCACAGACGCAGACGCGATCCTGTTAGCAGCAAACCAGAAAGGGGCGGGAATCTCTCTTGATAAGCTACAAGATCAGTTTGTTGATTACCGGGACAAGGTAGGTGATTTGTCACTGGGGCAATGGAAAACTGACAAGAAGGGTAACCGTACATACTCCGGCGGTGGTGAGCTGGCAGATGTCGCAAATCTTGTAGAATCCAAGCAAGCTGGAGCCGGGGCAGGCGTTATCAAGCGTCTACAGTCTACAGACTTCAAGGGCTATTTGGGGTATCTCCGCGAACTCCAGAAGCAGTACAAGCTAACTGATGCGGAGATGACCCTATTCGGTGAATTTATTGATGATGGTTCCAAGACTTTACGGGCCTTTGATCAAAACGGACAGATCGCCAGTGATGCCCTGAAAACTGTTAAGAACTCTTCTCTGTACCTCACAGACGCGCAGCGTGAGCAGGTGGGCAACCTCCAGAGCAGTATGATGGTATTGGGCCAGGCGTCCAGCGGGTTGGCTGATAACTTTACGCTTGGGTTTGCTGAGGCGTTTAATTCTTCGGATGAATTGACCAAAGCAATGGAAAGCCTAGCCCCAGTTATGGAGGGCCTGGGCCGCGCGTCCGCAGACGTCCTAAATTCTTTTGTGCGCCTCTTTGGTTGGCTCTCCCATATCCTCCCGAGTGTAGGCGGTGACGGTACAGCGGCAGGCATTAAGGAGAATTACACGGGGTCACGTGATATGACTCCCAAGTCAGAACAGCCGGAGAAAGGATTCTGGGGAAATCTGTTAGATTTTGACTCCAAGGCTTTCCTTCCGCAGGAGTACGGCGGCAAGGCCCCAAATCTGCCAAAACCTCTACAGGTCCCGGATAACCTCCCGGCGCTAGCCCCATTCAAGGATCTGAAAGTAACCCCGGCCCCCGTGCCAACCTTCAGCCCTTCCAGCCTGACACAATCAGCCGTGAACGCTAAGGCATCACAACAGACCGTTGTTGTGAAGCAGGAGCCTCTACAGGTGAATGTGAACGTGAATGACGGCAAGGTTAAGGATCTGGTGAATGCAACTATGGATGACCGGGAGCGCGATCACCTCAATATGATGACAGCCGGGCAGATGTAACAGCCCGGCATATACAAAGGCCCACGGCTAACCCCGGCGGGCCTTTTTTGTTGTCTGTTACAAAACAAAAAAAATAAAAAAGTTGACAACTGATACATGTTATGAATTGCAATTTGCAAAGAAGCATGAGAAGCTAGATATTCAATGAGTAGTAAATAAGATTATGAAGTTCCCAACCGCTTAGAGTTGGGACCGGGGAAAGAATCCCCGCCCGTGACTACTCCTAATTCGATTAGGAGAGCCACACAATGTTTTCAGCACGTTCCCGCTTTACCAGTAACGCCACAAAGCCCAATAAGCGCCCAGTCAATGCCCGTACAGGTTACAAGCCTGTGTTGTCCTCCAAGTTTTTCCAGGAGGCAAAATAATGATCTTGTCTCGGGCAAAACTCATCGCTGAAGGTTTCACCCTGTCCAAGTCTGCCCGGTTCGGCATCCGCCGGAAGGGTAACGCCGTTGGATCTATCCAACGCAAACGCCCAATTTGTAGCACCTATGCCGGGCAGTGTACGCCGATCGCTGACGTCATCTATACGTTAGCCGTGGGAGACATCCCGGAAGGTCATAAGGTCGTACTCCTTAACCCTGAAGGGCCTTTTACAGTCGATAACGTCGCTCTGTTGACCCCTGAAGAGGCCAAAGCGCGAATTAGCAGGATTCGATCCGAGGGTGCCAAAGGGAAGAGGTCCCCAAAGCCCGCCGGGTTGCCAAAAGGCATCATGGAACGTAAGCCGGGGTATTACGTGGCGTCATTCATGCGTGATGGGAAGCGACACAACAAGGCTGGAAAAGACATCTCAGAATTGACTGTGTGGCTGTTACGCGAGCGTGACGGATTATCTATCGGGGGGATTGCGTAATGATCAGTTTAGTCTCCGCGTATATTCAGGAACAGAAGCGACAAGCGCGAAAGGGCAGACGAAAGCGAAAGTAAAAGAGGAGGGGAGACCGGGACGGTCTCCCTTTTCTTTGTGTTGTAAACACCCCCATTTAAATGGCGTTAAATAGGGATTAAATACGCCGTAAATGGAACTGTGGCCCCAATAAAGGCCCGTAAAGATGGGGATAAGCGGTTGTAAAGTGTACAGATATCACTCCCTTAGTGGGTGTATGTCATTGATTTTATGGTAACAATTATCTATTCATTATGCCTGTGTGTAGCATTTCACATGCTTAACCCCAAAATAATTTTTCTCAGAAAGTCAAAACCCCGAAAACCTGCAATTGAGAGCAACTCTAATCTATCGATGATAGTGATAATCAATCTCAACAACACCGGGCGGTAGCCACCGCCCTAAACCCTTTTTGTGTTTTTGCCACAAGAAAAGGCCTGAAGAGGCGGACGCCTCGAAAGGGGAGATTAGGGGTTTAGTGCGTGGGAGTTATCCACAGGGGAACGGCGTTACTCACAGGAGGATCGGAAATACAGGAATGTAAGATTGAAACGAGGATCAGGGATTAGGTGTTGTGTCTGTAGAGGACGCTACAGGAGGTTAAGAGGTTGGAACCTTCAGAAGTGCACAGGTCTAACCTGTTGCACTATTGTTAAAAAGGTGCGTGTAACGGTCATTATGTTAAATGTCTGTGCAAATATCAATCAATCTGTAAGTTGAGGCCCATCCAGAATAACAATAATCCTCTGTAAGCGAATATGCGGGCCTGTGGGCTACGCAAGGCTAAAAGCAGTGTGATTGTATAGGTGAAGGGGAGATGACGCCACAGAGAAGCGTACAGAGAGCCACCCGGGCGGGGTGCCCTGATATTTCTAAAAAATCACATAGGCCCCAGGGGGCGGGGTGTTTGGGTGCCTGGCAGATCTGCCCAAACTTCAAGATATTTTCCACCTCAACAGGGCAGGGCCACACCTGGATTTAGTCACCCATAAAAATATATAGCGGTGATACTCAATAACCTGCATACAAGCGATCAGCACCATTTGATGCGCAGGTATAGGATTGGCTGGGGGAGGCTTAATTGAGGGAATAAAAAGCCGGGCGATCCCCGGCCTTTCTCTCAACTAACGTTTTTTATTCGATTGCGAAACTACTGAACCCGCTAAGGTCTTAGTAACATCGCTTGAGCGTGGGTTTTTCAATGCTGCTGATGCTTTGGCTTCCATACCTGCACCAGTCTGGTTTTTTGTTCCGGCCTGGGACAGTACCGAACCCGCTAAACTTTTCTGAATCGCCGAGGCGTTCGGATTGTTAAGGGTCTCTGCTGCCAAATGAGACACGCTTTGTGAAGATTGCTTACTATTCGCTGCCATTCAGACACCTATTCACAATATGGATGATTGGATATATTGTATTTTCTATATCAATAAACACAATATGTAGTGTTTATGATAGTAACGAAGCGGCAAAGTTAGCAAGCTCGGAAAAAAGTTTTCACTGGTTTTATGACCAGTGTCAATTGTTTGATAACTGACCGTTTACGAAGCGGCAGAGGAGTCATATAAGTAGTGTGCAGGCATAAGCCTGTATCACGAGGGATCAGTAAAATGGCTGATGACAAGACCAAAATCGGTACACCTGACAACGATTTAATAAGTATCAAACAGGATTACGAAAGACGTGATTGGGCTAAAAAGTTTGGCGTTAGTGAGGCTAAACTTATTCAAGCTGTTCAAGCCGTAGGTCATTCGGCTAAGAAAGTACAGGCATGGCTTAAAGACCATTGATATATGGGCGCCTTACGGGGCGCTTTATTTTTTTTATTGTTCTTTGGGAGAAAGTTAATGGCTAATAATTTATTTATTACTTATGACCTTATAAAAACTAAAGATTACGCGGCTGTTCATGCAGCCATTAAAACGCTGGGTAACTGGGCAAAGGCGACAGAATCTAATTGGTATGTCAATAGTGTCTATTCTGTTGAAAATGCAGCGAAGATTGTCAAAGCCGCAATGGATAATGATGATAGATTAATTGTTGTGGATGCAACAAATAATAATGCTTATTGGTATAACCTTCCTGATGAAGTTGCTGCTCGTATTCGAGCTGAATGGCCACGATAATATAGGGGGGGCACCCCCCCCCTTCAATTTATAGAGCATGGTAATAGACACACTCCACATATTCGGCTAACTCTCCCATCCCAGCGCCTTTGCTATACGTCCTGAATGCTTCGGTTTTGGCTTTCTGCTCTGTGTGTCCGGTTATGGCCCCGATACGTTGTTCTGGCACCCCTGCACGGTCTAAGCAGGTGATGAACATTCCCCGTAAGCTGTGGAAACATTGCCGATCTGTAGCGGTTGGCAAAACGCTGTCACGCAGCCGGGTGAACTTTTGACTGTACCACGGACCTCGCTTGCCATCCTTCCGAATGATGTTATTAGACTGAGCCAGAAGATATTCACCGCTATTATTTGCCAGATGCTTATCAATAATCCCCATAAGTAGCGAGTGGATCGGAACGTACCGCACCCCGGCTACAGTCTTGGACTTGCTGACAAAGAAACATCTGACACCCTCCAATATTACAATTTCATCCCGTTTGATGCTGGCGATCTCATCAAGTCGCATTCCTGAATACAGCCCAATCAATATGACATCGCGTAGAACGTCATCCGCTTCTCTGATAAGGGTAACCAGTTGATCGGCTTCAAACGGTTGATAACTTTCAATTGTGCGCCGTGCTTCGAGGTTGTGACCGTGAAACGGGTTACTGTCTGGGATCGCGTCATATCGACGTTTGGCGAACTCGTATAGACTTCCCAAAGAGGTTAACCAGTTCTGGACGGTCTGGGGCGCTACCTTCGATTGTTGGCCCTCAATGAAGTCTGTAACCGTTCTGCGTCCGATCTTGTTCAAACCAATATCAACTTTCCCAATACTCTGGAGAAACACTTCTACGGCCCTCGCTGATTTGCTTAGGGTAGAGAATGCACGGCGTTCACTATAAACAGTCATGTATTCATCACGGACAGTTGCCAGCGTTGGGACGGGGCCAATTGCCGTTGGTACACTCTTTGCCTGTTTTACAGTGGAGTGGAGGACGGAGAGCGCATTCTGGATGCGGATATCTTCCCGATCAGGGTTCAACATCGCTTTCAGGTTGTTGAACTCAATCAGCATGTGATTTCTGAAGTGTCGCGCCTTGTCGATATCCTTCGTCCCGGTGGACTTTCTCCAGGCTCGTTTGTTGTCGAATATGTGGCGCATGTACTTTGGTACGAAGATTTGGAAAACCCAGATCCCGCAATGACTTTGAAAAAGATACTGATTGTTCTTGATAGCCATGATTACGATCCTATAGGATCACGCTATCAGGTACGAAAATATGTACAATGTTGAGATGGACTAACGAGAGCTTCCCAAGCTCTATACGAGGGTTCGATTCCCTTCGCCCGCTCCATAACCCTGCTTTCATTACCTGGTTCATTGAATCCCTTGAAGTCGTGGCGTAACGCCTCCTGACAGTAGCTGACTGTAACCTACTGTGTAACCCTTATGGGCTTACAAGCATGATTCAAAGCAATACTATTCACTCGACAAATGTTTATCTTTACCAGCGAAACGGTATCTATTGAGGGCCTTGATCCCAAGGCATCGCCACGTAAAGCGGCAGTTGCTCGTAAAGCCAGCTATCAACGGTGCTAAGGATGTAGAGGTGTAAATTTTGCTCCAGATATTAAAACAAGCTTTAATAAATTAAATGTTAATGGTGATGAAATGAATATTAAAATTGCTTTTATTGTAACATCTTTGTTTGCATTATCAGGATGTAACATGAACCCTTCGATGTATACGGCTAACGCTAATAAATCAGAGGGGACTGTTACTATGGCCTACCATTACACTTCATCCACTCCAATGTGGTGGAGCCCAGCATTTGGTGAGGAGGCCCAGAATCGCGCCACCGTAATATGCCAAGGGTGGGAATTTGACTCGGCAAGACCTTTAGATGATAGCTCATATATGAATAGTGGTGGGGCAATTGAAGGGATAGATTCTGTAACATATCAGTGTATTAAGAACAAAAAGGGTACCGAATAGTCTCTGAATTAATTGTCATCCCTAAAGCGGTTACATTTCCCCAAAAAAACACTGAGTTTTATCCAACTACCCCCTTGAGATTAAAGGACGAGGGGGCCAGAACGTTAAAGCCTATTGTTCTGTGGTCACCCTGAAGAATACTTCCTGCCCTCCGTCCGCGTATGACCAAGAGGTGGTCCTAATGACAGCCTTTCTTTGAGCCTTATTATCAAAGGGTTATTGGTCGGTCATCTTCAATACTTCTATTCACTTCACTCAGGGTTCGTTGCAGTAAAACCGTATCCAGCCAGCGACCATGCTTGAAGCCAACGTCTTTCAGCGTGCCTATTTCTGTAAATCCGACCTGCTGATGGACTTTAAGCGATCCCTGATTATTGCTGTCGCCGACCATGGCAATTAACTGTCGATAGCCGTGCGTTTCGGCCCAGTCAATTACATGGCGCAGTAGCGCTTTTCCCGCTCCCTGACGCTGCGCCGCCGGGTCAATGTAAATTGAATCTTCGAGGGTATAGCGGTAGGCATAACGTTCGCGGTAGCGAGTGAGATAACAATATCCTATGACCCTGTCTTCCTGCAGAGCGACAATCCACGGCAACCCCAGACTATGAATTTTTTCCAGCCGAGCCAGCATTTCGTGGGTATCCGGTGGGTCAGTTTCAAAGCTGCCTGTACCGTGAATAACGTGGTGTGCATAGATATCGCGTATGGCGGGGATGTGTTTTTCTTCTGCATTAACGATTTTCATCGACCAACTCCTGGTGGCATCTTTTTTCAGATTACCTGAAAGTCTGAAAGGAAGGTAAGCGCAAAAAGTTATGCTTCAATCAGGAGCTCACAATGAAATTAAGCTTGTTAATAGTAAGGGTAAAAATAATTGTGGTTAATGCTGTCAATAGCAAGTCAGGGTGATAAATAGAGAAGCTGATAAATTTTCAGGCCAATATGACCGGATGAAAAAATACTATCATTCAATTGTGAATTAATAAACCACTTTGATTTCATGGTATTATCACTGTGCCTAATGTTTATCGTGGCTGTACCTTTAATTTGACTTCATCAATGCTGCCTGTAAATTAAAATTACGTTGTCGAGTTTGTCTCATTATTTTTATAGTGATAAGAGTGGTTGCTATCAGAACTTTCTCTATTCATACCAAATAGTTACTGTGCAAACAGTTACGGAGTGTAGCTATGTTACCCAACAATAGTTTGCATCGTCACATGGCTTCGTCACGGAAAATTAATCTAAATCCAGAATGCAATCCCAAGAGTATTAGGATAATTTAGTTTAAAATACTTTTTTTGCCTAAGCATTATCTTATTACATAGCCATGAACTACGTTGAGTGATAAAATTCTCGAGTTTATGCCTCCTTTCCAAGGATTAGAGGGCGAGGCAAAGGTAGTCAATAAGACGAAAGAATTAATTGCTTCATAACCCTATTACGAAATAAGCGGCAGTGCGTCTTACATGGTCGGCAACCGTCAGGGATTGACTGTAACTTATTGAAAACGCTTATTTTTACTCTGATGTAAGATATAAGGGCAGATATGTTAAGTATGCGTCGACATGCCAACTTCATTAAACGTTTTAAGTCTGTAAGCTGTTTATTTACGGCAAGCATTCTTTTCCCGATGCCAATCTCTGCGGCGGTATCAGATTATGATGCTTTAGTTATTGAAGCACGGGGAGGTAATAGTGCACCGCTATTACGTTTCCTTGAGGATCAGGGAAAGAAAAGCGCACTAACGCCCAATCAGGTTGCCGACTGGCTGCAAGTTTCCAGTTGGGTCGATAACAACGATAAAACCACAATTGAAATCTGGCAGCAGTATCGTGGACAGATGAATATACCTGCCCGGGGCAAAGTCGCCGCTGCACGAGCGTATCGCAATCAGAAGAACTGGAATGATTCTTTAGCCGTCTGGGAAAGTGTTTTACAGGAAGAGCCTGATAACGTTGATGTTCGTACCGGCTGGATAATGACGTTGGCGGATGCTCGCTACAATCAGCAAGCCCTTACTGAAGCGAATAAATGGGCGCAGGCACATTCCGGGGCTGATTCTGATGCGCTACTTGCCTATGTCTACCATTCGCAGGGAAAAAACTGGGATGCATTGTTAGTCGCCAGCCAGGCGGATGACGTCGATCCGGGCAACAAAAATGCAAAATCCACATTGCTGTCTGCGCTGTCAGCAAACCGCGTTTCCGGGCCCGCCTTAAATATGGCAGAGGTGGTACCAACGGCAGACCCGGTGAAGCGTCGCCTTGAGCTTGATGCCGCAGCAGAAATGGTACGTTCCTCCTATACGTCCGCACGTAATGAAGAAGAACGGTTTATCGTGGCCGATAAAGCGCTGGCCCGTTATGACCAGTTGCTGGCTGCCTGGAAGGATGAACCGTCCGCGCAGAATGATGTCCGTCGGGCCAGAATTGACCGCATGGGCGCCTTGTTGGTGCGTAAGCGTACTGCCGAAGTTATTCAGGAATATGATTCGCTGTCCGCAAGCGGTGAAGTGCCAAACTATGCTAAACGCTGGGTGGCATCAGCATGGTTGAGCGAACGCCAGCCGGAAAAAACCGAAGCGATGCTAACGAGCATCTATTATCCGAACGGACCGATTCCGGTTACGCCGCTCGGTCCTGAGGATCAACAGGATCTGTTCTACGCGCATATCGATAATGAAAACTTTAATGCGGCGAAAAAGCAGGTCGATGCGTTAATCAAAGACAGCCCGTACCTGCGACGCATCTATGGTTCGCCAACGCCGCAGCCTAACGATAACTGGCTGCTCGGACAGTCGCTGCTGACGCAATATCATATCGCAGCCAATGAACTGCCGGAGGCAGAAAAACTCGCTGAGCATCTGGCACGCACAGGCTCAGGTAACCAAGGGCTGCGCATATCCTATGCTTCTGTTCTTGAAGCCCGTGGACTGCCGCATGCGGCGGAGAAAGAGCTGAAGCTGGCGGAAGTGATTGAGCCAAGCAACCTGGAACTGGAGCGTCAGCAGGCTTATGTGGCGCTGGATCTCCAGGAGTGGAAGCAGGCCGATGAACTGACGGATGACGTTATTGCTCGCAGCCCGGATGATGAAGCGACGCTGCGCCTCGCGCGTATTCGTGATGTGCATAAAATGTCGGAAGTACGTATTAGCGGCACGCAGGGGATCTCGTCCGATAGTCCGGTCAGCGGTAAGAATGATTTCAACATCAACACGGCGATTTACAGCCCGCCAATTGACGACAACTGGCGACTGTTTACCGGATTCAACTTCGCTACCGGTGAATTTGAGGAAGGGAAGGGCATCAGCCGCGATCTGGCGGCGGGTGCAGAATGGACTTCCCGTGATTACTGGGCCGAAATGGAAGTGTCTGGCCGAAATTATGGTGATGGTCAGAAGATTGGTGGGCGTCTATCTGGCTGGCATGACTTCAATGACAACTGGCGCGTTGGCGGTTCGGCCGAGCGTCTTTCGCGCAACACGCCACTGCGCGCGCTGCGTAGCGGCGTGTATGCCAACGGCGGCGATATGTTTGTCCGCTGGTATCAAAACGAACGACGTGAATATCAACTGTCGTTTGCCGCATCACATTTCTCGGACGGTAACGATCGCATCGAATACGGGCTGAGCGGAAAAGAGCGCATGTGGACTACACCGCGCTTCACGCTGGACTTTACGCCGGGCATTGGCGGGAGCACCAACACCAAAGAAAATGTGCCGTATTACAACCCGAAGAGTGATTTTTCGGTTGTCCCTGGCCTGAGCGCGGAGCAGGTTCTTTACCGCCACTATGACACCGTGTGGACCCAGCAAGGCATAGCCGGAGTCGGCGGTTACTGGCAGCAAGGTGAAGACGCAGGCGCTATCGTCCAGGTGGGATACGGACAACGGCTGAAATGGAACAACGTCGTAGATGGCGGGGTGATGCTGGTTTGGGATAAACGCCCCTACGACGGTAAACGTGAGCGGAATATCTCCCTCGCTTTCGATTTAAATGTCAGGTTTTAAGGATTGTTCATGCTGAAAAGATGCCTGTGGCTTAGCGCATTAATCGCTGGCTGGTTGATGATTACCGCGTGCAGCAGCGCGCATAATACAACGCCTCGCTATGTTCCTCCCGCAGAGAGAGCGCCGCTGACGGCGGATCATCCGTGGCCGAAGAATAGCTTTCTGGTGCTCGGCTACCATGATGTTGAGGATGGCGCCGCCGACCAGCGCTACCTCTCCGTGCGCACCAGCGCGTTGAGCGACCAGATGGCCTGGCTGCGTGATAATGGCTATAACCCGATCAGCGTGCAGCAAATTCTGGACGCCCATGACGGTAAAATTGTGTTGCCGGAAAAAGCGGTCTTACTCACCTTTGACGACGGATACAGCAGTTTTTATACCCGTGTCTGGCCGCTGCTGAAAGCCTACAACTGGCCTGCGCTCTGGGCGCCAGTGGGCAGTTGGGTTGATTCTCCAGCCAATAAAAAAGTCGATTTTGGCGGCTTGATGACGGCGCGAGATAAATTTGCCACCTGGAAGATGGTCGAGGAAATGGGCAAATCGCCGTTGGTGGAAGTGGGCGCGCACACCTGGAACTCGCATTTCGGTGCTGAGGCGAACCCGCAGGGAAGTAAAGAACCTGCGGTGGCGAACCGCCTTTTCGATAAGAAAACCGGGACTTACGAAACCGACGAACAGTACAATCGTCGCATTAATACTGATATCTCGCTGATTACCAATAAGATTAAATCGGTAACCGGGAAATCGCCGCGCGCGTGGGTATGGCCTTACGGTGCGGCTAACGGCACGACGTTAAACCTGGCCAAAGAGCATGGCTATAAGATGGCCTTTACGCTCAACGAAGGGCTGGCGAACGCCGCGTTTCTGGATGATATCCCGCGCGTACTGATCTCTGATAATCCGTCCCTCAAGCGCTTTGCCAGCCAGGTCGCTCAGGTACGTGAACCGCAAACGATGCGCGTCATGCACGTCGATCTGGATTACGTGTATGACAAAGATCCTGCCCAGCAGAAGCGAAACATCGACAAGCTGATCCAGCGCGTTTATGACATGCGCATTTCTCATGTCTTCCTGCAGGCGTACGCCGATCCTAAAGGCGACGGGAATATTCGCGAACTCTATTTCCCTAACCGTTGGCTGCCGATGCGTGCCGATCTGTTTAACTATATCTCCTGGCAGTTACAAACGCGGGCCGGGGTGACGGTGTATGCCTGGATGCCGGTACTGGCTTTCGACCTCGACGCGTCCATTCCACGCGTGACGGCATGGGATCCGAAAACAGGACGCACTGCGATCAACCGCGAGAATTATGTGCGTCTGTCTCCCTGGGACAGCGAAGCGCGTAAACGCATTACTGATATCTATGAAGATCTGGCAAAGCACGCCAGTTTCAAAGGGATTTTGTTCCACGACGATGCTTTCCTGACGGACTTTGAAGATGCGTCACCGGAGGCGTTAGCCGCCTACCGCGCCGCAGGTCTTCCGGGAAGTATTGAGCAAATCCGTAGCAACCCTCAGACCTTCGAGCGCTGGACGCGCTTGAAAAGTAAGATGTTGATCGACTTTACTAAGCAGCTGACGCAATCGGTACGCAATATTCGCGGTCCACAGGTAAAAACCGCGCGTAATATTTACGCCTTACCAGTGCTGGAGCCTGAAAGTGAAGCCTGGTTTGCACAAAACCTGAATGATTTCCTCAATACCTATGACTGGACGGCGCCGATGGCGATGCCATTCATGGAACAGATCCCGGCTAATGATGCCAACGCCTGGCTCGACAGATTAGTGAATGCCGTTGCACAAACGCCCGGCGCGCTGGACAAAACCGTGTTTGAACTGCAGGCACGAGACTGGCGCAAATCCGGGGACGAAGCAGAAATCAGTGGAAAACAAATAGCTGAATGGATGCGCCAGCTGAAACTTAGTGGTGCAGGTAACTACGGCTATTATCCGGATGATTTCATCAGCGACAAACCTGAGATGTCAGAGATTCGCTCGACGTTCTCCTCATACTGGTACCCGCAAAAATGACCGATCGCATTATTGCTTTCCTGATACTTTGCCTGATGTTCAGCCTACCTTTTGGCGTGGCTGTCATCTTTACAGGTGAAGTCATGTTGAACTTCGTCTTCTTCTGGCCTTTATTCATGTCTGCATTATGGATAAGCGGCGGGGTCTATTTCTGGTTTTATCGTGAGCGTCACTGGAAATGGGGAGACGATACACCGCCACCGACGCTGGAGGGAAATCCGCTGGTTTCCATTCTGATCCCCTGTTTTAACGAAGGGATTAACGCGCGTGAAACCATTGAGGCTGCACTGGCACAGCGATATAAGAATATCGAAGTGATTGCCATCAACGATGGTTCGACGGATGACACGCACGACGTACTGGAACAACTGGCAGTGGAATACCCCAGCCTGCGCGTCATTCATCTGGCTGAAAACCAGGGTAAAGCACTGGCGCTCAAGACCGGTGCGGCCGCAGCGCGCAGTGATTACCTGGTGTGCATTGATGGCGATGCGTTACTGGATCGCGATGCCGTGGCGTATCTGGTGGCGCCGCTGATCCAGTTCCCGCGCGTTGGTGCGGTGACGGGGAACCCGCGTATTCGAACCCGCTCTACGTTAATCGGTCGTGTGCAGGTCGGTGAGTTCTCTTCCATTATCGGCTTGATTAAGCGCACTCAGCGAGTCTATGGGCAGATCTTTACCGTTTCCGGCGTCGTTGCGGCGTTTCGTCGTCGCGCACTGGCCGAGGTCGGTTACTGGAGCCCGGACATGATCACCGAAGATATCGATATCAGTTGGAAGCTGCAGTTGCGCCACTGGTCGGTATTCTTTGAGCCGCGCGCGCTGTGCTGGATCCTGATGCCTGAAACGTTAAAAGGGCTGTGGAAGCAGCGCCTGCGCTGGGCGCAAGGTGGGGCGGAGGTATTTATCGTTAACATGCGTCGTCTGTGGTCGTGGGAGTTCCGCCGCATGTGGCCGCTGTTTTTCGAATTCTGTTTTTCTACCGCCTGGTCGTTTGCCTATGCGATCAGTATCGTACTGTTCCTGCTGGGACTGATGATTCCGATGCCGGACTCGTTGTATGTACAACATCTGTTCCCGCCAGCCTTTACCGGACTTATTCTCGGTGTGGTCTGCTTAATACAGTTTGCAGTGAGCCTGATGATTGAACGACGCTATGAAAAAGGCATTGGCGCCTCGTTGTTCTGGATTATCTGGTTCCCGGTGGTGTACTGGATGCTAAGCCTGTTCACTACGCTGGTGGCTTTCCCGAAAGTGATGCTTAAACGCAAACGCGGCAGGGCGCGCTGGGTGAGTCCTGATCGTGGAATTGGGAGGATCGAATCATGAGCCAGCCACTGATCTTTACGGAACGGCGTTTACTGCCGCGCATCATCGACGTGCTGTTGACGGTCATCGCCTGGGTTGGTTTTTTATACCTGATCTATAAAGGGCTAATCACGGCCCTGGCGCATTCACCGTATATGGGCGTGCGTCCCTTTTTCACCACGCTGGATACGGTCACGTTTTATATCCTTGTCGCGCTGGTCAACGGACTGGTGCTGATCGGCTGGGCGAAATACAACCAGTTTCGCTTTCGGGTGGAGCGTCGCAGCCGTAGACCAGGACTGGAACACCATGAGCTGGCAGAAAGTTTACGCATTACCCGTGAACTGGTTACGGAGTTGAACAAAGCGAGGGTGCTGACGGTCCATCATCATGAGAATGGCGAAATCAGTCATATCGATGTGGACAAGCACATCGCCGATAACCGCCTGCCGCCGCCGACGCCTGCAATGCTGGAATATTTGCCGCCGGAGCGGGAGCCATCGTTACAGAAAGGGACTGAGTGATATTTCTGCTACCCGCCACTTCCTTCAGACTCGCATCGGTCTATGATTAGACTCAGACAATAAAAAATGCGAGGCAATGTCGTGGAAAAGGAACTACTTGATGCAGGCTACCGGGCCTATACCGGCGAGAAGATTGACGTCTACTTCAATACGGCGATATGTCAGCATTCAGGGAATTGCGTGCGGGGAAGCGCGAAGCTTTTCAATCTGAAACGCAAACCCTGGATAATCCCCGATGAAGTGGATGTCGCGACGGTGATTAAGGTCATCGATACCTGTCCAAGCGGTGCGCTGAAATATCGCCAGAAATAAGTGAGGGAATCATGGAAATTCTTGCAGGCCACAACAAATTTTATGTCAACGATGCCGAAGGCAATCAGGTTGCCGAGATTGTCTTTGTGCCGACGGGCGAGCATCTGAGCATCATTGAACATACCGATGTTGACCCCAGTCTGAAAGGTCAGGGTGTCGGCAAACAACTAGTGGCGAAGGTAGTGGAGAAAATGCGCGCTGAAAACCGCAAAGTTATTCCGCTGTGCCCGTTTGCCAAACATGAATTTGATAAAACCCGCGAGTACGACGATATTCACGCCTGACGTCTGATTTTCGCCGGATAGACTTATCCGGCATATCACTCCCGATGCAGCAAATCCTGATAAATGCCCGTCAGTACCCCTTGCGGGCCAAACTCTTTTTTAATCCACTGGGTTACTCGACCGGTTGCCGAATGCTGGGTCGCCAGCAGCATCCGTGAATCCTGACGTGGGTTGTGGATCTGTCGCGTGACCAGCAGCGACTTTTCCATCGCTTCGCGCACCATATAGTCCGGTAAAAAACCGATGCCTTCGCCCAGAATTTGGCACTGACATTTGGTATTAAAATCGGGAACCAGAATCGACTCCTGACCGTGTAACAGCCACCCGACCTTTTTGTTAATGGTGTGGGCGGTGTCTTCCACCATAATGTTCGGATACAAACGCAGCTGGCTCTCAGAAATCGGTTCAGGCATGAAAGCCAAGGGATGATCCGGGGCAATGGCAAACGACCAGCGAATAGCGCCGATCTCGGTATAATCAATCCCGCCGCCGTCCAGTAACGTATCGGGTGCGCCAATGGCAATATTGGCAAGGTTGTTGATGATCGAATCCCAGACGCCGTTATACACCTCGGTGGTGACGGTTATCTGGCAGGTAGGGAACTGTTTCTTGAGTACCTGCAGCAGTCGTGCCGTATGCTGTGGGGTGTACAACAACTGGTTAATACAGATGCGCACCCGGGCTTCAATGCCCTGAGCGATGGTATCAATGCTGCGCTTAATCGCGTGGAAATCGTTGAGCAGGTCGGTGGCCTTGCGAAACAGATAGCGGCCAGATTCAGTCAACTCAATGCTACGGGTGCTACGCGTAAACAGCACCACATCAAGCCCCATCTCCATGCGTTTAATGGTATAGCTAATTGCTGATGTGGTTAAGCCTAGCTCCTCCGCAGCTTTGCTGAAGCTGCTGTAGCGGGCAGCCATAGTAAATGCCAGCAGATTTTCCTCGGTAAAAATGGAATTCATCTTTTCTCCCTTCAGGCAACCAACACGCCCCGCCACATAATGATTGTTGAATGTATTTGTAATCCTTATACAGAGCAATCAGTTTTGAACAGAATTTAACACTAGTTTTACATTTGATTTGAAGGTAATCACACTTCTGCATATTAATTGCAGGCCGCTATCCGTGCAGCATACCGCCTGATTTGCCTGACTATTAATTAGTGGCAAAAAACGCCCCAGCCATAAGGGAAAGATTGCACTACAGCACGGTTTCCTCTCATTGTTAAATTTTATTCAATAATTGCCACGCTTACGATGAATGAAATTTAAGCGGATGTTATTCTCTACACTCTGTTGCTATTCTCAGCTTATCGGATATTTAAAAAGTCTAAAAAACTGCAGGAGAGCAATTATGTCAGAGAAAGAACTCATTACTGAATTTCTGCTGGCGGCAGAGCAAGGTAATGCCGATGGATTAAAATCCTGTCTGGCAAAAAATGTGGATATTAATGCCACGAACCGCCAGGGACGTACCGCCATTATTATTGCCAGCCTGAATAAGCATTATGACTGTGTTTCTTTACTGATTGCCGCCGGTGCCGATATTAATAAACAGGACCAAACCTGTTTTAATCCTTTCCTGATTAGCTGCCTGACTGACGATTTAACGCTGCTGCGTACCGTATTGCCTGCTAACCCCGACCTTAACTGCCTGAGTCGTTTTGGCGGCGTAGGCATTACGCCAGCCAGTGAAAAAGGTCACGTGGAGATTGTGCGCGAACTACTGCTGCGTACTGATATCAATGTCAACCATACCAACTTTGTTGGCTGGACGCCGCTTCTGGAAGCCATTGTGCTTAATGACGGCGGCGCGAAACAGCAGGAGATCGTCAAGCTACTACTTGATCATGGCGCGAATCCGCATATGACGGATAAATATGGTAAAACCCCGCTGGAACTGGCGCGGGAGAAAGGTTATCACGAAATTGCCGAGCTGCTGATTGCTGCCGGAGCCTGACAGAGGAGCGCCGCTATCGCTACGCCATCACGGCGATGCGTACAGGCGCTAACCGCAGATAGCGCGTTTCTCGCTTTCCGGGGGACGGGGCAAGTTGAACAGGTTTTTTCCCGCGCGGTGAACCTGTTGATACCTGGCCAGCAGCGACTGTTGACGTTGCTGAGTGAAGGTTGTGATAACGCGCCTAATAGCTGTCGGCTGGCGCTGACGCATTGCGCGGACCTGTTTCTCCCCGGTGAGCAGGTCAGATTTACCGAGTCGGGGATAGCCGTTGGCAAAGATAAATGGATAGAGACCTCTGGTTGCCTGCCGTGGCGCATACCACAGTGGACGCCAGATGCAGTAACCCTCGCCGCAGTCCGCTGGCAGCGCTGGGAAGAGGTAATCCGCCAACAGTTAAGCAGCGACGACACATTATTTTTGTATCAGGGGGACAACCCGTTTTATCAGGAAATCACCCGTCAATTACTCAACCGCCGACAAACACTAATAGCGGCGCTATATACGGGAGTAAATATTTCTACAGCGGCCAGCCATTTAATTGGTCTGGGAATTGGCCTGACGCCATCATCCGATGATTATTTAGTGGGCTTAAGTGCCATTTTATTAATCCCAGGACATCCGCTGGAGAAATATCGTGGAGATTTTTTAGCGGCATTACAATGCGCCGGAAATAATACGACGCTACTTAGCAAAATAACGCTCGAAGAAGCTTTGCATCAACGTTATCGGGAAAGCGTCGTGCGGCTGCTGCAGCATATTATTACTGAGCAACAACCCGTTTCTACGCAATATATTACTGACATTAAAAATATCGGCTCAAGTTCTGGCTGCGACATGCTGTATGGCATGGCGGACGCCTGCGCCCTGAGCCACAGGTCCGGAGGGAATTATGTCGATCAGGATAGTTGTTAAAAAGAACACGTATTTTGATTCCGTTTCACTGATGTCTATCTCCACACGTGCAAATAAGCTCGATGGCGTTGAGCAGGCATTCGTGGCGATGGCCACGGAAATGAACAAGGGTGTGCTGAAGAATCTCGGCCTGCTGACGCCTGAACTGGAAGAGGCGAAAAGTGGCGACCTGATGATTGTCATTAAAGGCGCAAGCGAGGCGGCGAACGACCAGACGCTGGTGGCAATTGAAGATCTGTTTACGCATAAAGAGCAGGGCGGCCAGCATGAAGCGCACTATGCCACGCTTGCTAGTGCCAAGAAGCATGTGCCTGACAGTAACCTGGCGGTGATCTCGGTCAATGGTCTGTTTGCGGCGCGTGAAGCGCGTCAGGCGCTGCAAAATAACCTCAACGTGATGCTGTTCTCTGACAACGTTTCTCTTGAGGATGAACTGGCGCTAAAACAACTGGCGCACGAAAAAGGGCTGTTGATGATGGGGCCAGACTGCGGAACCGCCATTATTAACGGCGCGGCGCTGTGCTTTGGCAACGCGGTACGTCGCGGCAACATTGGGATTGTTGGTGCGTCCGGTACCGGTAGCCAGGAACTGAGCGTACGTATTCACGAGTTTGGCGGCGGAATTTCCCAACTGATTGGCACCGGTGGTCGCGATCTAAGTGAGAAGATTGGCGGCCTGATGATGCTTGATGCGATTGGCATGCTGGAAGCCGATCCGCAAACCGAAATCATTGCGCTTATCTCTAAACCTCCTGCCCCAGCGGTGGCGCGCAAGGTGCTGGAGCGTGCGCGCGCCTGCCAAAAGCCAGTCGTGGTGTGCTTCCTCGGACGCGAAGCCGCGCCTGCGGATGAAAAAGGTCTGCAGTTTGCACGCGGTACCAAAGAAGCAGCGCTGAAAGCGGTGCTGCTGACCGGCGTGAAAAAAGAGAGCCTGGACCTGCATCCGCTCAACTGGCCGCTGATTGAAGAGGTCCGCGCCCGCCTGACCCCGCAGCAAAAGTACATCCGTGGCTTATTCTGCGGCGGCACGTTGTGTGATGAGGCGATGTTTGCCGCCATGGAAAAACACGCGCAGGTTTACAGCAACATTCATCCGGATCCGGCGTTTCGCCTGAAAGATCTCAACCGCAGCGTGGCGCATACCTTCCTTGATTTCGGTGATGACGATTTTACCAACGGTAAACCACACCCGATGATCGATCCCACCAACCGTATTAGTCGTCTGTTGCAGGAGGCGCGCGATCCTGAAGTGGGCGTGATCGTGATGGACTTCGTGCTTGGATTTGGATCGCATGAAGATCCTGTCGGGGTGATGCTGGACGCGATCGTTGAAGCCAAAGCGATCGCCGCCGCAGAGGGGCGTCCGATGGAAATCCTCGGCTATGTGCTGGGAACCGATCTCGATACACCGTCGCTGGAAAAACAGTGCCAGATGCTGACCGACGCCGGGGTTATCTGGGCGAGCAGTAGCACCAACACCGGATTGCTGGCGCGTGAATTTATCTGTAAAGGGGAGGAAGCCTGATGAGCCAGACACTGTTTAACCAGCCGCTGAACGTGATTAATGTCGGCATCGCGATGTTCAGCGATGACCTGAAAAAACAGAATGTGCCCGTGACTCAACTCGACTGGACGCCGCCGGGCCAGGGCAATATGCAGGTCGTGGCCGCGCTGGATGACATTGCTGATTCGCCGCTGGCGGACAAAATCGCGGCCGCTAACCAGCAGGCGTTGGAGCGCATCATCCAGTCGCATCCGGTGCTGATTGGTTACGACCAGGCCATCAACGTAGTGCCAGGGATGACCCGCAACACCATTTTGCACGCCGGGCCACCGATCCGCTGGGAAAAAATGTGCGGCGCGATGAAGGGCGCGGTAACCGGGGCGCTGGTGTTTGAAGGGCTGGCGAAAGATCTGGATGAAGCTGCCGAACTGGCCGCCTCGGGTGAAATCATCTTCTCACCGTGCCACGAGCATGACTGTGTTGGCTCGATGGCGGGGGTGACGTCGGCGTCGATGTTTATGCACATCGTGGAGAACAAAACCTACGGCAACCGCGCATATACCAATATGAGCGAGCAGATGGCGAAGATCCTGCGCATGGGGGCGAACGATCAGAGCGTTATCGATCGACTGAACTGGATGCGCGATGTGATGGGACCGATGCTGCGTGATGCCATGAAGTTGGCGGGTGAAATCGATCTGCGTCTGATGCTGGCGCAGGCGTTGCACATGGGCGATGAGTGCCATAACCGTAACAACGCCGGGACAGCGCTACTGATTCAGGCGCTGACGCCGTGGATTATCCAGACCGGTTATCCGGTTGAGCAGCAGCGCGAGGTATTCGAGTTCGTCCTCAGTAGCGATTACTTCTCCGGGCCGACCTGGATGGCGATGTGTAAAGCCGCGATGGACGCCGCACACGGCATTGAATACAGCACCGTGGTCACGACGATGGCGCGTAACGGCGTCGAGTTCGGTCTGCGCGTCAGCGGGTTGCCGGGGCAATGGTTTACCGGTCCTGCGCAGCAGGTGATTGGTCCAATGTTCGCGGGCTATAAGCCGGAAGATTCCGGGCGTGATATCGGCGATAGCGCGATTACCGAAACCTATGGCATTGGCGGTTTTGCCATGGCGACGGCGCCTGCCATTGTGGCGCTGGTCGGCGGTACGGTCGAGGAGGCGGTCGATTTCTCTCGCCAGATGCGCGAAATCACCCTCGGTGAAAACCCCAACGTTACCATTCCGCTGCTCGGTTTTATGGGGGTACCGACCGCTATCGACATTACGCGCGTGGGCAGCACCGGCATTTTGCCAGTGATCAACACCGCCATTGCGCACAAAGATGCGGGGATCGGCATGATCGGTGCCGGAATCGTTCACCCGCCGTTCGCCTGTTTTGAAAAGGCGATCCTCAACTGGCGTGACCGCTACTGCTAATAACAACAACCGGGGCTAACGGCGTTAAACGTTGCTTACCTGCAGGGCTGGGCGATCTCCGCGATCGCAAACGATGCTTAACCTGTTAAGGATATTCCATGAACAGCATAAAACTAGAATGGAAACGTGGTGACTGGGCGGCTTACTTCGGGCTGATGACCAACAACCTGACGAACCTGCTGACAATGATGGGGCTGCTCATTTTTGTCGTCGGGATCCCTACCGAAATTGTCTATGGTCGCATTGCGCCTGCCTTTGGTCTGGCGGTGCTGGTGGCCAGCGTCTGCTACGCCTGGTTTGGCCTGCAAATGGCAAAACACACCGGACGTAATGACGTAACGGCGCTGCCGTCCGGTCCCAGCGCACCGTCGATCTTTACCGTGACCTTCCTGGTGCTGATGCCGGTTTATCAGCAAACAAAAGATGCCAACTTCGCCATCCAGATAGCGCTGGTGTGGTGCTTTGTGGAAGCATTAATCCTGGTGGGCGGCTCCTTCCTTGGCGAGACCATCCGCAAGATGATCCCACGAACGGTACTGCTCTCTTGTTTATCCGGCCTGGGCCTGCTGTTGTTGGCGATGAACCCAATGCTGCAGGCATTTGAAGCGCCAACCGTTTCTTTCATCGTCCTGCTGCTGATCTTTATTAACTGGTTCGGTAAGAAGCCAATTTTTGCCCGCATTCCTACTGGTTTGCTGTTACTGATTGCCGGTACGGCACTGGCGTGGATCTCGGGTTTGCAAAGCCCGGAAGCGATTAAAGCGTCGATGTCTTCTTTTGGCTTTAACCCGCCGGAAATTCATGTCGACAGCTTCTTGCAAGGGCTGCCGCACGCGCTGCCGTATCTGGCGTCTGCGGTTCCGCTGGGTCTGGCGAACTACATTTTTGACCTCGAAAACATAGAAAGTGCGCATGCCGCGGGCGATGAGTACAACACCCGTAAAGTCATGATGGCGAACGGTTTTGCTTCCATGCTCGGCTGCATGCTGGGCAACCCGTTCCCGGTGACTGTGTATGTCGGCCATGCGGGCTGGAAAGCGATGGGCGCCAGCATCGGCTATACCCTCGCTTCGGGGATCACTATGTTCCTGGTGCCGCTGTTTGGTCTGGGCGCGTTTATGCTCGCCATTATTCCGATGACCGCAATCGTGCCGATTTTGGTGTTTATCGGCGTGGTGACCGCCAACCAGGTGGTGCGAGAAACGCCCAAGGTCGAGGTTCCCGTTATCTTCATCTGCCTGTTCCCGTGGATCGCTAACTGGGCGCTAACCATCGTTAATAGCGTGATGGGCGCGGCCGGTACGTCAGCCGGTAAGCTCGGTAGCGACCTGCTGCACAGCAAAGGCGTCTATTACGACGGGCTGGTGCATCTGGGAAGCGGCGCGCCGCTGGCCAGCATGCTGTGGGGCTGTGTCGCCATCTTCGCCATTATGAATAAGCCGTTGCGTGGGGCGATTGCCGCTGCCTTTGGCGCCCTGCTGTCGCTGTTTGGTGTGATCCACTCCCCGGCGGTCGGCTTTGCAGAGGGCAGTTCGATGATGTTTGTGCTGGCCTACCTGATGATGAGCGGCATGTTTGTCCTTAAGCACGTGCTCGACAGTCGTGAAGCGGTGACTGCACCTGAGCAACAACCGACGAAATCCACCTGAATCGTCTGCAAGCGGAAGATAACACTATGAAAGAACTTGTGGTCGTTGCCATTGGCGGCAACAGCATTATCAAAGATAACGCCAGCCAGTCGATTGAGCACCAGGCTGAAGCGGTGAAAGCGGTTGCGGACACGGTGCTGGAAATGTTGGCCTCGGACTACAACATTGTGCTGACTCACGGGAACGGACCGCAGGTGGGACTGGATCTGCGGCGGGCGGAAATCGCACACGAGCGTGAAGGGTTGCCACTCACCCCGCTGGCAAACTGCGTTGCCGATACGCAGGGCGGTATTGGTTATCTGATCCAACAGGCGCTGAATAACCGTCTGGCGCGGCGCGGTGAGCAGAAGGCAGTTACGGTGGTCACGCAGGTGGAGGTCGACAAAAACGATCCGGGCTTCGCGAATCCAACCAAACCTATCGGCGCGTTCTTTAGCGCAGCCCAGCGCGATGAACTACAGCGGGTCAATCCGGGCTGGCGATTTGTGGAGGATTCCGGGCGCGGCTACCGTCGGGTGGTCGCTTCGCCAGAGCCGAAGCGCATCGTCGAAGCCGAGGCGATTAAGGCACTGACCCAGCAAGGCTTTGTGGTGATTGGCGCGGGCGGCGGCGGGATCCCGGTGGTGCGTGGTGAGCAAGGTGATTACCAGAGCGTGGACGCGGTGATTGATAAAGATCTTTCCACCGCGCTGCTGGCCCAGGAGATCCGCGCCGACATTCTGGTGATCACCACCGGTGTTGAGAAAGTGTGTATTCACTTTGGCAAACCTGAGCAGCAGGCGCTGGATACGGTGGATGTCGCCACGATGACCCGCTACATGCAGGAAGGACATTTCCCGCCGGGCAGCATGCTGCCGAAGATCGTTGCCAGTCTGGCGTTCCTGGCGCGCGGAGGTAAGCGGGTAATCATCACCACGCCGGAATGTCTGCCCGCCGCAATCCGCGGTGAAACGGGTACCCACATTGTCCATTCCTGAGAGGAGATGCGAATGAAAGAAAGTAACAGCCGCCGCGAATTTTTAAGCCAGAGCGGAAAAATGGTGACCGCTGCCGCGCTGTTTGGCGCAGTGGCTCCGGTCGCGTATGCTGCTAATCCTGTCGGGAACACCTGCGGGTCGAAGAGCACGATGACGATTAACGATAAACACTATTACCTGGACAACGTTCTGCTGGAAACGGGGTTTGATTACGAAAACGCGGTGGTGGTACATACCCGTACCGCACTGCAAACTGTTGAAATCCAGGACGGGAAAATTGTTGCGCTGCGTGAGAATAAGCAGCATCCGGATGCGACGCTGCCGCACTACGATGCGGGTGGCAAGCTGATGCTGCCCGCCATGCGCGATATGCACATCCACCTGGATAAAACCTTTTATGGTGGTCCGTGGCGCTCACTGAACCGTCCGGCTGGTACCACTATTCAGGATATGATCCGCCTGGAACAAAAGCTGCTGCCTGAACTCCAGCCATACACCCAGGAGCGCGCGGAAAAGCTTATCGATTTGCTGCAATCTAAAGGTACCTCGATTGCCCGTAGCCACTGCAACATAGAACCGGTTTCCGGGCTGAAAAACCTGGAAAACCTGCAGGCGGTGTTGGCGCGTCGCCAGCCGGGTTTTGCCTGTGAAATTGTGGCGTTTCCACAGCATGGCTTGCTGTTATCAAAATCTGAACCGCTGATGCGTGAAGCTATGCAGGCGGGGGCGCATTACGTCGGTGGTCTGGACCCAACCAGCGTCGACGGGGCGATGGAAAAATCCCTCGACACCATGTTCCAGATTGCGCTGGATTACGATAAAGGCGTGGATATTCATCTGCACGAAACCAGCCCGGCGGGCGTGGCGGCGGTGAATTACATGGTGGAAACGGTAGAGAAAACGCCGCAGTTGAAGGGCAAACTGACCATCAGCCACGCTTTCGCGCTGGCAACGCTGAACGAGCAGCAGGTTGACGCGCTGGCGACCCGTATGGCGGCGCAGCAGATTACCATTGCCTCGACGGTGCCGATTGGCACATTGCATATGCCGCTCAAACAGCTGCGTGACAAAGGCGTGGAGGTGATTACCGGGACCGACAGCGTGATTGACCACTGGTCGCCGTACGGGCTGGGAGACATGCTGGAGAAGGCGAATCTGTACGCGCAGCTCTATATTCGCCCCAACGAGCTTAACCTGTCGCGCGCGCTGTTTCTTGCCACCGGCGATGTGCTGCCGCTAAACGATAAAGGTGAACGCGTGTGGCCGAAAGCGAAGGATGAAGCCAGCTTTGTGCTGGTGGATGCCTCCTGTTCGGCGGAAGCGGTTGCCCGCATCTCCCCTCGCACCGCGACCTTCCATAAAGGGCAACTGGTGTGGGGGAATGTCGCCAGCTAATCTGGATTTACGCGCAGCGGCAATCGCTGCTGCGCGCTCCGCTCGTTAACCGACGATCCCCATATAGCCGTGAATCCCCATATATAAGCCGACCATGGCGATGAGCGCGCTGGAAAAATAGGGCGCTTTGCGTGCCAGCGTATTAAATCCACTCCAGCGTTTGGCCGCCTGCTGTACGCTGATTGCTGCACCCACTCCCACCGTCACCAACGTCAACGCCAGTCCGAGGCTGAAGCACAGCACCATAGTCGCGCCCAGCGTGAAGGCTTTGAGCTGGATGCAAATCAGCAGCACCGTAATGGCGGCAGGGCAGGGGATTAACCCGCCGGTCAGACCAAACAGTAATATTTGGCCGTTAGTGACCTCTTTACCGGCAAAGCGGCGCTGAATGTCGGTGGCATGCGCCCGTTCGTGGGCATCCTGATACTCTTTTGAACCCTCGCTCAGCCCTGCCAGCGCGGCATGGTCATGATCGTGGTGATGGTGGTGGTGCTCGCCGTCGTGATCGTGATGATGATCGTGGTGGTGATGATCATGATGTTGGTGTTCGTGGCCATGATCGTGATGCGTCTGGGCCAGCCAGCTCTGCTCTCCCTGCCGGGTTCGCCAGAACATCCAGAATGCGGTGCCGAGAATGATAATCGCCGAGACAAACTGCAGCCATGGCTCAACGGCCTGGGCGGTAAACGCTTTGCTGATATACATCCCGCCGAGCGCGATCAACCACACCACTGCGGTATGCGACAGCGTTGCCGCCAACCCCAGCATCACTGCCTGTTTGATGGTGCCTTTAATGGCAATAATAAAAGCCGCCATCATCGTTTTCGAATGCCCCGGTTCCAGACCGTGTAACACACCCAATAAAATCGCGCTGGGAATGAAAAACCAGGCGTTGCCTTGCTGAAGAAGCGTAGAAAACTCACCCATGAGAATGATTCTTAGTTGTTTAATTTCGCCCGATTCTACTCCCCCCCAGTATTAAATACTACCCCCCAGTAGAATGTCGATGGTATTGTCGCTACAGCCAGACGTTAAATAGGTAAAGTTATGTCACATACGATCCGCGACAAACAAAAGCTGAAAGCCCGAACCAGCAAGATTCAGGGGCAGGTAGCGGCGTTGAAAACCATGCTGGATGAACCGCATGAATGCGCGGCGGTATTGCAGCAAATAGCGGCGATCCGCGGTGCGGTAAACGGGTTAATGCGTGAGGTGATTAAAGGTCATCTGACCGAGCACATCGTGCATCAGGGCGATGAAATAAAGCGCGAAGAAGATTTGGACGTGGTGTTGAAGGTACTGGATTCGTACATCAAATAAGTCAGTTTAACGGCTCATCCACATACAGGAATGAGCCGTTAACTACACGTTCTAGCCAAAAAACATCACAGATACACACAGCAGACCGACAATCAGGGTGATTAAATTACCCACTGAACGGTACGGCTTCAGCGCCGGTATCAGATAAGTGGAGAGAGTCGGCATGATAAACAAAATCATGGCAATCAATGGCCCGCTAATGGCGTAAATCATTGAAATCGCATTAGGATTAATGCAGCAGATGATAAACGTAATGGCCGACACTAACATGATGGACAGGGCGCGGTTAAAGGCCCGGCTTTTCTTCACGCCCACCTGATGCAGCGACGTTTTTACCACTTCCGTTGCCCCTTCAATCACGCCAAAGTAGGTGCCGAGGAACGATTTTGACATCGCCACGACGGCGACGATAATCCCGGAAATTGACAGCCATGCCGGTGCGTTTGGCATCATCGATAACGCTGACAGAATGGTCACGCCTTCATTTTTCGCGTCTTCGATATAGTTTGTCGGAATCGAAAGCAAACAGCTGAAGACGAAAAACAGTACGCTCAGGCAGATGATGATGTAGGCGACCTTCATGATTTTTTTGCATTTACCCATGGCCTGCTCGCCATATTTCTCACGTCGGTCAATAGCGAACGTAGAGATAATTGGCGTATGGCTAAAAGCGAAAACCATCACGGGAATAGAGATCCAAACCTGATGAAGCGTGTGCTGATCGAAAGACATCTGGCCGGTGAGTAGCGTTGGCTGCCAGCTTCCGGTCAGGTAAAGCGAAAGGAACAAAAAGTAAGCAATCAGTGGGAATACCAGAAAGCCCATAACCCGAATGGTGGCTTGTCGGCCCATCAGAAAAATCAGGTTCAGCACCAGCACCACACCGAGACTGACCAGCATACGAACACGCAAATCGATAGTGATATGTTTTGCCAACTGTTCAGTGAGTGAATTGGTTATCGCCACGGCGTAGATCAGCACGACCACAAAGAAGGCAATAAAATAGAGGGTGGTGATCAGGTTGCCAATCTTCTTGCCGTAGTAATGGGTGACTGCACCGGTGATGCCTTCGCCAGCAGACGTTTTTGACGACAGGATAAACTGGCACAGCGCCTTGTGTGGCCAGTAGGTTAAAGGCCAGGCCACGAGGGCGGTGATAAACAGCACTACCGCGCCTGCTGAACCCAGCTGTATGGGGAGGAAGAGGGTTCCTGCACCGACGGCAGTCCCATATAGTGCGAAGCTCCAGAGAGTCTCTTCTTTTGACCAAATTTTCGACATTATTTGAACGTATCAACTATAAAATAAACAAAAAGAAGCGCAATTTACCACAAATGAGAGGGGCTGGGGGAAGTGTGAACAAGTGGGCTGGTGAATGGATAAATAGTCGGAATCAAGATAATTCCGACTATTTATTGAATTATCAGGCAGTAACACGCTGCTGGCGGCGCTTCATAACGCGCTCGCGTAATGTGTCATACGCCCAGTTATAGAGCATGGTGTACGGCAGGAAGAACAGGAAGAAACCTATTTCCAACGTGAATGCCTGAAGCAGGCTGACGTTCAGCACATAGGCCACGATGCTCACCCCGATCACAATAAACCCGCTCTCGAAGCCTAAGGCGTGAAAGGCGCGAACTTTCGCCGTACGTTTTACCCGATGCGACGGCCATAAGCGGTCAAACAGGGCGTTATAAATGATATTCCAGATCATCGCCGTGGTAGCCAGAATAATTGTCAGCCCGCCCATTTCCAGCACCGAGCGCTGCATCAGCCACGCGGTGGTTGGCGCAAGGATTGCGGTGGCAATGCCTTCAAAACAAACGGCGTGAAAAATACGCTCCACTAGTGAGCGGCGCTGGACTGTATCGTGTTGCATAACCTAAAACCTTCTTTGATGCCCGGATAACGGAATGGTGGCAATTTTATCGTTTTATGTGATATCTAAAAGATAGTATCCATCGATAAAGTAGATAGTTCATGCGTTACTCTCCTGAAGCATTAACGGCATTTGTAGAGACCGTTTCCTGCGGCTCATTTTCTGCCGCGGCCCGACGACTGCGTAAAAGCCAGTCCACCATCAGTACGGCTATTGCGCATCTGGAAGCCGATCTTGGTTTTGCGCTGTTTGACCGATCGTCCCGTCAGCCAACGCTGACCGAAGAAGGTAAGCGGGTGCTGGGATATGTGCAGGCAATTTTGACGGCCAGCGAACGTCTCGATGAGGCGGCTATCTCGCTGTCGGGTGAAACGGAAGCGCGCCTGACCTTCGTACTTTCGGACACGCTGCACCCGGATGTGCTGGAAGAATTAATGGTGCAGTTTGACCGCAAGTTTCCGCATACCGAGTTTGAATGTCTGATTGGTGAAGATGAAGACGTGATCGATCTGCTGCAAAAAGGGCGCGCGCAGGTCGGGTTGATTGAGGCAAGAGAGGATTATCCGACCGACATGGGCGTGACGCGGCTGCCGATGCAAACCTGGATGGGGTTATACGTTGCGGCCTCACATCCGCTGGCGAGTCAGGAAAAACTACAATGGGAACAACTCCACACCTGGCGTGAACTGCGTTTGAATACCTATCTGGAAAGCGGCAGTAACGTGGCACGTGGCCCCGTCTGGTCGGCGCCTAACTATTTGCTGTTATTGAGTATGGCGGTTCAGGGATTCGGTTGGTGCGCGCTCCCTTGTGCGCTGGTGGAGGAGTTTGCAGCGGAAAAACCGCTGGTTCAACTACAGGTGCCCGGTTGGCCAAAGGCTATCTCTATCGATCTGTTGTGGAATAAGAAATCACCGCCTGGCGTGGCGGGAAGTTGGCTGCGCGACCATTTACAGCAGAGTGGCGTTCAGATGACCAATAAATGATACGAATTTCCTTTGTGATAAAAATCACCATTTTTAAACAACTTTGATAACTACTTTTAACAATCATCTACTATTGCGGTGTTATTTTGCGCTGAGGTAGTGATGAAAGAGGTTGTGATAGTCGGGGCGTTAAGAACACCGATCGGCTGCTTCCAGGGGACGCTGGCGCGCCACTCTGCCGTTGAGTTAGGCAGTATGGTGGTCAAGGCGTTGCTGGAACGCACGGGTGTAGATGTTCACGCCGTGGATGAAGTGATCCTCGGGCAGGTGCTTACCGCAGGTGCCGGGCAGAACCCAGCCCGTCAGTCCGCCATCAATGGTGGACTGCCTAATACCGTTTCCGCCATCACCATTAACGATGTTTGCGGTTCGGGGCTGAAAGCACTGCATCTGGCGACCCAGGCTATCCAGTGCGGTGAAGCCGACATTGTGATTGCCGGTGGGCAGGAGAATATGAGCCGTGCACCGCATGTTCTGACCGATAGTCGCACCGGCGCGCAGTTAGGCAATAGTCAACTGGTCGACAGCCTGGTGCATGACGGTCTGTGGGATGCTTTCAACGATTATCATATGGGCGTCACTGCGGAAAACCTGGCGCGGGAATATGGCATTAGCCGTGAATTACAGGATGCCTACGCGCTGCATTCGCAGCACAAGGCGCGGATGGCCATCGACGCCGGACGCTTTAAAGATGAAATCGTGCCGGTGGTGACCCAGCGTAACGGGCAATCATTCGTGGTGGATACCGACGAACAACCGCGCACCGATGCCAGCGCAGAAGGGCTGGCGCGTCTGGATCCTACCTTCGACCGGCTCGGGTCGGTCACTGCGGGGAACGCCTCATCCATCAACGATGGCGCCGCCGCGGTGATGATGATGAGCGAAGCCAAGGCGCAGGAGCTGAATTTACCGGTGCTGGCCCGCATTCGCGCGTTCGCCAGCGTTGGGGTCGATCCCGCGCTCATGGGGATTGCGCCGGTGTATGCTACACGTCGCTGCCTTGAGCGTGTGGGCTGGCAACTGGCTGATGTTGATCTGATCGAAGCCAACGAAGCGTTCGCTGCGCAGGCATTGTCCGTTGGGAAAATGCTGGAGTGGGATGAACGACGGGTAAATGTGAACGGCGGCGCTATCGCGCTCGGCCATCCGATTGGCGCATCGGGGTGTCGTATTCTGGTATCGCTGGTGCATGAAATGGTGAAACGTCGGGCGCACAAGGGGCTGGCAACGTTGTGTATCGGCGGTGGTCAAGGGGTGGCGCTCGCTATCGAACGAGATTAACGCTCTTAGATTTCCCTTCTTAAACGCTTTTTTGTGTGTTACCCCTGTATCTCTAAAAAAGCCCTCCAACAGGAGGGCAAGGCCAGTTACAGAAACATACACTCTAAACTCTGCCAACATATCAAAACGATGTTTTATTTCATGTGATTGACTGCGCACTTTGTTAGCAAAGGTGTGCGAACATCGTCTGTGCCCGGCTGTATTTTCAATGTTTTATCCCTGCCACGAATGAGTTACTTCTTTGTGTTTTTATCCATCCTATTGTTTTAAATGATTTTATTCTAAATTTCCCCCCTCGATTATTATGCCCGAGCGTGATCGCAATTACACTTTTGATAATAAGATGCGGAAAAAGTGAAACAACGTTTCAGTTGTAATTGAAAACCCTATCCGGGAGGGATATCATGAGCGCATTAGATAAAACGGAACAGCGTTTTGCTATTCGTTAAAGCATTCACGGTCAATTTATCACTGGAGGTAAATGTGGACGTAAGACAAAGCATCCATAGTGCGCATGCGAAAACCCTCGACACTCAGGGGCTGCGTAATGAGTTTTTGGTCGAAGAAGTATTTGTCGCAGATGAATACACCATGGTTTACAGCCACATCGACCGTATTATTGTTGGCGGCATTATGCCTGTGGCCAAAACCGTCTCTGTGGGTGGCGAAGTTGGTAAACAACTGGGCGTAACCTATTTTCTCGAACGCCGTGAGCTGGGTGTGATTAATATCGGCGGTCCGGGCACGATTACCGTTGACGGTCAGTGCTATGAAATTGGTCACCGTGATGCGCTGTACGTCGGCAAAGGGGCAAAAGAAGTGGTGTTTGCCAGCGTTGATACGGCGAAACCGGCGAAGTTTTACTATAACTGCGCGCCAGCCCACACGACTTATCCAACCAAAAAAGTTACGCCAGCAGACGTTGCGCCAGTGACGCTGGGCGACAACCTCACCAGTAACCGTCGTACCATCAACAAATATTTTGTGCCGGATGTGCTGGAAACCTGCCAGTTGAGTATGGGTCTGACTGAACTGGCGCCGGGCAACCTGTGGAACACCATGCCGTGCCATACCCATGAACGTCGTATGGAAGTCTACTTCTACTTCAACATGGAAGAAGATACCTGCGTCTTCCACATGATGGGACAGCCTCAGGAAACGCGTCATATTGTGATGCACAACGAGCAGGCGGTGATTTCCCCGAGCTGGTCTATTCACTCGGGCGTTGGCACAAAAGCTTATACGTTCATTTGGGGCATGGTTGGTGAAAACCAGGTCTTTGATGATATGGACCATGTCGCCGTCAAAGATCTGCGCTAGTTGCGGGCGACAGCCGTGCCTGCCTGCGGCAGGCATTATAAAAAATTAAGGATTTACAATGATTTTGAATGCATTCTCTCTTGAAGGTAAAGTCGCCGTTGTGACCGGTTGCGACACTGGCCTGGGTCAGGGTATGGCGCTGGGTCTGGCGGAAGCGGGTTGCGATATTGTCGGTATCAACATTGTTGAACCGACGGAAACCATCGAACGCGTGACCGCACTGGGTCGCCGTTTTTTAAGTCTGACCGCCGACCTGCGCCAAATTGATGGTATTCCAGCGCTGCTGGAGCGCGCAGTGGCAGAATTCGGCCATATCGATATTCTGGTCAACAATGCGGGCCTTATCCGTCGTGACGATGCGATCGACTTCAGCGAAAAAGACTGGGATGACGTGATGAACCTGAACATTAAGAGCGTATTCTTTATGTCTCAGGCTGCGGCGAAGCACTTTATCGCTCAGGGTAACGGCGGCAAAATTATCAATATCGCCTCTATGCTCTCTTTCCAGGGCGGTATCCGCGTTCCGTCTTACACCGCGTCTAAAAGCGGCGTAATGGGCATCACCCGTCTGATGGCGAACGAGTGGGCAAAACATAACATCAACGTCAACGCGATTGCGCCGGGTTATATGGCGACCAACAACACTCAGCAGCTGCGTGCTGATGAGCAGCGTAGCGCAGAAATCCTCGATCGTATTCCGGCAGGACGTTGGGGACTGCCAAGCGACCTGATGGGGCCTGTCGTGTTCCTGGCGTCCAGCGCGTCTGACTATATTAACGGCTATACCGTTGCGGTAGACGGCGGCTGGCTGGCACGTTAATACATTTTTTGAATAACAAACCCTGTCATCTGGCAGGGTTTTTTTTGGTTTTAAGTTATTTTAATCCATATTCTGTCCATAAATTAATCCATACATAATTATATATGTATGAATTTGTAATGTTTAATCCTCTTTAATATCAATAAATTAAATTTAATTGAGTGGTTACTGATAAATTTTAAAATTGGAATATCCATCACATAACGAGGTGGTGTAGCTATTTAATCCATGTTTTTGCCGTTTCCCGCCTGACGCTTCATGTAAGGGATCCCTTACTTTCAGGGACATGGTTTACTCTGTATCTGGCAGGAAAAAATGGTCTCAATAAATAATGATGCTGCTTTAGCGCCGCGCCCTGTGCGCGATACGCGACGTATGAATATGTTTGTCTCTATCTCTGCGGCTGTCGCAGGATTGTTATTCGGCCTGGATATTGGCGTGATAGCGGGCGCGTTGCCTTTCATTACCGATCACTTTGTCCTGACCAGCCGCCTGCAGGAGTGGGTGGTGAGCAGCATGATGCTGGGTGCGGCAATTGGCGCACTGTTTAATGGTTGGCTGTCATTCCGCCTGGGACGTAAATACAGTCTGATGGCGGGCGCGATCCTTTTTGTCGTCGGCTCTCTGGGATCGGCGTTGGCATCCAGCGTTGAAATGCTCATTTTTGCCCGCGTGGTGCTGGGCGTTGCGGTGGGTATCGCGTCTTACACCGCGCCGCTGTATCTCTCAGAAATGGCCAGTGAGAATGTGCGCGGTAAGATGATCAGTATGTACCAGCTGATGGTTACGCTGGGCATTGTGCTGGCCTTCTTATCCGATACGGCATTCAGCTACAGCGGTAACTGGCGCGCGATGCTGGGGGGGCTGGCGCTCCCGGCGGTGTTACTGATTATCCTGGTGGTTTTCCTGCCGAACAGTCCGCGCTGGCTGGCGGAAAAAGGTCGCCATATCGAAGCTGAAGAAGTATTGCGTATGCTGCGCGATACGTCAGAAAAAGCCCGCGATGAGCTGAACGAAATCCGTGAAAGCCTGAAGCTGAAGCAGGGCGGCTGGGCGCTATTTAAAATTAACCGTAACGTGCGTCGCGCGGTTTTCCTCGGAATGTTGTTGCAGGCGATGCAGCAGTTCACCGGGATGAATATCATCATGTACTACGCGCCGCGCATTTTTAAAATGGCGGGCTTTACCACCACCGAACAGCAGATGATTGCCACGCTGGTGGTTGGCTTAACGTTCATGTTCGCCACCTTTATTGCCGTTTTCACGGTTGATAAAGCGGGGCGTAAACCGGCGTTGAAAATTGGTTTCAGCGTGATGGCCATTGGGACGCTGGTACTCGGCTATTGCCTGATGCAGTTTGATAACGGCACGGCTTCCAGTGGCCTTTCCTGGCTGTCAGTCGGTATGACCATGATGTGCATTGCAGGTTACGCGATGAGCGCCGCGCCAGTGGTGTGGATCCTGTGTTCGGAAATTCAGCCGCTGAAATGCCGTGATTTTGGTATTACCTGCTCGACCACCACCAACTGGGTGTCGAACATGATCATTGGCGCCACGTTCCTGACGCTGCTCGACAGCATTGGCGCGGCGGGTACGTTCTGGCTGTATACCGCGTTGAACGTCGCTTTTATCGGTATTACATTCTGGCTTATCCCAGAAACCAAAAACGTCACGCTGGAACACATCGAGCGCAAGCTGATGTCGGGTGAGAAGCTAAGAAATATTGGGGTGTAAGTGAGCAGGGAGCCCGATAGATCAACTCATTATCGGGCTCCCATTGCTACCTGTTTCAATGCGGAGACGCCTGTCTGGCGAGGAGGTCCTTAGCAGACAGCCCGGTTATCTTTAGTATAATTTCATGACTAATACCATTCGCTAACATCATCTGGGCAATGCGTAACGCCTCTTGTTGTTTAGCTTCTTGTCGCAACACTTCCGCAATAGTCATCAGACGTTCCTCTTGCTGTGGTACCCGATAGGCAACCTCACGGATAAATTTATCAACGTGAGGCGTATTTCCAAACTGCATCATGTAATTAAATAGCGTTTTGAGCTGGCTGTCATTAGCGTATCCCGTAGCCAGCAACGAGACCAGTTGTTCCACTAATCCCATTAAATCACGCTTGCGGATATGTTTTTGCATCAATTCCAGCAGTGCTATACGGCGATGTTGCATAATTTCGTCATCGGGTATTACGGTGATATCTACCAGCGGAAATGTTGCTGAGTACAGCTGTCGTGCCAATGCGGGATCGTCAAACTCATCCAGCCAGCAGAGTGAAAAGGGGTAGGGGCTGAGAGCGCCATGATAAAACAGCATCGGTATCACCAAAGGTAATGTTTTATGGCCAGCATCCAGATGGCGTTGCATTGCAGCCATGGCGTAGCGCATTAGCCGAAATGCCATGTGAGCGTCGGGTGAACTCTGATGCTCGATAACGACATAGATATACCCATCGCCTTCGTTTGTTTTTAATGACCACAGCACGTCGGAGTAGCTGGCTTGCAGGCTATCCTCAATAAAACTGCCTGATTCCAGTTTTAATGTTTGCAGATCACATAGCTCCCGCAAGGTTGATGGAAGATAGATATCCAGAAAATCTCTTGCAGTATCGGGATGGTACAAGAACTGTTTGAAGACTGCGTCATGTGGAGTGGCCGTTGTCATTTTTGTCATGGCGATCCGTCACCGTTAATTAAGTTAACGTGACAGTAATCGCCCACATGGCGAGGCGCATCGGGTGATTAATGCTTATGCGAGCTGGTATCGAAGGAAAATACCCCCACCTTGTAACGTATTCATTTTTAGGGAACTGAGTACGCATTTTAGCGTGTCCTCAAACCGTTCAGTAGCACGGCTTGAAAACAGCGAAATTACCCGTGCAGAAAATCTTCGCGCACCGGGGTGAACGTATCGAGTAATGTTCCCGGTTTTAAGCAGACGCAGCCATGCATAATGTTGGGCTGTTTATACAGGGTGTCGCCTGCGGAAACGACATGCTTTTCTTCCCCAATTGTAAATTCAAACTCGCCGGATAAAACGTAAGTCAGCTGCTCATGCGGGTGGTTGTGCAGCGGACCAATCGCGCCCTGCTCGAAGTTCACCTCAACCGCCATCATTTTACCGTCGTGAGCCAGAATGCGACGGGTAACGCCATTGCCCAGATCTTCAAGCGTGGTCTCTTTATGAAAAATAAACATCCGGCATTCCTGTAAGTTAATGAAACATTGTTTCATTAAATTTATACCAGCAAAGTATAAAAAGAAATGCACACCAACAAATGTGGAAAGTTGATCACATCTTTGGTTCACTGGAGAGATAACAACGAATGAGGGGAAGCGATGAAGACGATCGGTCTGTTAGGCGGTATGAGCTGGGAATCCACCATTCCTTATTATCGACTCATTAATGAAGGGGTGAAGCAGCGTCTGGGTGGCCTGCATTCAGCACAGATTCTGTTGCACAGCGTAGATTTTCATGAGATTGAAGCCTGTCAGTCCAGCGGCGACTGGCTGCGAGCCGGGCAGATCCTCGCGCAGGCCGCCAGAGGGCTACAGGAGGCGGGTGCTGAGGGAATCATGTTGTGTACCAACACGATGCACAAGGTTGCTGAGGCGATTGCAACCGCCTGTGATGTACCGTTCCTGCATATTGCTGATGCCACTGGCCGCGCGATACAAAAGCAGCAGATGAGCAACGTGGCGCTGCTGGGTACGCGCTACACCATGGAGCAGGATTTTTACCGTGGGCGCTTACAGGCTGAATTTGGCATTAGTACACTTATTCCTGACGTTAACGACCGGCAAAAAATAAACCAGATTATTTTCGATGAGCTGTGCCTCGGCGAATTCAATGAAACTTCCCGTGATTATTCTCTCAGTGTGATTGCTCAACTGGCTAAGCAGGGCGCGCAAGGGGTAATTTTTGGCTGTACTGAGATTGGTCTGTTGGTGCCAGCCGAGCTAAGCCCACTACCGGTTTTCGACACTGCGGCTATCCATGCGCAAGATGCGGTGGAGTTTATGCTTTCGTCTGTGGATGCAAAATAGCGTTCAGCGGATCGATAAGCCTCGGGAGATGGGTTTGCAGATGCGCAGTAAAAGCATCGACCAACGCCGAGGCGGGGCGATGAAGCGGGTGAATCAGGCTGACCGTAAACGGTACCGAAATACTGAAGCGGCGGATAACGATCCCGCTACTGGCGTAATCCAGCGCCGTTAAGGGATTGACCACCGAGATCCCTACGCCTGCCCGCACCATTGCACAAATTGAAGCGGCGCTATGGGTTTCTATTACCATGCGACGTTTCACCTGATGCTCATTAAACAGGGTATCCAGAAGCTGACGGTAACTGTCGGTCCGCGACAGGCTGATGTAGTTTTCGCCCTGAAAATCCTGGGGGGTGAGCACGGATTTCTCGGCCAGCGGATGTCCCTGTGGCAGCACGCATACTTCATCCAGCGCCAGCAATTCTGTACGTTTAGTGCCGGCGGGAGTATGCAGGGTTTCTGTGATCCCCAGATCGTGGCGCTGCGCCGACAGCCACTCTTCCAGCAACGGTGACTCTTGCGGCACTATCTGAATATTGACCTGCGGGTAGCGTGTGAGGAATGGCTGCAGCAACGGTGGTAAAAAAGACTGCGAGAATACCGGCAGGCAGACAATCGATAATTCGCCCTGACGAAATTCGCGCAGACTTTCGGCGGCGCTCACAATCCTGTCCAGACCATACCAGGAACGTTGTACCTCTTCAAACAGACGTAACCCTTGCACGGTCGGATGCAGCCTGCCTCGTGAGCGTTCGAACAACGTTAATCCCAGCACTTTCTCGAATCGGGCCAGTTCCCGACTGACGGTCGGCTGCGAGGTATGTAGCATCCGCGCGGCTTCCGTCAGATTACCTGCGGTCATGATGGCATGAAAAATTTCAATATGGCGCAGGTTAACGGCGGGCATGAGTAATCCTCGAATGATGTAAGCCATATCATTTTTGCATAGACTCACGATAAAACGATATTTTTTATTCTTTCTGGCCTGTGGCGTAATCATAAAAAAGCCAATACCGGAGCACATCATGCCACGCCCACTCAACAGCACTGATACCGATCTCACCGCCGCCAACCTGCTACGCCTGCCCGCTGAATTTGGCTGTCCGGTGTGGGTGTATGATGCACAGATTATCCGCGCGCAGATTGCCAAACTGAGCCAGTTTGACGTGGTGCGTTTTGCCCAGAAGGCATGCTCAAATATTCATATTCTGCGCCTGATGCGCGAGCAGGGCGTGAAGGTCGATTCCGTCTCGCTGGGCGAAATTGAACGCGCGCTGGCGGCGGGCTTTGAGCCGGGAAAAGATGAGATAGTCTTTACCGCCGATATGATCGATGACGCGACGCTCGCCCGGGTGCATGAATTGAGCATTCCGGTAAATGCTGGATCGGTGGATATGCTGGAACAACTGGGTCAGCTTTCGCCGGGCCATCGCGTGTGGCTGCGCGTGAATCCTGGTTTTGGTCATGGACACAGTCAAAAAACCAACACCGGCGGCGAGAACAGCAAGCACGGTATCTGGTACAGCGATCTTCCGGCGGCGCTGGAAGTGATCCAGCGCTATCAGTTGAAGCTGGTGGGTATTCATATGCATATTGGATCCGGCGTGGACTACGGCCATCTGGAACAGGTATGCGGCGCGATGGTGCGTCAGGTTGTCGAGTTTGGTCAGGATCTGGAGGCGATCTCCGCGGGCGGCGGGCTGTCGATCCCGTATCGTGAGGGCGAAGAGGCGATCGATACCGATCATTACTTTGGGTTATGGAACGCCGCGCGCGATCAAATTGCGCGTCATCTGGGTCACGCTGTCAAACTGGAGATCGAACCGGGCCGTTTTCTGGTCGCGGAAGCTGGCGTGCTGGTGGCGCAGGTGCGCAGCGTAAAAGCGATGGGCAGCCGTCACTTTGTGCTGATTGACGCAGGCTTCAACGATTTGATGCGCCCGGCGATGTACGGTAGCTATCACCATATCTCTGCACTGGCGGGAGATGGCCGTTCTCTGGAGCAAGCCGCGCAAATAGAAACCGTAGTGGCCGGGCCGCTGTGTGAGTCCGGCGACGTCTTTACCCAGCAGGAAGGCGGAAATGTGGAAACCCGTCTGTTGCCAGCGGTAGTGCCGGGGGATTATCTGGTGCTGCACGATACCGGGGCGTACGGCGCGTCAATGTCGTCAAATTACAATAGCCGTCCGCTGCTGCCGGAGGTGTTGTTTGATAATGGTGTGGCGCGACTGATCCGTCGTCGCCAGACGATTGATGAGCTACTGGCGCTGGAGTTAATCTGAATATAGCGTTGTGAAACGCAGGATGGCGCTTGCGCCATCCTGCACTATTCGTAATACGGCCCCGTTGTCACCGATTCCCGCAACACCAGTTTGCCGGTAAACGGTGGGATCGGCTCTACGCTCTCACCGTTGGCCAGACGGATAGCCTGGTCAATTGCCGTTGTTATCATGGCGTCAATCGGCAGATAAACTGTAGAAAGCCCCGGTTCCAGCCATTTGGCGCTGGGCGCATCATCAAAACCAAACAGCGAGACGTCCGTTGGGATTTTCAGGCCAGCCTGATGCAACGCTTTTGATGCACCTAATGCCATGTCATCGTTACAGGCGAACAGGGCGCTGAATGTCACCCCTTCCTCCAGCAGTTCACGGCAGGCTTCATAGCCTCGCGTCATTGTGGAGTCGCCGTATTTGACCTTGTCGGGATCCCAGGGAATACCGTTTTTTTCCAGCGCCTTACGATATCCCATCAAACGTGATTTACCGGTAGGGGTATGGCCCGGCACGGTGATGCAGGCAATATCGTTATGCCCCTGGGAGATCAGATAATTGACCGCCTGGAACGCGGCTTCTTCCTGTTCAAAGAAAATCGCGCGATCGCGGGCCTGACTGACATCACGGTTAATGACCAGCAACGGCATAGCAATGCTGTTCATTAGCGACATAATCGCCTGTTCACTCATATAACGGGTATAGAGAATAATGGCATCACACTGCCTGTCGGCCAGCATTTGCACGGCTTCCTGTTCACGCTCCGGCGTGTCGTGGCCGTCGGTGACGATCAACTGCTTACCGTGAGATTCCGTCTGGCGCGAAGCCTGTTGCAGCAGGCGTCCAAAGTAGAATCCATCAAACGTGGAAACCACCAGGCCAATGCTGTTGCTGGTACGGTTCGCCAAAGAGCGCGCTAAAAAATTGGGTCGATAATCAAGTGCCTGCATGGCCTTAAACACTTTCTGGCGCGTACTCTCTTTTACCTGACCCGTACCATTCAGCACGCGCGAAACGGTCGCTTTTGAGACGCCAGCGTGTCGTGAAACGTCCAACATCGTAGTCATGACGCTATCCTGGTTAATCGTTTGACGAAGAATTGCCCGGCTCTGTCAGCGTCGAAACGGAATGGCGGCGCACCAGAGTTGGGTTAAATACGTGGGTGATTTCAGGCGTGGGTCGCTTTTCCGCCAGCGCCAGCGCCAGTTCAGCGGCCTGGGTTGCCATCGTCACTATCGGATAGCGTACCGTGGTCAAACGTGGACGCACATAGCGGGAAACCAGCACATCATCGAAGCCGATCAGGGAAATTTCGCCCGGTACATCAATGCCGTTATCATTTAACACGCCCATCGCGCCAGCCGCCATGGAGTCGTTATAGCAGGCTACTGCCGTGAAGTTTTTGCCACGTCCAAGCAACTCGGTCATGGCCTGCTCACCGCCGCTCTCATCCGGCTCGCCAAAGGTCACCAGCCGATCGTTAATCGGTATATTGCTCTCCGTCAGCGCATCGTAATAGCCTTGCAGGCGATCCTCCGCATCTGAAATGGTGTGATTGGAGCACAGATAACCGATACGCGTATGGCCCTGCTGAATAAGGTGTCGGGTAGCCAACCACGCGCCGAAGCGGTCATCGAGGGCAACACAGCGTTGTTCGAATCCCGGCAGAATTCGGTTGATCAATACCATGCCGGGGATTTGCTTCATTAATGAAGCCAGGTCTGCATCCGGGATGATTTTGGCGTGGACAACAAGCGCAGCGCAGCGGTGGCGAATGAGCTGTTCAATCGCCTGACGTTCCTTCTGTTCATTATGGTAGCCGTTGCCGATCAGTAAAAAATTACCGGTGTTATAGGCCACCTGCTCGACAGCTTTAACCATTGCCCCAAAAAATGGATCTGACACATCACCAACCACCAGTCCGATGGTTTCGGTAGATTGTTGCGCCAGCGCACGCGCGTTGGCGTTGGGGTGGTAGCTGAGTGATTCCATTGCACTCGTTACGGCCAGACGCGATGCTACGCTGGCTTTGGGGGAGTCATTAATCACTCGAGAAACGGTGGCGACTGATACACCAGCTAGTCGGGCTACATCCTTTATGGTCGCCATGATAGTACCTGTTGTGGGTAAACGCTTACATTGTGTCAGTGTTACGGAAAATGGCTGGCTGTTCAAGCAGATTGCCTGTCAGGACGTCGCAAATGTGAGCGCGCACGAGCGAAGTAAGACAAAAAATAGAAAACGCTAATTTTTACTTACACTTTGCGATGTGCTGTTGCGATTGTTCGCTGGTGAGGGCACTGAGCAGATTGCTAGAGTTGGGATCCCAGAGGTATTGATAGGTGAAATCAACTTTCGGGTTGATCACTAGAATTACACCAGCCTGCGCAGATGCGCAGGTTTTTTTTTGTCTTCGGCCTATCTGTAACAGTAACCGATAATTTACACAACTCGTTGCATTTGGGTTCATTCCTTTGCGTTTTCGCACTGGCGTATCTGGCTGCTGACGACCACAATCAAGATCCCAGAGGTATTGATTGGTGAGATTATTCGGTACGCACTTCGTACCTGTCTCTTGCACCGACCTGCGCGGATGCGCAGGTTTTTTTTCGGCTTGTATTCACCAGTACCTGTCGCGCCCACTCTCCAACTCGTATACTCTCCCACCATTAATGTTTATGTAATTAATGGCACAGGGAGTTGAGATGCTATTCGGCTTTTTTCGTAATCTGTTTCGCGTGCTTTTCCGCGTTCGCGTCACGGGCGATATCAGCGCGCTACAGGGAGAACGCGTTCTAATTACTCCCAACCATGTCTCATTTATCGACGGCATCCTGCTGGCGCTTTTTTTACCGATCCGCCCCGTTTTTGCTGTTTACACCTCTATTAGTCAGCAATGGTACATGCGCTGGCTGACTCCGCTGATTGATTTCGTGCCGTTAGACCCGACCAAACCGATGTCGATTAAACATCTGGTTCGCCTGGTCGAGCAGGGGCGTCCGGTGGTTATTTTCCCGGAAGGGCGTATTTCGACCACCGGTTCATTGATGAAAATCTATGACGGCGCCGGGTTTGTCGCGGCAAAGTCAGGGGCCACGGTGGTTCCTGTGCGCATCGAAGGCGCGGAGTTGTCACGCTTTAGTCGCCTGAAAGGTCTGGTTAAACAGCGATTCTTCCCGCGTATTCGCTTGCACATCCTGCCGCCGACCCACATGCCGATGCCGGAAGCGCCGCGTGCTCGCGATCGCCGCAAAATCGCGGGTGAAATGCTGCATCAAATTATGATGGAAGCGCGCATGGCGGTACGTCCGCGTGAAACGCTTTACGAATCTCTGCTGGCGGCGAAATATCGCTTTGGCGCAGGCAAAAACTGCATTGAAGATGTTAACTTTACGCCGGACAGCTACCGTAAACTGCTGACTAAGACGCTGTTTGTGGCCCGTATCCTGGAAAAATATACCGCCGAGGGTGAAAAAATTGGCCTGATGCTGCCAAACGCGGGGATCAGCGCGGCGGTCATTTTTGGCGCTATTGCGCGTCGACGTATTCCGGCGATGATGAACTATACAGCAGGTGTAAAAGGGCTAACCAGCGCCATTACTGCTTCAGAAGTCAAAACTATCTTCACTTCCCGACAGTTTCTCGATAAAGGCAAACTTTGGCATTTACCGGAACAGCTCACCCAGGTGCGCTGGGTTTACCTGGAAGATCTGAAAGCCGATGTGACGTTTAGCGATAAGCTGTGGATTTTCTCGCATCTGCTGGCGCCGCATCTGGCGCAGGTGAAACAGCAGCCGGAAGAGGCTGCGGTGATCCTCTTTACCTCTGGCTCGGAAGGTCATCCTAAAGGTGTGGTACACAGCCACAAGAGCATTCTGGCGAACGTCGAGCAGATTAAAACCATCGCTGATTTCACCGCCGACGACCGCTTTATGTCTGCGTTGCCGCTATTCCACTCCTTTGGTCTGACGGTGGGATTATTCACGCCGCTGCTGACCGGCGCAGAAGTGTTTCTTTATCCCAGCCCGCTGCATTACCGCATTGTGCCGGAACTGGTCTACGACCGGAACTGCACCGTACTGTTTGGTACGTCAACGTTCCTTGGCAACTATGCTCGTTTCGCGCATCCCTATGATTTTCACCGTCTGCGCTATGTGGTGGCGGGAGCGGAAAAACTGCAAGACACCACAAAACAGCTGTGGCAGGAGAAATTTGGTCTGCGCGTCCTTGAAGGCTATGGCGTGACGGAATGTGCGCCGGTGGTGTCGATCAACGTACCGATGGCTGCGAAATCAGGAACGGTAGGGCGCATCTTACCCGGTATGGATGCCCGACTGTTAGCAGTTCCTGGCATTGAGGACGGAGGGCGTTTACAGCTGAAGGGCCCTAATATTATGAGCGGCTATTTGCGTGTCGAAAAACCCGGCGTGCTGGAAGTGCCGACGGCAGAAAATGCACAGGGTGAGATTGAGCACGGCTGGTATGACACCGGAGACATCGTGCGTTTTGATGAAAACGGCTTTGTGCAGATCCAGGGACGCGCCAAGCGTTTTGCTAAAATTGCCGGAGAGATGGTCTCGCTGGAAATGGTTGAGCAACTGGCGCTGGCGGTATCTGCAGACAAAATGCACGCCACGGCGATCAAAAGCGATGCCAGCAAAGGCGAGGCGCTGGTGCTGTTCACCACCGACAGTGAACTGACGCGCGAAAAACTGCAGCAGTATGCGCGAACGCACGGCGTGCCTGAACTTGCCGTGCCGCGTGATATTCGCCATCTGAAACAACTCCCACTACTCGGCAGCGGTAAGCCGGATTTTGTTACGCTGAAAAGCTGGGTCGATGAGCCGGAAAAACAACATGAGTGAGTCAGTGCACACTAACACTTCTATCTGGTCCAAAGGGATGATGTCCGTTATCGCCGCGCAGTTCCTGTCGGCGTTTGGCGATAACGCCTTACTGTTCGCGACGCTGGCTTTGCTTAAGGAACAATTTTATCCGGACTGGAGTCAGCCGATCCTGCAAATGGTGTTTGTGGGCGCTTACATCCTGTTTGCGCCCTTTGTCGGGCAGGTGGCAGACAGCTTTGCCAAAGGCCGGGTGATGATGTTGGCTAATGGCATGAAGCTGCTGGGCGCGGCGAGTATTTGTTTCGGCGTGAATCCATTTCTCGGCTATACGCTGGTGGGGATCGGCGCGGCGGCGTATTCACCAGCCAAGTATGGCATTCTCGGTGAACTGACCACTGGCGACAAACTGGTGAAAGCTAACGGCCTGATGGAAGCCTCCACCATTGCCGCGATTTTGCTCGGTTCTGTGGCAGGCGGCGTGCTGGCCGACTGGCACGTGATTGCTGCGCTTTCTGCCTGTGCGCTGGCCTATGCGGGCGCCGTGGTGGCTAACCTGTTTATCCCCAGGCTGGCCGCGGCTCGCCCTGGCCAGTCCTGGCATTTGGGGAAAATGACCCGCAGTTTTTTCTGTGCGGCCACTTCGCTGTGGCGTAACGGTGAAACGCGTTTCTCATTGGTAGGAACCAGCCTCTTTTGGGGCGCTGGCGTCACGCTGCGTTTTCTGTTGGTGCTGTGGGTGCCGGTGGCGCTGGGCATCACTGATAACGCCACGCCGACTTACCTGAATGCCATGGTGGCAATCGGGATTGTGGTCGGCGCGGGTGCGGCGGCGAAGCTGGTGACACTGGAAACCGTGTCGCGCTGTATGCCTGCGGGGATCCTGATTGGCGTCGTGGTGCTGATCTTCTCGCTGCAACATGCGCTGCTTCCGGCCTACGCGTTGCTGATGCTTATCGGTGTGTCAGGCGGGTTCTTTGTGGTGCCGCTGAATGCGTTGTTGCAGGAGCGGGGCAAGAAAAGCGTCGGTGCGGGTAATGCGATTGCGGTGCAAAACCTGGGTGAAAACAGCGCGATGCTGCTGATGCTGGGTATATACTCGCTGGCAGTGCTGGTAGGGATCCCGGCGGTAGCAATTGGTATAGGGTTTGGCGCGCTGTTTGCGCTGGCGATTGCGGCGCTATGGATTTGGCAGCGCCGCCATTAGTCTGTTACGTGTAGTTGCCTTATCCGGCCTACAGGTAACGCTGTCTGTAGGCCTGATAAGCGTAGCGCCATCAGGCACTAACCGCTATGGCGCAGGATAGGTATACACCTGATGCACCGCTTCAATCTCGGCCAGAACCTCTTCGCTCAACTCCAGATGCAGGCTTTCCACGTTGGTTTTTAACTGCTCCATCGTCGTTGCTCCCAGCAGGGTACTGGCGACAAACGGCTGACGACGCACGAATGCCAGCGCCATCTGCGCAGGATCCAGATTATGGCGTTTCGCGATATCCACATAGGCTGCAACGGCCTTTTGCGTTTGCTCACCGCTGTAGCGCGTGAAACGGCTAAACAACGTATTGCGCGCGCCGGCAGGTTTTGCTCCATTCAGATACTTACCGGTGAGCGTACCGAAGCCCAGGCAAGAATAGGCCAGCAGTTCAACCCCTTCGTACTGGCTGACTTCTGCCAGCCCAACCTCATAGCTACGGTTCAGCAGGCTGTAGGGATTCTGGATAGTGGCGATGCGCGGCAGATCGTGTTTGTCCGCCAGATGCAGATAACGCATCACGCCAAATGCGGTTTCATTGGAAACGCCGATATAGCGAATTTTCCCCGCGCGCTGAAATTCAGCCAGCGCGTCCAGCGTGTCCAGCAGGGAGACGACCGGCGCGGAGTCCGTCCAGCTGTAGCCTAACTTACCAAAGCAGTTGGTGGGACGCTGCGGCCAGTGAACCTGATACAGATCCAGGTAATCGGTTTGCAGTCTTTTCAGGCTGTCGTGCAGCGCTTCACGGATATTTTTACGGTCCAGCGCCTGATTCGGTCGAATGCCGCTGTCGTTGTTACGTGATGGTCCACTGACCTTCGACGCCACGATTAGCTTTTCGCGGCTACCATGTTTGGCGAGCCAGTTGCCCACATAAGTTTCGGTGAGCCCCTGGGTTTCAGGACGCGGTGGTACCGGATACATCTCGGCAACGTCGATCAAATTTATGCCTTGCGCCACGGCATAATCGAGCTGTGCATGGGCGTCGGCTTCGCTGTTTTGTTCACCAAACGTCATTGTGCCCAGCCCCAGTGTACTGACTTCCAGCGAGCTGTGGGGTATACGGTGATATTGCATAGCCGTTTCCTTTTTATAATCACAACATAAGGATTATAAAAATGGCTGAGGGAAGGGAAAAAGGGAAGTAAAATTGTTAAGGCCAGCCTGTTGCTGACCTCAACCATCAGCGTTCAATGATTTGAGACACATCGTCACGGTTGATCTGCATCGCGTTGCCTTGCTGATCTTGGTAGCTCACCAGACCGGTATCGTCATCAATTTCTGGTTTTCCGTCGGTCAGGATCATTCGACCATCTTTTGTCGCCATTACATAATCGCTGCTGCATCCAGAAACTACAAAAGCCAGTCCTACGGCGGAAATTAAAACTGCCCATTTTTTCATCTGCTTATCCTCTCATGGCCTGCGTCTGACAATAGTTTAGTAATAACGTGAAGTTATGCATGACGAAAGCAGTAAAATCTTAAACTGTGAGAAGAGGTAGGTACGGCGCGGTATTCGCTCCCCTTGCGGGGAGCGACAGATTTCATCAGAGCGGATTTTTTTTATTGCGCCACAGATTCAGAGTCTCTACCGCGATAGAGAAGAACATGGCGAAATAGATGTATCCTTTCGGAACGTGGACGTCGAAACTTTCCAGAATCAGCGTAAAACCGACCAGAATCAGGAAAGAGAGCGCCAGCATTTTCACTGAAGGGTGACGATCGACAAACTCACCAATTGGGCGAGCAGCAAACATCATCACGCCTACGGCAATCACCACCGCCGCCATCATGATAAACAGATGGTCAGACAAGCCTACCGCTGTAATCACGGAATCCAGACTGAAGATAATGTCTAACAACATGATCTGCACAATCGCGCCCAGGAACGAAGAGACGCGGGTTTTCAGTCCCTCTTCCTCACCTTCAATGGATTCGTGGATCTCTTTGCTGGCTTTCCAGATCAGGAACAACCCGCCGAGCAGAAGGATTAGATCACGCGCGGATATCGCCTCGCCAAACACCTCGAACAACGGGTTTGTCAGTCGCGTGACCCAGGCGATAGAGGCCAGCAACGCCAGACGCATAATCATTGCTGCCGCCAGCCCAATACGTCGGGCATGATTGCGTTGTGCTGTCGGAAGTTTGGCTACAACCAGAGAGAGGAAAATAATATTGTCGATCCCAAGAACGATCTCCAGCAGCGTCAGCGTACCGAGCGCAAGCCAGGCGTTAGGATCGGTTATCCATGCAAATAACATCGAGCAAAGTCCTGCCAAAAAAAAGAAGCGGTAATTATAGGCCCGTAACGCGGCAGGTGAAAGGCCGGGCAGTGCCTATTGAGGCTGGAATAAGAAATGCCGCTCAAGCAATGCGCGCGTGAAGTTCTTTTTCAGATAAAATCCGCGTGGCAGGGTCAGGATGGGTTCGCCATTGGCGCCAATCGCTTCGGTCAGCGCCCGGGCATTGGCGGCTTTGGGACGCAGCTGTAACACTTCCCCATGGCGAGCGGTGATGCGTTCGACGTGGCCTAGTACAATCATGTCCATTAGTTCTTCCCAGTCCAGCCGTAATTGCTGCTCTTCTTCGTCGTTCGGGCTCCAGAGCAAGGGCGAGCCGACGCGACGTTCAGCCAGTGGAATGCTGCGTTCACCCTCTACCGGGATCCACAGTACGCGTTTAAGTTTGTGCCGCACATGGCTGGTTTCCCAGGTGACGCCAGTATTGCCAGTTAACGGCGCCACGCACACGAAGGTGGTTTCCAGCGGTCTGCCAAGACTATCCACAGGGATCGTTTTCAGCTCTACGCCCAGCGCCGCAAAATCCTGCTCCGGCTTGCTGCCTGCGCTGGCGCCCAGCCAAATCTCCAGCAGGACACCAATCCAGCCTTTATCACGCTTGAGATCCTTGGGTGTGACGAGTCCCGCCATAGTCGCCAATTCTCCCAACGTGTAGCCCGCAAGCTGCCGCGCCTGAGCCAGCAATTGGGCTTCAGAGTTAGGTGGAGAAAGTAACGGATGGAGTTCTGGCATCGGGTTAACCCTTAGGTGAAAAAATGAGCAATGATTTTATACCGTGTGGACAGAGTTTATCTTTTTCCACATGCTTTATTCAATTATTTGATTTATATTGGTTTTTATATTCACGCGCGCGTTGTTGCGCAACAGCAATGTAGGTTTTCCAATTCTGGTCACTGACAATGAACAGGATCTTACACCATGTTATCCACAGAAAGATGGGATAACTGTGAAAAACCCCCACTACTGTTTCAATTTACAGCCTTGACGTGCGACGAAAATCGAATTTTTACACAAATTGTGCCTAACTTATTGGCATAATCTGTGGATAAAATCAACGCTGGTCGATCTTTCATCAGCCTGAAGATCGTGCGCGTGATACACATCACATTTATGTGTATCCGTTGGTGGAGATCGTTTTTAACTTAATGAATAAAGAAGACTATTTTTTATATGTGACGAATGTCTTATTCGGACTGTTCTGGGTTTTCCCATAGTAATTCCGTACTTCTTCACAACTATATCCACAGAAAAGGTGAATAAAATCGCCCTGAATGCTCTTCTTCTGTTTATAACTCGGGCCTTCGCTGTGAGTTATTCAATTGTTATTAGAATATCGCACCCTTAACAGAGTGGTTTACCGCCTCTCAGTAGTGTGAAACAATCATTTGTATATAAGGTTTATATTGAGGTAGTCCGGTGATTGATGACGATGGCTACCGCCCGAATGTAGGGATAGTAATTTGTAACCGCCAGGGGCAGGTCATGTGGGCCCGGCGATTTGGTCAGCACTCTTGGCAATTCCCTCAAGGTGGGATAAACGCAGGAGAGACAGCAGAGCAGGCGATGTACCGGGAACTCTTTGAAGAAGTGGGTCTCAGCCGTAAAGATGTACGGATACTTGCTTCTACTCGTAACTGGTTGCGTTACAAGTTACCGAAACGTTTGGTGCGTTGGGACACAAAGCCGGTTTGTATCGGCCAGAAACAAAAATGGTTTCTTCTGCAATTGGTCAGCAGCGATGCTGAAATCAATATGCAAACCAGCAGTACACCTGAGTTCGACGGCTGGCGCTGGGTGAGTTACTGGTATCCGGTTCGACAGGTGGTGTCATTTAAACGCGATGTCTATCGCAGGGTGATGAAAGAATTCGCAAGTGTTGTTATGGCGCTTCAGGAGGCCACTCCTAAACCGCAAAGCGCACCTGCGTACAGACGTAAAAGAGGTTAAGCTACGCAAATTATGCTCACCCGCCTGCGCGAAATAGTCGAAAAGGTGGCCAGTGCTCCGCGTCTTAATGAGGCGCTTAATATACTGGTTACCGACATCTGTCTTGCGATGGATACAGAGGTCTGCTCGGTCTATCTGGCCGATCACGACCGACGTTGTTATTACCTCATGGCGACACGGGGTCTGAAAAAACCCCGTGGTCGCACTGTCGCACTCGCGTTTGATGAAGGTATCGTTGGCCTGGTTGGTAGGCTGGCGGAACCTATCAACCTCGCCGATGCGCAAAAACATCCCAGCTTTAAATACATCCCTTCGGTAAAAGAAGAGCGCTTTCGTGCGTTCTTAGGCGTACCGATTATTCAGCGTCGTCAGCTCTTGGGTGTGCTGGTGGTGCAGCAGCGTGAATTACGTCAGTACGACGAAAGCGAAGAGTCTTTCCTGGTGACGCTCGCCACGCAAATGGCGGCCATACTTTCCCAGTCGCAACTGAATGCGTTGTTCGGCCAATATCGGCAAACGCGTATCCGTGCATTGCCTGCTGCTCCCGGTGTAGCCATTGCCGAAGGCTGGCAGGATGCGACGCTACCGCTGATGGAGCAGGTTTATCAGGCTTCAACGCTGGATCCCGTGCTCGAACGTGAGCGGCTGACCGGCGCGCTGGAAGAAGCGGCGAACGAATTCCGCCGTTACAGCAAGCGTTTTACCGCCGGGGCGCAGAAAGAAACGGCGGCGATCTTTGATCTCTACTCGCACCTGCTTTCCGATACCCGTCTGCGCCGCGAACTGTTTGCGGAAGTGGATAACGGCTCGGTGGCTGAGTGGGCCGTTAAAACGATCATCGAAAAATTTGCCGAACAGTTTGCCGCGCTGAGCGATAACTACCTCAAAGAGCGGGCCGGAGATTTACGCGCGCTGGGCCAGCGTCTGCTATTTCATCTTGACGACTCGATCCAGGGACCGAATGCCTGGCCGGAACGTTTTGTGCTGGTGGCGGATGAGCTTTCCGCGACCACGCTGGCGGAACTTCCCCAGGACCGGTTAGTCGGCGTGGTTGTCCGGGACGGTGCAGCCAACTCTCATGCGGCAATTATGGTGCGTGCGCTGGGTATTCCTACCGTCATGGGGGCAGATATCCAGCCGTCAGTGCTACACCGGCGAACGCTGGTGGTGGATGGTTATCGAGGCGAAGTTCTGGTCGATCCGGAACCGGTATTGGTCCAGGAATACCAGCGTCTTATCAGCGAAGAGATTGAGCTGAGCCGCCTGGCGGAAGATGACGTCAATCAGCCTGCGCAGTTAAAAAGCGGCGAGCGCGTGAAGGTGATGCTCAATGCGGGTCTCAGCCCGGAACATGAAGAGAAGCTGGGCAGTCGGATCGATGGCATTGGTCTGTATCGCACAGAAATTCCTTTCATGCTGCAAAGCGGTTTTCCTTCGGAAGAAGAACAGGTTGCGCAGTATCAAGGGATGCTGCAAATGTTTAACGACAAGCCAGTGACTCTGCGGACGCTGGATGTCGGGGCCGATAAACAGCTGCCCTATATGCCGATCAGTGAAGAAAACCCATGCCTTGGCTGGCGAGGGATCCGCATAACGCTCGATCAGCCGGAGATCTTTTTGATCCAGGTCCGCGCCATGCTGCGTGCGAACGCGGCAACCGGTAACCTGAGCATTTTGCTGCCGATGGTGACCAGTATTGATGAAGTGGACGAAGCGCGACGCCTGATTGAACGCGCCGGACGCGAAGTGGAAGAGATGATCGGTTACGCAATCCCGAAACCGCGCATCGGCATCATGCTGGAAGTTCCGTCGATGGTGTTTATGCTGCCGCATCTGGCTAACCGGATAGACTTTATCTCGGTCGGAACCAACGATCTTACCCAATACATTCTGGCCGTCGATCGTAACAATACGCGGGTGGCCAGCATTTATGACAGCCTGCATCCGGGGATGCTACGTGCGCTGGCGATGATTGCGCAGGAAGCTGAAAGAAGCGGTATCGACTTGCGCTTATGCGGTGAAATGGCGGGTGACCCGATGTGCGTGGCCATTCTGGTCGGCCTGGGTTTCCGTCATTTGTCAATGAACGGTCGATCCGTGGCCCGCGTGAAATATCTGCTGCGCCATATTGATTTTGGCGAGGCGCAAACGCTGGCCCAGCGCAGCCTGGAAGCGCAGATGGCGGCAGAAGTACGCCATCAGGTGGCGGCCTTTATGGAGCGCCGTGGCATGGGGGGATTGATTCGCGGGGGATTGTAGGCCTGATAAGCGTAACGCTATCAGGCATTATGGGGGTAAAGATTACCTATACAGATCTTTTACATCTTCCCGGCATCCGCTGCGATCCCCTTGTGCTATCATTCGCACCTTTGGAGCGCCTGCATTATGCAGGCGCGCTTATCAATTGCTGTCTGACTTCAGCGAAATAACAAGAACTTGTGGTGACAGATGACCAGTAGCTATCTGCATTTTCCGGATTTCGATCCGGTCATTTTCTCAATCGGACCCGTCGCGCTTCACTGGTACGGCTTGATGTATTTGGTGGGTTTTATTTTCGCGATGTGGCTGGCGACGCGCCGTGCTAATCGGCCGGGTAGTGGCTGGACTAAAAATGAAGTAGAAAACTTACTGTATGCAGGCTTCCTCGGGGTTTTCCTCGGTGGGCGTATTGGTTACGTACTGTTCTATAACTTCCCATTGTTCCTCGATAATCCGCTGTATCTGTTCCGCGTTTGGGATGGCGGCATGTCCTTCCACGGCGGGCTTATCGGTGTGATTCTGGTGATGATTATCTTCGCCAGACGCACCAAGCGTTCGTTCTTCCAGGTTTCTGATTTCATCGCTCCGCTGATCCCGTTTGGTCTGGGAGCAGGGCGTCTGGGCAACTTTATCAACGGTGAACTGTGGGGACGCGTCGACCCGAATTTCAAGTATGCCATGCTATTCCCGGGTTCCCGTACCGAAGATATTTTACTGCTGCAAAGCAACCCGCAGTGGCAGTCTATTTTTGATACCTACGGCTCGCTGCCGCGTCACGCATCTCAGCTTTATGAGATGGCGCTGGAAGGGGTTGTACTGTTTATCATTCTTAATCTGTACATCCGTAAACCGCGCCCGATGGGCTCGGTGTCCGGTCTGTTCCTGATTGGTTATGGCGCGTTTCGTATTATCGTTGAATTCTTCCGCCAGCCGGATGCACAGTTTACCGGCACCTGGGTGCAGTACATCAGCATGGGACAGATCCTCTCTATCCCGATGATTGTCGCAGGCATTATTATGATGGTTTGGGCGTACCGCCGTAGCCCACAGCAACACGTTTCCTGAGGAACCATGAAACAGTATTTAGAACTGATGCAAAAAGTGCTGGATGAAGGCACACAGAAAAACGACCGTACCGGAACCGGAACGCTTTCCATTTTTGGCCATCAGATGCGTTTTAATCTGCAGGAAGGGTTCCCGCTGGTTACGACTAAACGCTGCCATTTACGCTCGATCATTCATGAGCTGCTGTGGTTTTTGCAGGGTGACACTAACGTTGCCTACCTGCATGAAAACAATGTCTCAATCTGGGATGAATGGGCGGATGAAAACGGTAATTTAGGCCCGGTTTATGGCAAACAGTGGCGCGCGTGGCCAACGCCGGACGGTCGCCATATTGACCAGATCACCACGGTGCTAAACCAGCTGAAAAATGACCCGGATTCTCGCCGCATCATCGTTTCGGCATGGAACGTTGGTGAGCTGGATAAGATGGCGCTGGCGCCGTGCCATGCTTTCTTCCAGTTCTATGTGGCGGATGGCAAGCTCTCTTGCCAGCTGTATCAACGTTCATGTGATGTGTTCCTCGGTCTGCCGTTCAACATTGCCAGCTACGCCTTACTGGTACACATGATGGCGCAGCAGTGCGACCTTGAAGTGGGCGATTTTGTCTGGACCGGCGGCGACACGCACCTGTACAGCAATCATATGGATCAAACGCATCTGCAGCTTAGCCGCGAACCGCGCGCGTTGCCGAAGCTGGTCATCAAACGTAAGCCTGAATCTATCTTTGATTATCGTTTCGAAGATTTCGAAATTGAAGGCTACGATCCACATCCAGGTATTAAAGCGCCAGTAGCTATCTAACCGGGCTTGATGCTGTCACAACCGACGCCTTCGCGCGTCGGTTTTTTTGTCTGTCATTTCATTCTTCGGCGCGGGTTCCTGAAATATTGCAACGCGCTGCAACGCGTCAAATATTCCTCGTAGCTCGCCGTAGAAACCGAATTTCCCGCTCGTTATTCATTTTCCTCGCGCCATACTGGCGGCATGAAAAAACAACAAGGCTACACGCTTCTCGAAACCCTGATTGCGATGCTGATTGTCGCGGCGCTAGGCGCGTCCGGGTTGTATGGTTGGCAGTACTGGCAACAGCAACAGCGCCTGTGGCAGACCGCCTGTCAGGTGCGGGATTACCTGCTGCAACTGCGTGAAGATGCTAACTGGCGTAACCGCGATCACGTCATCAGCGTGATGCGGGATGGCACATCCTGGTGTCTGGTCAGTTCTGCGGCTTCACAAGGCGGGTGTAAACCGACTTCACCGCTGGTGTTTGCACCGCTATGGGACGATGTCGAAATGGCAGAGATAACGCCTTCACTGGCATTTTTTGGACTGCGTAATACGGCATGGGCTGGGCATATTCGCCTGAAAAATGCGACAGGGGAATGGCGCGTGGTGGTGTCAGGCTGGGGGCGAATCAGACTTTGCGAACGCGATGAGGCCAGGCCATGTCAGTAAACGAGCGGGGTTTTTCACTGCTGGAGGTGCTCATTGCTATGGCGATCACCAGCATTTTACTGCTTAGCGCTGCGCGATTTTTACCCGCTCTGCAGCGAGAGATCCTGCGCAATACGCGCCAGTTAGCGCTGGAAGATGAAATATGGCAGCGGGTTTATACCGTGGCAAAACATCTTCAGCGGGCAGGGTATTGCCGGGGAACCTGTGTCGGAGAGGGACTGGTGATGTCGGCTAAGGGCGACTGTGTCATTGCCCGTTGGGATGCCAACGGTAACGGCGTTTGGGAGAATAGTCCCGCGAAAGAGGCTGATGTCATCGGATTTCGTTTACAGGACAAAGTACTGGAGACCCTGCGGGGAGCAACTGGTTGTAATGGAAAAGGGTGGGAGAAAATGACCGATCCGGCCACCATTCAGATTGAGGCATTTCAGGTTGAGCGCGTGAATATTCGCGGATTTCAACCACTCCTTACGTTGCGTTTGCGTGGAGTGAGCAACGTCGAACCACAAAAAGTCATTGAAGCCTTTTACAGTGTGACAGGTTTCAACCTGTGAATAGTGAGCGAGGTGTTTCATCACTGGCGATGGTTCTGCTATTGCTGGTGCTCGGCAGCCTGTTACTGCAGGGTGTTAGCCGACAAGAAGCGAGCTTCGCATCGCGTGTTACATCGGAAAGTCGGTCTTTGCAGCGGCAGGCGGTAGTGCAATCGGCTATCGAATGGGGACGCATGCAGCCCTGGGGCTTACAACCGACGGTACAGTGTCGGCGTTATACCGGGCAGGATGTCGCGGTTTGCCTGCGACGACTTACTGAAAACTCCGTGCTGCTTATCGCTCATTATGAAGAGGTATCGCTATGGCGTCAGGGAGAGGTTATCGATGGCAATATCAAATTTTCGCCGCATGGCTGGAGCGATTTTTGTCCGTTAAAGGCGGTAGCGTTATGCCAGATCCCCTGAACAGACAACGTGGTTTTAGCCTGCCGGAAGTGATGTTGGCAATGGTGCTGATGATCATGGTTGTGACCGCACTATCGGGATACCAGCGGGCGTCGATGAACAGTTTTATCGTCAGAAACCAGTATCAGCAACTCTGGCATCACGCCTGGCAACAAACCCAGCTGTATCCGTTTTCACCTCCTGTGAACTGGCAGGTTAACCGAATGCAGACAACGGGAGCAGGATGTGTCAGCATCAGCGTTAAAATTTCTTCACCCCTGGGCAGGCAAGGTCAAATGACACGTCTGCATTGCCCGAACCGTCAGTAGTCAGGAGCCGCTATGTTAAGGGTCTATCACTCCAATCGTCTGGATGTGCTGGAAGCGTTAATGGAGTTTATTGTTGAGCGCGAGCGGTTGGACGACCCCTTTGAACCGGAAATGATCCTGGTGCAAAGTACCGGTATGGCGCAATGGCTACAGATGACCCTTGCACAGAAATTTGGTATCGCCGCCAACATCGATTTCCCGCTGCCCGCGAGTTTTATCTGGGATATGTTTGTGCGCGTGTTGCCGGATATCCCGAAAGAGAGCGCGTTCAGCAAACAGAGCATGAGTTGGAAGTTAATGACTCTGCTGCCGCAGTTGCTGGATAACGATGACTTCGCACTGCTGCGACACTATCTGACGGACGACACCGATAAACGTAAGCTGTTTCAAGTCTCCTCACGCGCGGCGGACCTTTTCGATCAGTATTTAGTTTATCGCCCTGACTGGTTAACTCAGTGGGAAGCGGGGCGCCAGATTGAAGGACTCGGCGAGGCTCAGGCATGGCAGGCGCCGTTGTGGAAAGCACTGGTGGAATACACCGCTGAACTGGGCCAACCGCGCTGGCATCGCGCCAATTTATATCAGCGATTTATTAACACCCTGGAAAATGCGTCTGAATGTCCGCAGGGGCTGCCTTCTCGCGTCTTTATTTGCGGAATTTCGGCGCTACCGCCGGTTTACCTGCAGGCATTGCAGGCGTTGGGTAAGCATATTGATATTCATCTGCTATTTACCAACCCTTGTCGCTACTATTGGGGTGACATTAAAGATCCCGCCTGGCTGGCAAAGCTGCTGGCGCGTCAGCGTCGGCACAGTTTTGAAGAACGTCACCTGCCGCTGTTTCGTGATACTCAGAATGCGGCAGGATTGTTTAACAGTGATGGTGAGCAGGACGTAGGCAACCCGATGTTAGCCTCGTGGGGCAAGTTGGGACGTGATTATATTTATCTGCTTTCAGAACTGGAAAACAGCCAGGAGCTGGATGCGTTTGTCGATATAACCCCAGACAATCTTTTGCATAACATTCAGTCGGATATTCTCGAGTTACAAAGCCGGGCCGTGGCGGGCGTTACGCTGGACGAGTATTCCCGGAGCGACAACAAACGGCTGCTTGATGCGAACGACACCAGCGTGACTTTCCATGTCTGCCATAGCCCTCAGCGTGAAGTGGAAATTCTTCATGACCGACTGCTGGCAATGCTGGAAGCAGATCCCACGCTGACGCCGCGCGACATTATCGTGATGGTGGCGGATATCGACAGCTATAGCCCGTTCATTCAGGCGGTTTTTGGCAGCGCGCCAGCCGACCGTTACTTACCCTATGCGATTTCCGACCGTCGGGCACGCCAGTCCCATCCCGTCTTACAGGCCTTTATCAGTCTGCTTTCGCTGCCGGATAGCCGTTTTGTCTCTGAGGATGTGCTGGCATTACTGGATGTACCCGTGCTGGCGGCACGTTTCAATATTGATGAAGAAGGTCTGCGCTATCTTCGTTTGTGGGTCAATGAATCAGGTATTCGCTGGGGAATTGACGACGATAACGTGCGCGAGCTGGAACTGCCGCCAACGGGTCAGCATACCTGGCAATTTGGTTTAACGCGCATGCTGCTCGGCTATGCGATGGAAAGCGCCCAGGGCGAGTGGCAATCGGTATTGCCCTACGATGAGTCGAGCGGTTTGATTGCCGAGCTGGTAGGGCATCTGGCCTCGTTGCTGATGCAGCTTAATCTCTGGCGTCGTGGACTGGCGCAGGAGCGCCCGCTGGAAGAGTGGCTACCCGTTTGTCGGGACATGCTTAATGATTTCTTCCTGCCGGATGCGGATACCGAAGCGGCGATGACGCTGATTGAACAGCAGTGGCAGGCAATTATTAGTGAAGGGCTGGGGGCTGAGTATGGTGATGCCGTACCGCTTTCCTTGCTACGTGATGAGCTGGCGCAGCGTCTCGACCAGGAACGCATTAGCCAGCGCTTCCTGGCGGGGCCTGTTAACATTTGTACGCTGATGCCGATGCGCTCCATTCCTTTTAAGGTTGTGTGTCTGCTGGGTATGAACGATGGCGTTTATCCGCGTCAGCTTGCGCCGCTGGGCTTTGATCTGATGAGCCAAAAACCGATGCGGGGCGATCGCAGCCGTCGCGATGATGACCGTTATCTGTTCCTCGAAGCGTTAATTTCGGCGCAGCAAACGCTCTACATCAGCTACATTGGCCGCTCAATTCAGGACAACAGCGAACGCTTCCCGTCGGTATTAGTGCAGGAACTGATGGATTACATCGGGCAAAGCCATTATCTGCCGGGCGATGAATCGTTGACCTGCGATCAAAGCGAGGCCAGGGTAAAAGCGCACATTACCCGTCTGCATACCCGCATGCCTTTTGACGCACAAAACTATCAGCCCGGCGAACAGCAAAGCTACGCCCGGGAGTGGCTGCCTGCGGCGAGCTTGTCAGGAAAAGCGCACACGGATTTTGTGCAGCCTCTCCCCTTTGAAATGCCAGCCACGTTAACGCTGGAAACGCTACAGCGTTTTTGGGCTCATCCGGTACGGGCCTTTTTCCAGATGCGTTTGCAGGTCAACTTTCGCGCTGAAGAAAGTGAGATCCCAGAAACAGAACCTTTTGTTCTGGAAGGATTAACTCGCTATCAGCTTAATCAGCAATTGCTTAACACGCTGGTTGAAGAGAACGATGCTGAACAACTATTTCGCCGTTTTCGTGCGGCAGGCGTGCTGCCCTATGGGTCATTTGGTGAAATTCTGTGGGATACGCAGCGTCAGGAGATGCAGTCGCTGGCTGAACGCATTATCGCCTGTCGTCAGCCCTGTCAGAGTATGGAGATCGATCTTAACTGTAACGGCGTGCAAATCACCGGTTGGCTACCGCAGGTGCAAGAGGACGGTTTGTTGCGCTGGCGTCCATCTTTGATAAGCATTGCGCAGGGAGTGCAACTTTGGCTGGAACATCTTGTCTATTGTGCCAGTGGCGGTACGGGAGAGAGTCGGCTGTTCCTGCGTAAAGACGGAGAATGGCGTTTTCCGCCACTGCCGGAAGAACAGGCGCAGCTGTATTTGTCGCAACTCATTGAGGGATATCGGGAAGGCATGTCATCGCCATTGTTGGTATTACCGGAAAGCGGCGGCGCATGGATAAAAACCTGTTATGACGCTGCAAATGATGCCATGTTAGATGACGACGATACGCTGCAAAAAGCGCGCAGTAAGTTTTTGCAGGCTTATGAAGGCAACATGATGGTTCGTGGCGAAGGCGATGATATCTGGTATCAGCGCCTGTGGCGTCAACTGGATGCCGAGACGCTGGAACGCATTGTTTTACAGTCACAGCGCTATCTGTTACCGATTTTTCGCTTTAACCAGTCCTGATAGCTGTATAAAAATTGCGCAATTCGATAGCTTCCACTATGATGCGCATTCTGTCACGGACTGATTCTTACAAAGAGAAGATGCTGACTTGTTCAGCACAAAGTCTTGCCCTGTTCAGGCCACGTATTGATACGTGGTTTGCAGTGAACAGGTGAATACGTTAATGATGAGGTTTGTGAATGCCCCGCAGCACCTGGTTCAGCGCATTATTGTTGTTCGTCGCCCTTTGGGTTCCCGTAAGTCAGGCAGATACCGGTTGGCAGCCTTTAGCTGAAACCATCCGTAAAAGCGATAAAGATACCCGCCAGTATCAGGCCGTGCGCCTTGATAACGGCATGGTCGTGTTACTGGTATCCGATCTGCAGGCCGTGAAATCCCTTTCTGCACTGGTGGTACCTGTTGGCTCGCTGGAAGATCCGGACGATCATCAGGGGCTGGCGCATTATCTCGAACACATGTGTCTGATGGGCTCGAAAAAATACCCGCAGCCCGACAGCCTGGCTGAATTCCTGAAAATGCATGGCGGCAGCCACAACGCCAGCACAGCGCCTTACCGTACGGCTTTTTATCTTGAAGTCGAAAACGACGCGCTGGTGGGGGCAGTGGATCGACTGGCGGACGCGATCGCCGATCCGTTGCTGGATAAAAAATATGCCGATCGCGAGCGTAACGCGGTGAACTCCGAGCTGACGCTGGCGCGTACCCGGGATGGGATGCGTATGGCGCAGGTCAGCGCTGAGACGATCAACCCGGCGCACCCTGGCTCGCGTTTCTCCGGCGGAAATCTGGAGACATTAAGCGATAAACCGGGTAACCCGGTGGTGCTGGCCTTACAAAAATTTCATGAAAAATACTACTCCGCGAACCTGATGAAGGCGGTGATTTATAGCAATAAACCATTGCCAGAGCTGGCGCGGATAGCCGCTGATACTTTCGGCCGCGTACCGAACAGAAATATCGAAAAACCGGAAATTACCGTACCGGTTGTCACCGACGCGCAGAAAGGCATCATCATCCACTATGTGCCGGCAATGCCGCGTAAAGTCTTGCGCGTCGAGTTTCGTATCGATAACAACAGCGCAAAGTTTCGCAGTAAAACGGATGAACTGATAACCTACCTGATTGGCAATCGTAGCCCTGGTACGCTGTCCGACTGGCTGCAAAAACAGGGGCTGGTGGAGGGCATTCGTGCCGATTCCGACCCGGTTGTTAATGGTAACAGCGGGGTGTTAGCCATTTCTGCGACGTTAACCGACAAAGGGTTGGCGAACCGCGATGAAGTTGTCGCGGCCATCTTTAGCTATCTCAATCTGTTACGTGAGAAAGGCGTCGATAAACGCTACTTTAACGAACTGGCGCACGTGCTGGATCTCGATTTCCGTTATCCTTCAATCACTCGTGATATGGACTACGTGGAATGGTTGGCTGATACCATGATCCGCGTTCCCGTCGAGCATACGTTGGATGCGGTGAATATTGCCGACCAATATGATGCGCAAGCCATTGCGCAACGTCTGGCAATGATGACGCCGCAGAATGCGCGTATCTGGTATATCAGCGCGAAAGAACCGCATAATAAAACCGCTTATTTTGTCGATGCGCCTTATCAGGTGGACAAAATCAGCGACAAAACCTTTGCTGACTGGCAGCAAAAAGCACAGGGCATTGCGCTGTCTTTGCCAGAGCTGAACCCCTACATTCCGGATGATTTCACGCTGATCAAAGCGGATAAAAAATACGCTCACCCGGAACTGATCGTCGATGAGCCGGATTTGCGCGTGGTGTATGCGCCGAGCCAGTATTTTGCCAGCGAGCCGAAGGCTGATGTCAGCGTGATCCTGCGTAACCCGAAAGCGATGGACAGCGCGCGCAACCAGGTATTATTCGCCCTGAACGATTACCTGGCGGGAATCGCGCTCGATCAGTTAAGCAACCAGGCATCGGTGGGTGGAATAGGTTTTTCGACCAACGCTAACAATGGTCTGATGCTTAACGCTAATGGCTACACTCAACGTCTGCCGCAGCTTTTTCAGGCTTTATTGAGCGGTTATTTCAGCTACACCTCAACGGATGAACAACTGGCACAGGCGAAATCCTGGTACGCTCAGATGATGGACTCTGCGGAAAAAGGTAAAGCCTACGATCAGGCGATTATGCCGGTGCAAATGCTGTCTCAGGTGCCCTATTTCCCACGCGATGAACGTCGCGCGTTATTGCCATCCATTACGTTGAAAGAGGTGATGTCCTACCGCGATGCTTTAAAAGCGGGGGCGCGGCCTGAATTCCTGGTGGTAGGTAATATGAGCAAAGCTCAGGCTACAACCATGGCGCAGGATATTCAGAAACAGCTTGGCGCGAATGGTTCGCAGTGGTGCCGGAACAAAGAAGTGGTCGTGGACAAGAAGCAGTCCGTCATCTTTGAGAAAGCGGGCAGCAGCACGGATTCTGCGCTGGCGGCGGTATTTGTGCCAACTGGCTATGACGAATACAGCAGTTCAGCCTACAGCGCCATGTTAGGGCAAATTGTTCAGCCGTGGTTTTACAATCAATTGCGTACTGAAGAGCAGTTAGGTTACGCCGTATTTGCTTTCCCGATGAGCGTTGGTCGTCAGTGGGGTATGGGGTTCCTGTTACAAAGCAGTGATAAGCAACCGTCTTACCTCTGGGAGCGTTATAAAGCATTTTTCCCGACGGCGGAAGCGAAGCTGCGGGCAATGAAACCGGAAGAGTTTGCGCAAATTCAGCAGGCGATCATTGCGCAAATGCTACAGGCGCCGCAAACGCTGGGGGAAGAAGCCTCACAGTTAAGCAAAGATTTTGATCGCGGCAATATGCGCTTCGATTCACGTGATAAAATAGTGGCTCAGATTAAACTGCTGACGCCGCAAAAACTTGCCGACTTCTTCCATCAGGCGGTGGTTGAGCCGCAAGGCATGGCGATACTGTCACAGGTTTCCGGCAGTCAGAACGGGAAAGCAGAATACGTGCGCCCGGAAGGCTGGAAAGTGTGGCAGACCGTCAGCGCGTTGCAGCAAACCTTACCCCTGATGAGTGACAAGAATGAATGATGCCGCTGAGTCCCTTGATCCACTGCGCTTGCCCCTGACGGGCGAGCGCCTGATTGAAGCCTCTGCGGGCACCGGTAAAACCTTTACCATCGCCGCCCTGTATTTACGTTTACTGCTTGGACTGGGCGGCTCTGCCGCCTTTCCACGTCCTCTGACCGTCGAAGAACTGCTCGTGGTCACCTTCACCGAGGCGGCCACCGAAGAGCTGCGTGGCCGAATTCGTAGCAACATTCATGAGCTGCGCATTGCCTGTCTGCGCGAAACCACCGACAACCCGCTATATGCTCGTTTGTTAGACGAAATAGCCGATAAAAAACAGGCCGCCCAGTGGCTGCTATTAGCTGAGAGACAGATGGATGAAGCGGCGGTGTTTACCATTCACGGTTTTTGTCAGCGCATGCTCAGCCTCAACGCCTTTGAGTCAGGCATGCTGTTTGAACAGCAACTGATTGAAGACGAATCACTGCTGCGTTATCAGGCGTGCGCGGACTTCTGGCGGCGGCATTGCTATCCGTTGTCCCGCGACATTGCGCAGGTTATTTTTGAAACGTGGAAAGGTCCTCAGGCGCTATTGAGTGATATCAATCGCTATCTGCAGGGGGAAGCGCCGGTAATCAAGGCTCCGCCGCCAGATGACGAAACGCTGGCCTCCCGGCACGAACAAATTCTCGTCCGCATTAACCTGATTAAGCAGCAATGGCGTGATTCCGTTGATGAGCTTGACGGTCTGCTGGAAGCCTCAGGGATCGACCGGCGTAAATTTAATCGCGGTAACCAGGGTAAGTGGATCGAAAAGATCAGCGCATGGGCGCAGGAAGAAACCCAGAGTTACCAGCTTCCTGACGCACTGGAGAAATTTTCACAGCGTTTTCTGCAAGAGCGCACCAAAACGGGTGGCGTAACGCCTCAGCACTCGCTTTTCGTCGCCATTGATGAACTGCTTAGCGAACCGTTAACTCTCCGCGATCTGGTGATTACCCGGGCGCTGGCGGAAATCCGCACCGCGGTTGCCGAAGAGAAGCGCCGACGCGGCGAGCTTGGCTTTGACGATATGCTCAGCCGTCTGGATGCGGCGTTGCGCAGTGAAAGCGGCGATGCGCTGGCGGCGGCTATCCGTACCCGTTTCCCGGTCGCGATGATCGATGAATTTCAGGATACCGATCCGCAGCAGTACCGCATATTCCGCCGGATCTGGCAGCATCAGCCAGAGACCGCGCTGCTGCTGATTGGCGATCCCAAACAGGCTATTTATGCGTTTCGCGGCGCGGATATCTTCACCTATATGAAGGCGCGCAGCGAAGTCAGCGCGCATTATACGCTCGACACCAACTGGCGTTCTGCCCCCGGCATGGTCAATAGCGTGAATACGCTTTTCAGCCAGATGGACGACGCCTTTATGTTCCGCGAAATCCCCTTTAGCCCGGTAAAATTTGCAGAGAAAAACCAGTCGCTACGGTTTGTTTTACACGGTGAAACACAGCCCGCAATGAGTATGTGGCTGATGGAAGGGGAAAGTTGTGGCGTTGGTGACTACCAGAACTACATGGCGCAAGTGTGCGCAACGCAAATTCGCGACTGGCTTAAGGCCGGACACTCTGGTGATGCGCAACTGGTGAGCGGTAAAGCATCCAGGCCGGTACGCGCCTCAGACATCAGCGTACTGGTTCGTAGCCGCCAGGAGGCGGCGCTGGTCCGCGATGCCCTGACGCAACTGGCGATTCCCTCCGTCTACCTTTCCAACCGTGACAGCGTATTTGAAACGCTGGAAGCGCAGGAATTGCTGTGGATGCTGCAAGGTGTGATGACGCCGGAACGGGAAAACACGCTGCGTAGCGCGCTGGCGACCTCAATGATGGGGCTGAATGCGCAGGATATTGAAGCATTAAATAACGACGAGAATGCCTGGGATGCGGTAGTTGAAGAATTCGATGGCTATCGTCAAATCTGGCATAAACGCGGCGTCATGCCGATGCTGCGTGCGCTGATGACAAACCGCCAGATTGCGGAAAATCTGCTGGCGACGGCAGGGGGCGAACGCCGCCTGACTGATATTTTACATATCAGCGAACTGCTCCAGGAAGCGGGATCGCAACTGGAAAGCGAGCATGCGCTGGTGCGCTGGTTGTCCCAGCATATTCTTGAACCGGACAGCAATGCGTCCAGCCAGCAGCTCAGACTGGAAAGCGACAAGCATCTGGTACAAATCGTGACTATTCATAAATCGAAAGGGCTGGAATATCCGCTGGTCTGGCTGCCGTTTATCACGAATTTCCGCGTCCAGGATCAGGCGTTCTACCACGATCGCAGCTCCTTTGAAGCGGTACTGGATCTCAGTGACGCCAGGGAGAGCGTTGAGCTGGCAGAGGCTGAACGCCTGGCGGAAGACCTGCGCTTGCTCTACGTTGCGCTAACCCGTTCGGTATGGCACTGCAGCCTTGGCGTTGCGCCGTTGGTACGTCGTCGGGGCGATAAAAAAGGGGATACCGATGTGCATCAGAGCGCCCTTGGCCGTCTGTTGCAAAAAGGTGAGTCAATGGATGCCGTGGGGCTGCGTGGCGCGATTGAAGCGCTGGGTTGTGACGATATTGTCTGCCTGACGCCAGGTCAACCTGACGGTGAGCGCTGGCAGGTTGCACAGCCGGTCAGCGCCACATTGAGTGTGAGAACACTGCAACGTACCCCCGGCGACGGCTGGCGCGTGACCAGTTATTCCGGCCTGCAACAGCGCGGACATGGAATCGCGCAGGATCTGATCCCGCGCCTGGATGTTGATGCCGCAGGCGTTGGCGAGGTCATTGCGGAGTCAGGACTCACCCCGCATCAATTTCCGCGCGGCGCCTCGCCGGGCACGTTTTTGCATAGCCTGTTTGAGGACCTTGATTTTACCCAACCGGTAGATCCGCATTGGGTCGAGGAAAAACTGGCCCTGGGCGGTTATGACGCGCATTGGACGCCGGTTTTGACCGCATGGCTGGACGCCATTTTGCAGGCGCCTCTCAACGAGACGGGCGTCAGTTTGAGCCAACTTTCCGCCCGTGAAAAACAGGTGGAGATGGAGTTTTATCTGCCGATTTCGCAGCCGCTGATGGCCAGCCGACTTGATGCGTTGATCCGTAAATACGATCCGCTTTCAGCGGGCTGCCCCGCGTTGGATTTTATGCAGGTACGCGGCATGCTTAAAGGGTTTATTGACCTGGTGTTTCGCCACCAGGGACGTTATTACCTGCTTGATTACAAATCTAACTGGCTGGGTGAAGACAGCGCAGCCTACACGCAGCAGGCGATGGCCTCAGCTATGCAGGCGCATCGCTACGACCTGCAATATCAACTTTATACCCTGGCGCTGCATCGCTACTTACGCCATCGCATTGCTGATTATGATTATGAACGCCATTTTGGCGGCGTTATCTATCTTTTCCTGCGGGGCGTTGATGGTCAGGATCCGCAGCAGGGAATTTACGCCACCCGACCAGACGGCGAATTGATCGCTTTGATGGATGAGATGTTTGCCGGTGCGGAGCTGGAGGAGATGTCATGACAATCCAGAAACGATTACTGCAAGCCGTTGAGCAAAAACAGCTCCGGCCTCTGGATGCCCAGTTTGCGCTGGCAGTTGCCGGAAATGACAATCCTGCGGTTGCGCTGGCTGCGGCATTGCTCAGCCGCGAAGCCGGAGAAGGGCACGTCTGCTTACCGCTTTCGCGATTATCCTTACGCGAAGATGCTCATCCTCTGTTAAGCGCCTGGCTTGCTGAGATGGGCGAGCCTGAAGACTGGGCTGAATGTTTGCTGGCCTCCGGGGCAGTAAGCCGTGGCGAGCAACCGACCCCGCTGGTGCTGTACGGCGATCGTTTATATCTGAACCGCATGTGGCATAACGAACGCGCGGTGGCACGTTTTTTCAGTGAAGTTAACCACGCTATTGAGGTGGATGAACAACGGCTGACCGACACGCTGGAGGCACTGTTTCCATCATCGGAAGGCGTTAACTGGCAAAAGGTGGCCGCTGCTGTGGCGCTGACCCGCCGTATATCAGTGATCTCCGGCGGACCGGGTACTGGAAAAACGACAACGGTCGCGAGGCTTCTGGCGGCGTTGATCCAGATGGCGGACGGTGAACGCTGCCGTATTCGTCTGGCGGCGCCAACGGGAAAAGCGGCTGCGCGTCTGACCGCCTCGCTGGGGGCGGCGCTGCGAGAACTGCCGCTTACCGATGAGCAAAAGAAACGCATTCCCGATGATGCCAGTACGCTGCATCGGTTATTAGGCGCTCAGCCTGGCAGCCAGCGCCTGCGTCATCACGCGGGGAATCCGCTGCATGTAGATGTGCTGGTGGTGGATGAAGCCTCAATGATTGATTTGCCGATGATGTCGCGCCTTATCGATGCCCTGCCGTCGCACGGGCGGGTGATTTTTCTCGGCGATCGTGACCAGCTTGCCTCCGTCGAGGCGGGGGCGGTGCTCGGGGATATTTGTGCTTTTGTCAGCGAAGGATTTACCCCGGAACGTGCCCGGCAGCTTAGTCGCCTGACCGGTAGCGCTATTCCGGCGGGAGTGGGTACTCAGGCGGCGGCGTTGCGTGACAGCTTGTGTCTGCTGCAAAAAAGCTACCGTTTCGGCAGTGACTCTGGGATCGGTCAATTGGCTGCTGCGATTAATCGCGGTGACAAAGCTGCGGTAAAAACGGTTTTCCAGCAGGGATTCAGCGATATCGAAAAACGCACGTTACACAGCAGTGAAGATTACGCCGCGATGCTGGATGAGGCGCTGGCCGGTTATGGGCACTACCTGGATTTACTGCACGAGGGCGCCGCGCCGGATGCCATCATTCAGGCCTTCAATGAGTATCAGCTGTTATGCGCTTTGCGGGAAGGCCCGTTTGGCGTTGGCGGTTTGAATGAACGCATTGAGCAGGTGATGACGCAAAAACGTAAAATTCGCCGTTCGACGCACAGTCGTTGGTATGAGGGAAGGCCGGTGATGATTTCGCGCAATGACAGTTCGCTGGGGTTATTTAACGGTGATATTGGTATTGCCCTCGAGCGTGGACAAGGGTTGAGGGTGTGGTTTGCGCTGCCGGACGGTTCGATTAAGTCGGTGCAACCCAGCCGCTTGCCTGAGCATGAAACCACCTGGGCGATGACGGTACATAAATCGCAGGGATCTGAGTTTGACCATGCGGCGTTGATTTTACCCAGCCAGCATTCCCCCGTGGTTACCCGCGAGCTGGTCTATACCGCCGTAACCCGCGCGCGCCGCCGTCTGTCGCTGTATGCCGATGAACGAATATTGGGCGGGGCAATTGTCATGCGTACGGAACGCCGCAGCGGACTGTCGGCGTTATTTAATGACGGCATGATGTAGCTGTAGGCCGGATGCGGCTGTTATGCCGCATCCGGCAACCACTCTTACCCCAAATCCGCCATCAGCACTTTTGAGCGCCGCTGATAGTTGTACATCTCTTTCTTGCTTTCCGGCAGCAGGTCGATATCCACTGGCGTGAAGCCGCGCTCCTGGAACCAGTGGATGCTGCGGGTGGTCAGTACGAACAGCTTACTCAGTCCCATTTGCCGGGCCTGCGCGGCGATCCGCTCCAGCAATACTTCCCCGCGTGACGAACTACGGTAGTCCGGATGTACCGCCACACACGCCATTTCGCCAATCCTCTCTTCAGGGAAAGGATACAGAGCGGCACAGGCGATAGTCAGGTTATCGCGCTGAATAATGGTGAATTTGTCGATCTCCATTTCCAGTTGCTCGCGGGAGCGGCGGACCAGAATGCCTTGTTGTTCCAGCGGACGGATCAGCTCCAGAATGCCACCGATATCGTTAATGGTGGCGCGGCGAATTTGCTCGGCGCTTTCCATCACGATTTGCGTACCGATGCCATCGCGGGAGAACAGTTCCTGCAGCAATGCGCCATCTTCCTGATAGCTGATCAGGTGGCAGCGGCGTACGCCACTGCGACAAGCTTTCACCGCACCGCGCAGGAAGCGCACCGTGCCTGAGCTGTAGTCACCTTTCTCTTCCTGTGACTCGACGCGCGCCTGGGCTTCGTTAGGGAACAATTCGGAAATAATATCGCCATCATCGTTGGTGACCCCCTGGGAGGAGCAAAAACCAATCATTTTCTCCGCTTTCAGTTTGATAGCCAACTGCGTGGCGACCTCTTCTGACGTCAGATTGAAGCTCTCACCGGTAACGGAAACGGCGACTGGTCCCATCAGGACTATCGCGCCACTGTCCAGTTGACGGTGAATGGCCTCTTCATCAATACGACGAATACGCCCGCTATGGCAGTAGTCCACGCCGTCATCAACGCCCAGCGGCTGGGAGATAATAAAATTCCCGCTGACCACATTGATATGCGCACCCTGCAATGGCGTATTATTCAGGCTCATCGACAGGCGGGCGGTAATATCAAGCTGAAGTAATCCCGCAGCCTGTTTGACCAGCTCCAGCGTTTTAGCGTCGGTGACGCGCGTATTTTTGTGGTACACCGGTTCATGATGATGCGCCGCAAGATTGGCATCAATCTGCGGTCGTGCGCCATAGACCACGACAAGGCGGATGCCGAGGCTATGAAGAAGCCCAATGTCATTGACGATACTGGAAAAGTTTTCATGCTCGATGGCTTCGCCGCCCAGCATAATGACAAACGTTTTTCCCCGATGGGTATTGATATAGGGAACAGAATGGCGGAATCCCTGTACCAGTTCGGTTCTACGCTCCTTCACCACGGCACACCCTCATTGCATTATTATTCGTAATTTGTGTATTTTTATTCTGTTTTGGCGCCGTGCGCAAGCGTAATTTTTACCCATGCCGCAGATTTTTTTCAGTAATGCCGTGAATATAAAAAGAATGTTTACCCTTTTATAGATGACAGATTATGCGTCATTCGCTAAAGTTTCCGGTCAATTCGGACGTTTTACGTATTACTTCAATAAAGATTTCTTTTGCTCGGGAGAAGCATGTCGGGATCCAATTCAGCAATTAGTCGCCGTCGTTTACTGCAAGGTGCGGGTGCTATGTGGCTTTTAAGCGTCAGTCAGGTCGGTCTGGCTGCCGTGAGTCAGGTCGTTGCCGTACGTATCTGGCCGGCGTCCAGTTATACCCGCGTCACGGTGGAATCCAACCGTTTGCTGAAATACAAACAGTTTGCCCTGAGTAATCCTGAGCGTGTGGTTGTCGATATTGAAGGCGTTAATTTGAACTCGGTGCTTAAGGGCATCGGCGCGCAGATTCGTCCTGACGATCCCTATATTAAGTCGGCGAGAGTCGGGCAATTTGACCCGCAGACCGTGCGGATGGTGTTCGAGCTGAAACAGAATGTGAAGCCGCAACTCTTTGCCCTGGCTCCCGTCGCCGGTTTTAAAGAGCGTCTGGTCATGGATCTTTATCCTGCCAATGCGCAGGATGTTCAGGACCCGCTGCTGGCGTTGCTGGAAGATTACAACAAGGGCGATCTGGATAAACAGGTGCCGCCTGCGCAAAGTGGTCCGCAGCCGGGTAAAGCGGGGCGCGATCGTCCGATTGTCATTATGCTGGATCCCGGGCACGGTGGAGAAGACTCCGGTGCGGTGGGGAAATACAAGACGCGTGAAAAAGATGTGGTACTGCAAATTGCCCGTCGCCTGCGAGCCCTTATTGAGAAAGAGGGCAACATGAAGGTCTTTATGACGCGTAATGAAGATATATTCATTCCGCTAAAAGTGCGTGTGGCGAAAGCGCAGAAACAGCGTGCGGACCTGTTTGTCTCTATTCACGCCGATGCCTTTACCAGCCGGCAACCCAGCGGCTCATCGGTGTTTGCGCTCTCCACGAAAGGGGCGACCAGTACCGCGGCAAAATATCTGGCCCAAACCCAGAACGCCTCGGATCTCATCGGTGGCGTTAGCAAAAGCGGTGACCGTTATGTCGACCACACCATGTTCGATATGGTGCAATCGCTGACCATCGCCGACAGCCTGAAGTTTGGCAAAGCGGTGCTGAATAAGCTCGGTAAAATTAACAATCTGCATAAGAATCAGGTTGAGCAAGCCGGGTTCGCGGTGCTGAAAGCGCCGGATATTCCCTCTATCCTCGTGGAAACGGCATTTATCAGTAACGTCGAAGAAGAGCGTAAGCTGAAGACGGCAACCTTCCAGCAGGAAGTGGCGGAGTCGATTCTGGCAGGGATTAAAGCCTACTTTGCCGATGGTGCGACGCTGGCTAGAAGGGGATAACAAAAAAGCGCTGAAAAGCGCTTTTTTTAACGAACTACAGATACAAAAAAACACCCGTTAAGGTGTTTAATGTGTTGGTTGCGGGGGCCGGATTTGAACCGACGACCTTCGGGTTATGAGCCCGACGAGCTACCAGGCTGCTCCACCCCGCGTCCGTCTTTTTGCTTCGTATTTCAAACCACATCTGCGTTGGCTTTCCTCGTTCACCTCAGTCACTTACTGGAGTAAGCTCCTAAGGATTCACTGCGTCGCCGCCTTGCTGTGATTCGAACTACTTTGCAAAAATATTGCAGCAAATATGATTGGTTGCGGGGGCCGGATTTGAACCGACGACCTTCGGGTTATGAGCCCGACGAGCTACCAGGCTGCTCCACCCCGCGTCCGTCATTACTCTTCCATCGAGTAACGTTACTGCTTCTGATTTTAATTGGTTGCGGGGGCCAGATTTGAACTGACGACCTTCGGGTTATGAGCCCGACGAGCTACCAGGCTGCTCCACCCCGCGTCCGTGGATGCGCACTATACTCTGCTCGCATTTTCATGCAACCCTTTTTTCACCTTGATCACGTTTTAAGGGTGAAAATGAACAAAAACAACGCATTCTGGATTGTTTTTTGCGCAAAATTTGCGTTCGGGTATGCATACGCATTTCATTAGGTACGGGGGTTTGTTATCTTCGTCTCGCATTCAGGCAACATAAGACGAGAACAATGAAAGGACGTTGGGCAAAATATCTTCTGGCGGGAGCAGTCGTTGCGATGCTCGCCGCGTGTTCCTCAAAACCCACCGATCGTGGGCAGCAGTATAAAGACGGGAAATTTACCCAGCCTTTCTCACTGGTGAACCAGCCTGATGCGGTTGGCGCGCCAATCAATGCCGGTGATTTCGCCGAGCAGGTTAATCAGATCCGTAGCGCATCGCCGCGTTTGTACGGTAACCAGAGCAACGTCTACAACGCTATCCAGCAGTGGTTACGTGCGGGCGGTGATACGCGCAGCATGCGTCAGTTTGGTATTGACGCGTGGCAAATGGAAGGGGCGGACAATTACGGTAACGTTCAGTTTACGGGTTATTACACGCCGGTTATTCAGGCGCGCCACACGCGTCAGGGTGAGTTCCAGTATCCTATCTACCGCATGCCGCCAAAACGCGGGCGTTTACCGTCTCGTGCCGAGATCTACGCAGGCGCGCTAAGCGATAATTATATTCTGGCGTACAGCAACTCCCTGATGGACAACTTCATTATGGATGTTCAGGGCAGTGGCTATATCGATTTTGGCGACGGTAGCCCGCTTAACTTCTTTAGCTACGCCGGGAAAAACGGCCATGCCTACCGCAGTATCGGGAAGGTGTTGATCGACCGTGGCGAAGTGAAAAAAGAAGATATGTCGATGCAGGCCATTCGCCACTGGGGAGAAACGCACAGCGAGGCCGAAGTGCGTGAGCTACTGGAGCAGAACCCATCGTTTGTCTTCTTTAAGCCGCAATCTTTTGCGCCGGTGAAAGGGGCCAGCGCGGTACCGCTGATTGGCCGTGCATCCGTGGCTTCTGATCGCAGTATCATTCCTGCGGGTACCACGTTACTGGCGGAAGTTCCTTTGCTGGATAATAACGGTAAGTTCACCGGTCAGTACGAACTGCGCCTGATGGTGGCGCTGGACGTGGGCGGTGCGATTAAAGGCCAGCACTTTGATATCTATCAGGGCATTGGCGCTGACGCCGGACATCGTGCCGGGTGGTATAATCACTACGGCCGCGTATGGGTGCTGAAGTCATCCGGCAACGCGGGTAACGTATTTAGCGGTTAATTGCCGGATGGCGCTTCGCTTATCCGGCCTACATTACTGTGTAGGCCTGATAAGGCGTAGCCGCCATCAGGCAGTGATGCAGTCATCAAGGGCGGTATTTGTCCGCTCTTTTTGTTTTCTATATTTGAGGTTCTATGTCTGTGGTTATCAGTGACGCCTGGCGTCAGCGTTTTGGCGGCACGGCGCGGCTATATGGCGAAAATGCGCTGCAGTTATTTGCCGGAGCGCATGTTTGCGTGGTCGGGATTGGCGGTGTGGGATCGTGGGCGGCGGAAGCGCTGGCGCGTACCGGCATTGGCGCGATTACGCTGATCGATATGGATGATGTTTGCGTCACCAATACTAACCGTCAGATCCATGCGCTGCGCGATAACGTTGGTTTAGCGAAAGCTGAGGTGATGGCGGAACGTATCCGCCAGATTAACCCGGAGTGCCGGGTGAACGTGGTCGATGATTTTGTTACGCCAGATAACGTTGCTGAATATATGAATGCGGGATTTTCGTATGTCATCGATGCGATTGACAGCGTGCGCCCGAAAGCGGCGCTCATTGCGTACTGTCGGCGCAATAAGATTCCGCTGGTAACCACCGGCGGTGCGGGCGGGCAGATCGATCCGACGCAGATTCAGGTGGTTGATCTGGCAAAAACCATTCAGGATCCGCTGGCGGCCAAGCTGCGTGAGCGACTGAAGAGTGATTTTGGCGTGGTGAAAAACAGTAAAGGCAAGCTGGGCGTGGACTGCGTGTTCTCGACCGAGGCGCTGGTTTACCCGCAGGCAGATGGCTCGGTGTGTGCCATGAAGGCGACGGCGGAAGGGCCGAAACGTATGGATTGCGCCTCAGGGTTTGGCGCCGCCACCATGGTGACGGCTACCTTTGGCTTTGTTGCTGTTTCCCATGCGCTGAAGAAGATGATGGCGAAAGCGGCGCGCCAGAGTTGATTGTGTCGGATGGCACTATGCTTATCCGACCTACGGTTCGTGCGGTGTTGTAGGCCGGATAAGACGCATCAGCCGTCGTTATCCGGCTTGCCGGGCAGCATCAAGAATCGCCTCGTTCAACGCATGCAGGCCCTGGCTCCGCGAGGCGCTGAGCTGCCCGCTTAACCCTAACTCGTCAAATAACGCCATCGGTGAATGCGCCAGTAACTCCGCTGCGGTTTTACCTTCAACGGCGGTGAGTAATACCGCCAACAGCCCGCGAACAATACGGCCTTCGCTGTCGCCGAAGAAATGCAGAGTGCCGTTCTGGTGCAGGGTGTATCCCAGCCAGACGCGGTTTTCACATCCCGCAATCTCTTTTGCCTGCGCCCTTAGCGCATCTGGCAGCGCCGGAAGCTGTTTACCCAGCAGAATGAGCTGACGATATTTATCCTCCCACTGGGTGAGTGGGGCAAACGTAGTACGCAACGTCTCTTCAGTTACGGTTGTGCCAAACGGGTGTCCGGCGAATAAAGGGCTTGTCATTAATCCACCAATATTTCCAGCGCGCGGTCAACGGCTGCAACCAACGCATCCACATCACTTTGCGTATTATAGGGCGCAAAAGAGGCGCGTAGGGTCCCGGATACGCCCAGCTCCGCCAGCAGTGGTTGCGCACAGTGTTGCCCTGCGCGCAGCGCAATGCCATTTTCGGCCAGCAGCGTCACCATATCGCTATGATGAACGCCAGCGAAATCAAAGGATAACAGACTAGAGTCCTGACAACGGAAGGAACGAAAACCGGGACGTTTCGCCAGGGCGTCTTCTGCCAGCGTCGCCAGACCCCGGCTCCAGTTTTCGGCCTGCGCAACATCAATGTCCGCCAGCCATTCGAGCGCCGCGCTTAACCCGATGACGCCAGCTACGTTAGGCGTACCGGCCTCCAGCTTCCAGGGGGCCACCTGGGTGGTGAAACCGTCAAAGCTGACTTCGCTAATCATCTTGCCGCCGCCGAGCCATGGTGACATGGCCTCCAGTAATTCTGGCTTACCATACAGTACGCCAATACCGGTAGGGCCATACAACTTGTGGCCCGAGAAGGCATAGAAATCAATATCTAACTGCTGCACGTCGGCGGGGAAATGCACAATTCCCTGCGCGCCATCAACCATTACCACCATGCCAGCCGCATGGGCGAGCGTAATGGCGCGGGCTAAATCCGGGCAACCGCCGGTGACGTTCGACATCTGCCCCAGCGCCAGAATGCGACTGCGCGGAGTGATGAGTTCACCCAGACGCTCAACGTCCGGTAGCAAATGGGCGTTTAGCGGGAGTTTGACTACCTTGGCTCCCGTTTGCTGAGCCACCATCAGCCACGGAACGAGATTGGCATGATGTTCCGCCACGCTGACGATAATCTCATCGCCCGGCCGTAAGCGCGGACGCGCATAGCTTTGGGCAACCATATTGATAGCTTCCGTCGTGCCACGGGTCCAGACTATCGTTTTCTCATCCGGGGCGTTGATCAGGCGTGCGGCTTTTTCCCGCGCGGCCTCATAGCGCGCGGTCAGGCGTTGCGCTTCGGCAAACTGACTGCGATGCACGTTCCCGGCGCTCAGGCTATAGAATTGCTGGGTCGCCTCAATCACGGCTTGCGGCTTCAGTGCAGTAGCAGCGCTGTCGAGATAGACGCCGGCATCGTTGAGTGCGGGAAATTGCGCACGAAACTGCGCGGGATTAAATGCGTTCATGATCATCCTCAGTTCAATAAACCGATCGTCGCGCAAAACAGGCGCTGACACAAGAGTTGTGCTAACCATCGGAATATTCTGGATATCCTGGCAAAGTCCTCACAGTGTCTTATGCTAAATAGCGTTAGGCGAGCAATTTTGCCTGTTACGGAGTGTGTTTTTAATAGCATAAATCGCTTTAAGGAGAAGAAGATGAAAAAGACTGCCGCAATTATCTCTGCCTGTATGCTGACTTTTGCCCTGAGCGCCTGTTCTGGATCGAATTACGTGATGCACACCAACGATGGTCGATCAATCGTATCTGATGGCAAGCCACAGACTGACAATGAAACGGGAATGATTTCGTATAAAGACGCTAACGGCAACAAACAGCAGATCAACCGTACCGATGTGAAAGAGATGGTAGAACTGGATAACTAACCGGTCGCCATCGACATAAAGTCGGACAAAAAAAAGCACCGCAATTTGGCGGTGCTACATTAATCACTATGGACAGACAGGGTAAATGTACAGGAAGTGAAAAAGGGTAGCTTTGCTACCATGGTCTGAATCGCAGACCAATTGCAAACACAACAACACAACATCACAACCGTAAGCCAAAAGCCCACCAGAACACGCATTCCGATAAAACTTTTCGTTCCGGCTTCAGGAAGTGCCGCCACTATAGGTATTTGCTGGTAGAACCTCAACGGACAATTTATAATGGCTCAGATAAAAAAAACTAATAGGTTACATCCTGTTAGATAATTGTTAAATTCATTTAACATCAAAGCCTAAAAGTCATGTCAAAACGATTACCACCCCTAAATGCATTGCGTGTTTTTGATGCCGCAGCGCGCCATTTGAGCTTTACCCGCGCAGCGGAAGAGCTTTTTGTGACGCAGGCCGCAGTAAGTCACCAAATCAAGTCACTCGAGGATTTCCTGGGGCTGAAGCTGTTTCGTCGACGCAATCGATCTCTGTTGTTAACAGAAGAAGGTCAAAGCTATTTCCTCGACATCAAAGAGATTTTTTCGCAATTAACTGACGCGACGCGTAAACTTCAGGCACGCAGTGCAAAAGGTGCGCTTACCGTTAGTTTATTGCCCAGTTTCGCGATCCAATGGCTGGTGCCCAGACTCTCTAGCTTTAACTCAGCTTATCCGGGAATCGATGTCAGGATCCAGGCGGTGGACCGTCAGGAAGACAAACTGGCTGATGATGTTGATGTGGCAATTTTCTACGGACGCGGCAACTGGCCGGGTCTGCGCGTTGAAAAATTGTACGCAGAATATTTATTGCCGGTCTGCTCGCCGCTGTTACTCACCGGTGATAAACCACTGAAGACGCCGGATGACCTGGCAAAACACACATTATTGCACGATGCATCGCGGCGTGACTGGCAAGCCTATACGCGCCAGCTTGGCCTGAATCATATTAACGTACAGCAGGGACCTATCTTCAGCCATAGCGCCATGGTGCTACAGGCTGCTATCCATGGACAGGGGATTGCGCTGGCGAATAACGTCATGGCGCAGTCCGAAATTGAAGCCGGACGTCTGGTCTGTCCGTTTAACGATGTTCTGGTCAGCAAAAACGCGTTTTATCTGGTTTGTCATGACAGTCAGGCAGAACTGGGTAAAATAGCCGCCTTCCGTCAGTGGATACTGGCGAAAGCGGCCTCGGAACAAGAAAAATTCCGCTTTCGTTATGAACAATAAATTACGTAGGGTATTAACATGACCAGCCGTTTTATGCTGATTTTTGCCGCCGTAAGTGGTTTTATCTTTGTGGCGTTGGGCGCCTTTGGGGCACATGTTCTGAGTAAAACTCTTGGTGTTGTAGAAATGGGTTGGATCCAGACTGGCCTTGAGTATCAGGCGTTTCATACGCTGGCTATCTTCGGGCTGGCCGTCGCCATGCAGCGACGCATTAGCATTTGGTTTTACTGGAGTAGCGTGTTCCTGGCATTAGGGACGGTGCTGTTTAGCGGCAGCCTGTATTGCCTCGCGCTCTCTCATTTACGCCTGTGGGCGTTTGTTACCCCCGTCGGCGGTTTCAGCTTCCTTGTAGGCTGGGCGCTGATGCTAGTGGGCGCTATTCGATTGAAACGTAAGGGCGTTAGCCATGAATAAGGTTGTATTGTTGTGTCGCCCGGGTTTTGAAAAAGAGTGCGCCGCAGAAATTACGGATAAAGCAGGACGTCGGGAAATCTTCGGTTTCGCCCGCGTAAAAGACAATGCGGGCTATGTGATCTTCGAATGCTATCAGCAGGACGATGCCGAAAAGTTAGTGAAAGAACTGCCGTTTAGCTCGCTGATTTTTGCCCGTCAGATGTTTGTTGTGGGCGAACTGCTGCAATATTTACCGCCGGAAGATCGTATTACGCCAATTGTCGGCATGTTGCAGGGCGTGGTGGAAAAAGGCGGCGATCTGCGGGTCGAAGTCGCCGACACCAATGAAAGCAAAGAGCTGGTTAAGTTCTGCCGTAAATTTACCGTACCGCTGCGCGCGGCGCTGCGTGAAGCGGGCGTACTGGCAAAATATGAAACACCGAAACGTCCGGTGGTTCACGTTTTCTTTATCGCTCCTGGCTGTTGTTATACCGGTTATTCCTGGCCTGACAATAACTCCCCGTTCTACATGGGGATTCCGCGCCTGAAGTTCCCGGCCGATGCGCCGAGCCGCTCAACGCTGAAGCTGGAAGAGGCGCTGCATGTGTTCATACCAGAAGATGAGTGGGACGAGCGTCTGGCCAACGGCATGTATGCCGTGGATTTAGGCGCATGTCCGGGCGGTTGGACCTATCAACTGGTTAAACGCAACATGTGGGTTTATTCCGTGGATAACGGTCCGATGGCGCAAAGCCTGATGGATACAGGGCAAGTCACCTGGCTGCGCGAAGACGGATTTAAGTATCGCCCGAATCGTAACAACATCTCATGGATGGTGTGCGACATGGTGGAGAAGCCAGCGAAGGTTGCCGCGCTGATGGCGCAGTGGCTGGTCAACGGCTGGTGTCGCGAGACGATCTTCAACCTCAAGCTGCCGATGAAAAAACGTTATGAAGAGGTATCGCAGAATCTGGCCTATATCCAGGCACAGCTTGATGAGCATGGCGTCAATGCCCAGATGCAGGCACGTCAGCTGTATCATGATCGGGAAGAAGTGACCGTACACGTGCGTCGTCTGTGGGCGGCCGTCGGCGGTCGTCGGGACGAGCGATAACGCTAAACATAGATCGGATGGCGGCGTAAACGTCTTATCCGGTCTATGTTGTTTCAATCAGCTGTGTATCTGACACGATATGCGTCACATCATCCAGATGCCCAATCCGGGCCTCCCCGGAACGATTAAACTTACTTTTATCGATCAGCAATAAAGATTGCGATGCGCGCTTAAGCAGAATGGATTTGAATTCTGCGTTGGTGGCATTGGAGTCCCAGAGCGCGCCATCGCTGTCGATCCCTTCGCAGGAAAAAATAAACAGATCGATATCGAGGGATTTTAGCTGCGAGATGAGCGCGGAATTAACATAACAGCCGTATTTACGTTCAAGGCGGCCGCCAGAGCTGATGAGCTGAATGTGTTCGCGTTTAGCTAATTCCTGGCAAATGGGTTGGCTGTTGGTGAAAACGAGAATGTCGATGTCCGGTAGCTGACGCGCCAGATACCAGCAGGTTGAGCTGGCGTCTAAGGCGATCACCATTCCTTCTTCAATCCATGCCAGCGCTTCCCGCGCAATATCCGCTTTGTGCGCATAGTGACTTTTGAGTCGAATATGAAACGGGTCGCCACTGTCCTGATTTTTCCGATGAATGGCCTTGGCCCGCCCGTGATTGCGTAGCACTTTGCCCTGGGTTTGTAATTCACTGAGATCGCGGCGGATGGTCTCTTTGCTGACGTTTAGCTGCAAAGACAGGGCTTCGGTTGTCAGGCTTTTGTGGTGGGTAAGCAGATCTACAATTGCCTGCTGGCGCGCCGCTTTCATGTTCTGATCCTCATCTTATGCAGAATGCCCGTATCAGACGGGCATTCTGACCAGAGATTATGGCGTTACCCCTTTTTTTAAAAGAATATTCCCGTACTTTGCCCGCTCTCCTGTGATAACGATCGCAAACGCCTTTTGCGCGCGTTCGTAAAAGGCATAGCGGTCAATACGCGTGATGTCTGGGCAGGGGGCCTGCAAGGAAAGCGCCTGACGATAGCGAGCCTCGACGTCAGGATCGAGAGCGTCGCCTTCTACTGCGGCCATCATCACCAGCGGCGGGGCGTAGCTGTCCAGTTCAAAAAGCGGAATAATCGCCTGCAGCAGATCGCTGACCAGCAGACCGTCGGCGCGAATCACCTGCGGTCCCATGCTGTGAGCCGGAAAATGGGCATCGGAAAAGATAATCTCATCGCCGTGACCCATCTCAGCCAGCACCTTCAGCAGGTCGGGAGAAATTAAGGGTGATATCGTTTTGAGCATGTTACTCGACTCCTGTCAGTTCGGATTCGGTTTGCGGATAGAAGTAACGGTACTGGTAGCGCACCTGGGCACGAGCCTGTTCCGGGGAGGTAAATTCACCCATACCTGACCAGGCAAACATCGCGGCGCCTGCCACAGTGGTTTCGGCGTCATCCAGCACTTTGACAGGGATCCCGAGAACGTTCGCTTTAATCTGGTTCCACAATGCGTTACGGCTGCCCCCGCCAACCAATAACAATTCAGAGGCCTGGAAATGACCGATTTTTTCCAGCGTGTGCAAATTCCGCTGCAACTGTTCTGTCAGTCCTTCCAGCGCGGCACGATAAAAATGCCCGCGGGTGGTATTGAGCGTAACCCCTTGCCAGCCCGCATTCTGAGAGGTCAGCAGGTTGCAGTGCATCTTGACGCCTTCTGCGCCAGCAGGAATGGACCGGGCTTCGTCAATCAGCGTCTGCCAGGGCGTTTCGGCAGTCCAAAACAGCTTACGCACCCATTCGAGTACACCGGAGGCCAGCCACTGCATGCCGGGATTGTACAGTCCGGCCTGGCTATCTAATTCACAAGTGGAACCCGCATAACGGCTGAGCAGAGAGGTGTCCACCTGCGCACTGCGCACCATCAGAATTTCCCATGTACCGGAAGAGAGCACCGGTTCGTCTGGCTGAGCCCCCGCGCCAAACAGCGCAAACTGCGTGTCGTGCCCAGCAGATATCACCGGAATACCCACTGGCAGCCCGAGCAGGCTGGCGGCCTCGTGTTGCAGTGCCCCAATCTGTTCGCCCGCTTCCACCAGACGTGGAAACAGTCGGCGCGGTATGCCGGTTGCCTGCAAAATGTCATCACTGAAATCGCGTTGCTGGATGTTCAGCATCTGGCTGGTGCCCGCCATAGTGATATCTGTGGTGAACTCGCCGGTTAAACGGTGGTTGATAAGCGACGAAATAAACAGCCAGGCGTGTGCCTGTTCGAGCAGTTGTGGATGGTTTTCTTTCAGCCACACCAGTTTATACAGCGTGTTGAAGCTGAACGCGCCGACGCCGGAGATTTCCTGCAGTTGCTGGGGCGACATGTAGCGATGGATGTTTTCCATCACAGCTGCGGTGCGCGGGCACTTCCAACTGATTACCGGATATAACTGCCTGCCGTGTTGATCGACCAGCGCACCGTCTACGCCGAAGGTGGTGACGGCGATCCCGCAGATACGGCAATTGGCCAGTTGCGTGGAGAGCCGCTGACAGCAGTCGGCGAAGCGTTGCAAAATGGCTTCCAGCGACCACTGATGCCAGGCGCCGTTCTCCGCGGCAATATCACTGGCGTTGGGCGTTGAGGCGCGGGCGATAATTTTTCCCTGTTGGTCAACGGCAATGGCCCGCACGTTGGTTGCGCCACAATCGAGGACCAGAATAACGTCTTGTTTCATAATCGCTCCCGAGACGTTGCCGGATGGCGGCGTAAACGACTTATCCGGCCTACACGTTGTGCTCCTGTAGGCCCGGTAAGCTTGCGCCACCGGGCGGAGTCGCATTAACGCTTATACAGCGGGCCGTAGTTTTGGCAGGCACGATAATCCTGGCCTTCGCTATCCATACCGTGGGCCGCCCAGGCTGAAGGACGATAGATTTTTTCGTCTTCCACGTTGTGCATGCAAACCGGAATACGCAGCATGGCGGCAAGCGTAATAAAGTCTGCGCCGACGTGACCAATCGTCAGCACACCGTGGTTTGCACCCCAGTTAGCCATGACGGAATAGACATCGCTGAATGGACCTTTACCGGTTAAGCGCGGGGCAAACCAGGTGGTCGGCCAGGTCGAGTTGGTACGCGCATCAAGCTGAGCATGCACCTCTTTTGGTAACTCCACGCTCCAGCCTTCGGCGATTTGCAGTACCGGTCCTAACCCTTTGATAATATTGATGCGAGTCATGGTGAATGGCACACCGCCCTCGGTCAGGAAGCGAGAGGAATAACCGCCGCCGCGGAAGTATTCGTGAATAGCCGGACACCATTCGGTCGCCGCCAGACAATCATCAGCCTCTTTCTGTGAGATTTCCCAGTGCGGCTTCATGGTTGGTTTCCCTTCGCCATCGCGCTGCTTGCAGGAACCATCCAGTGCAGCCGAGCCGGAGTTAATCAGGTGAATAATGCCGTGCTCAGCCAGCCCGGTCAGCGGTTTACCCGTGACACGCTCCACCGCCTCTGGCGACCAGAAGGTGCGCACATCAGCAAAAACCTGTGCTGTACCGGTGAGCTGGTGACCAAACAGCATCGCTACGCCGTTGAGACTGTCGTTTTCAGTCGCGACAACGAACGGCTCACGCACGCCATTCCAGTCGAAGGAGCTATTCAGCAGTGCTTCGGCAGTGTCGCCGTTTGGATATTGATCCGTCCAGTGACGCTGGCCCTGGAAGCCTGCGGCAATTGCGTTGTAACCCAGCGATTCTTCAACACGACCTTTGTCTGCTAGTTTCTGATTGCCTTGCATCATGTCGCGGATGCACATCGCCATCAGCAGGCTTTCTTTCAGTACCGCGCGGCTCTGTTCTTCGTTACGCTTATACTGTTGGGCGTTCTGATCTTCGCCGTAGCGGAAATGCTTGTCTGCCCACGCCAGTGCGATATCCAGTTCAGCTTCGTCATAAATTTTCTGGTCAATTCGACGGCGAAGTTCAGTCATATCAACAGGTTGAACCTTCATTCCCAGCCAGGATTCAAAGAAGTTATGATCGACAATAGAACCGGCGATGCCCATAGAAACGCCGCCTACGGATAAATAGCTTTTACCTTTCATACTGGCAACGGCTAAGCCCGCCCGGGTGAAACGCAGCAGTTTTTCTTCGACGTCGGCGGGGATGGTGGTGTCGCCGGCATCCTGTACGTCGTGACCGTAAATGGAGAACGCGGGCAGACCTTTTTGATTATGCGCAGCCAGCGCGGCAGCAAGATAAACGGCGCCAGGGCGTTCTGTGCCGTTAAAGCCCCAGATAGCTTTCGGACGCATTGGATCCATGTCGATGGTTTCGCTGCCGTAGCACCAGCAAGGGGTAACGGTAATCGTTACGCCAACATTTTGGCTGCTGAACTTTTCTTCACAGGCTGCGGATTCCGCCAGACCGGCAATACAGGTGTCGGCAATTACACATTCAATTTGTGCGCCACAGGCATGGCGAAGTTTTTCCGTAATAAGCGCGGCGGTGGCTTTCGCCATATTCATGGTTTGCTCTTCAAGCGACTCACGTACCCCCATACGACGACCATCAATAACCGGGCGGATACCAATCTTCGGTAAGCTATTTTTTCTCATTCGAGGTTCCTCATCTCACTTTGTGCCGTGCTGCAAAAGCGGATGTTGGACACCACTGTCGCAGTTGGCTGAATTACCCATTTTTGCTAACTCGAGTTAGCTTAGGTATTGGAGAGTTTTTTACACAACTTTTTTGTTATGGAACTGTGAGAGGCTTCACGAGAAGTGGTTAAAATTCGATCTGCGTCAAATAAAAAAACATGCAGATTTTTAATAAAAACCTTTTAAATCATGAATATATAATAAATTGTCTGTTCAGCATCACAGTTTTAAACCAAATGATTTGGCTAATTTGAGTAGCTAAAATAGCTTTAAAAGGCACTTCGCTAACTCGAGTTAGCATGATTGATAAAACGCATATGAACTTGTAAGTAGTATTCGCATTAACGGTGACGATGGCTCTCTGGCAATCTTGTTTTCGCCTGATTCACTGACTGCAGTTTCTGTATATTGAGGAAAGCAGCAATGTCTGAAACATTTTTACAGATGAGTCATATTACGAAACGTTTTCCCGGCGTATTAGCGTTGAGTAATGTGGATTTTGCTTTACGCAAAGGTGAGGTTCATGCGCTGCTGGGTGAGAATGGCGCAGGAAAGTCTACGTTGATGAAGATCTTATCCGGTGTTTATCAGCCTGATGAAGGGGATATTATTTTTGAGGGGCAGCCGGTTACTTTCGCTAACCCGTTAAGTGCACAAAGTGCAGGTATCACGATTATTCATCAGGAATTTAACCTCTTCCCTGAACTCACCGTTGAAGAAAATATATTTATTGGCAGGGAGTTTTGCAAAAATAATCGCTGGCGTCTGGATGAAAAACAACAGCGACAGGCTGCTATCGATATTTTGCAAAAGTTAAACCTGAATATCGCGCCAGATATGCTGGTTGCCGATTTGACCGTTGCTCAACAACAAATGGTTGAGATAGCTAAAGCGATATCGGTCAATGCCAAGATTCTTATTATGGATGAACCTACGGCAGCACTTACGGAAACGGAAATCGACAGCTTATTTCAGGTAACCCGTTTATTGAAAGAACAGGGGACTGGCATTGTTTACATCTCGCACCGACTGGAGGAGCTGGCGCTGATAGCCGATCGCGCTACGGTAATGCGCGATGGGCAGTTTATTGCCACCGTGGATTATGATGCGGTCAAAATTAGCGACCTGATTGCCATGATGGTCGGGCGCGACCTCGGTAATATTTATCCTCGCCGTAAACCTTTGGCTCAACGTAAGCCCGTGTTGGAAGTGAGTGGGCTAACGCGCAATGGTGTATTGAACAATATCGATTTCACGCTTTACCAAGGAGAAATCCTGGGCTTCGCCGGCCTGATGGGCGCAGGGCGTACTGAGCTGGCGCGGGCGATTTTTGGCGCGGATCCCATTGATGGTGGAACCCTCAAGCTGAACGGTAAAGTTACGGTGATTAAAGATATTCCTGATGCTATCCAACAGGGTATCAGCTATTTAACCGAGGACAGGAAAAAAGAGGGGCTGGCATTAGGACTGTCCGTTGAGCGCAATATTATGTTGGGCAATTACCCTGAGTATTCCGATCGTTTTGGCAATGTGGACAGCACACGTTGCCAGAAAACCAGCGAGGAACAGGTTAAAGCCCTACGCATTAAAACACCACATTTAGAGCAAGCTGCCTTGAATTTAAGCGGTGGTAATCAGCAGAAAATTATTATTGCCCGATGGGTGTGTAAAGACACCGATATTCTCATCTTTGATGAACCCACTCGCGGGATTGATGTGGGGGCCAAACTTGAAATTTATGAATTAATGAATCGGCTGGTGGCAAAAGGGAAATCAATTATCATGATCTCCTCTGAATTACCGGAAGTGCTGGGTATGTGCGATCGCATTTTAGTGATGCGTAATGGGCGTATTACCGGAGAGCTAGCTTCTGATGACGCCACACAAGAAAAAATCATGCAATATGCGACGTTAGAGGACTAACTTATGACTATCTCTGTAACCTCTTCAGACAGCAATAATAAGAAAATAAAAATTAACAAAGAACTTTTAATGCGCCTTGCGCCACTTTTAAGTCTGATTATTTTGGTGATATTTTTTAGTTTTGGTTCGCCATTTTTCTTTAACACTGAAAACATTATGACAATTGCCCTGCAAACCTCGGTGATTGGCATTATGGCGATTGGCGTTACCTTCGTCATTATCACTTCAGGGATCGACCTTTCTCTCGGTTCAGTCGTGGCATTTTCTGGTGTCGCGGTAGGTATCTGCGCCACGCTAGGTCTGCCTCTGCCCGTCTGTATTTTTGCGGGTGTACTGGCTGGAGGATTATGCGGCTATATCAATGGTCTACTGGTCACCAAAATGACTATCCCGCCTTTTATCGCCACGCTGGGTCTGATGATGTCCGTCAGAGGTATCAATATGGTGATGACCGATGGCCGCGCGATTTACTTCGCTGATTACCCCACCTTCAAAATGCTGGCCCAGGGACGGTTGTTTGATGTGCTGCCCTATCCCGTTTTTTACCTGGTGGTGGTGGCGCTCATCGCCGCCTACATCCTGAAGAAAACGGTGATAGGCCGCTATGTTTACGCAGTGGGCAGTAATGAGGTGGCGGCACATCTTTCCGGGATTAAAGTGCAACGCGTGAAAATTTTCGTCTACGCCTTTTGTGGTCTGCTGACCGGGATTGCCGGGGTGATTCTGGCTTCTCGTTTGAACTCTGGTCAGCCGACGGTCGGCGTGGGTTATGAGCTGGAAGCCATCGCGGCGGTCGTTATTGGCGGTACCAGCCTGATGGGCGGGATTGGCACCATCGGCGGCACTATCATTGGCGCATTCATTATGAGCGTGTTGAAAAATGGTCTGAACCTGATGGGAGTTTCCCAGTTCTGGCAAATGGTGGCCATGGGTGTAGTGGTCATTGCAGCGGTTTATCTCGACACATTACGCAAAAAAATTCGTTGATTTACGCTCCCGGAAGTCACGGGACATCATAACCCTGACGTTTAGGGTGACTCACTCAGAACGGAGTAAAACAATGAGAACCAGGAATTTTGTCTATGCGTTATCCCTGCTGGCCTGTATGACATCCAGCGTTTTGGCTAAAGATATGAATCTTCCCGTGGTCAGTAAAGGTTTCCAGCATGAATTCTGGCAAACCGTAAAAATGGGGACGGAAGCGGCAGCAAAAGAGTTGGGTGACAAAACCAGCTATGTGGGCCCGGCGGATGAAACTCAGATTGCCGAGCAGATTCAGTTAGTTGAAAACGCGATGGCGCAAAAACCCAATGGACTATTGCTGGCCGCGTTAGATGCCAATGCGCTGGCGCCATTAGTTGAGACCGCAAATTCACGCGGCATTAAAGTTGTGACCTTTGACTCCGGTGTGAATTCTGATATTCCGGTCAGTTTTGTCGCCACGAATAACCGTAAAGCCGGGGCTGAAGCGGCAGACGCGCTGGCAGCAGAAGTGGGCAACAAAGGAAAAGTGGGCATTATTGCGCACGTAGCAGGGACCTCCTCAGCGATTGAGCGTTCAGAAGGGTTTATTGCCCGCATGAAGGAAAAATATCCGGATATCCAGGTGCTACCGGTCCAGTACAGCGATGGCGATCCGCAAAAAGCGATGGATAAAACCATCGATATGATCCAGGCCAACCCGGATATTGCAGGGATTTATGGCACGAATGAAGGCTCAACACTCGGCGTAGCAAACGCAATTGATAGTCAAAACCTGAAAGGCAAAGTGAAGGTGATTGGTTTTGATAGCACCGAGGCCATTATTGCCTTCCTGAAGTCCGGGGTGATTCAGGGCTTTGTTGTGCAGGACGCCTACCAGATTGGCTATCAGGGTATCAAGACGCTGAATGCGGCGGTATCCGGTCAGTCTGTACCAAAAGAGATTGATATTCCGGTTAAATTCGTTAGTGCGAAGAACATTGATACCCCAGAAATTGACAAGCTGTTACACCCATTCGGTAAAAAATAAGAGCGTTGGGGCGAGGTACTCGCCCCACTATTAGCTAACGTCAGGGAGTTACTATGAGCAGTGGATATTTCCTCGGTGTGGATGTCGGCTCTGCCAGTGTCAGGGCGGGTGTTTTCGATGCCAGCGGCAAACGTCTGGCCTTTGCGACACGCCCTATCTCGCAGTTTCGACCCGGCCCCGCTCGGGTTGAGCAGTCATCTGCAGAAATCTGGCAGCAGGTTTGCGATGCGGTTAAGGGGGCGGTATCGTCATCCGGGATCTGCATTGAGGATATCCGTTCACTGGGATTCGATGCCACTTGTTCATTGGTGGCTCTCGACGAGCAAGGGCAGGGCCTGGCGGTTTCACCAGGCGAACCATCAGACCATAACATCATCATGTGGATGGACCATCGCGCGGTGCAGGAAGCCCAGCATATTAATGCTACGCAGGATCCGGCTCTGCGTTACGTTGGCGGTGAAGTCAGCGTCGAAATGGAGCTTCCCAAGGTGCTGTGGCTAAAAAAACACTTTCCTGCAACCTGGCACAGTGCGCATCGTTTTTACGATTTGGCTGACTACCTTGTCTGTAAAGCCACCGGGAGTGACGTGGCCGGTCTGTGTACGCTGACCTGTAAATGGAACTATCTGGCCCATGAACAACGCTTTAGCCACTCTCTGCTCGACGCCGTAGAGTTAACGGATTTAACGGGCAAAATTCCGTCGCATATTCTTCCGCCTGGTGCCGCCGTGGGAACGCTTAGCGCCGACGCGGCCAAGGCGTTGGGGCTGACGACTGCAGTTGTCGTCGCCAGTGGGATGATTGATGCCCATGCAGGCGGTTTGTCGCTTGCTGGCGTTGAGCCTGCGGGAACGTTAGCGTTGATTAGCGGAACGTCAAACTGCCATATGCTGTGCAGCGAACAGGAAATTTATACGCCGGGCGTATGGGGACCGTATTGGTCTGCCATGCTGCCTGGTTACTGGTTGACGGAGGGAGGGCAAAGCGCCGCTGGGGCATTGGTCGACTGGACGCTCCAGGAATCAGGCGCGAGTGCCGAGCTATTTCGTAAGGCCGAGGCGCGGGGTTGCCATCCGATCGTTTTAGTCAACGAATGGGTTGCGGAACTTGAGAGGAAGGAGTCTGAACCTGGTCGTTATTTGCATGTGCTGGCCGATCACCATGGCAATCGCTCCCCCCGTGCGCGACCCGATGCCCGGGGCAGCGTCTGCGGCTTGACTCTTGAGCGAGGCGAGATGCAGGTGGCTCGCCTGTACCTGGCGACATTACAGGCGATTGCCTGCGGTACGCGGCATATTATGGAAGTGATGCGTGAAAACGGCCATACCATTTCCCGACTGGCGCTGTGCGGCGGCGCAACGCATAACCCGCTGTGGATGCGGGAGTATGCCGATGCTACCGGATGCGATATTCATCTTATGCAGGAGGAAGATGCAGTGACGCTAGGGGCAGCTATCACCGGCGCGGTAGCAAGCGGCGCGTGGGCGAATATTCCATCTGCATGCCAGGCGATGGTTCGCTCCGGCGAGGTTATCAAGGCTAATCCGGCACGGCGGGACTTCTATGACCGCAAATACCAGGTCTATCTGATGATGTGGGATCAGCAGCAGGCGATTAACCAACTTATGCAGTAAGACAAAAGTTTAAAATACTTTTATGATTGGAGATTGACGTTTTTGGATGTGGACTGGGGCATATAAATGGCTAAAACAGTAGAACAGATAGCCAGCGATCTGAATTTATCGGTTACGACCGTACGACTGGTGCTGAACGGGAAAGCAGAGCAATATCGAATCAGTGTCAAAACCCAAACGCGTATTAATGAATATGTTGAGCGCTATGGTTACGTCATAAACCATTCGGCCCGCAGCCTGAAATTGAATAAAACGGATACATTGGGACTGATTGTTCCCAATATTTCCAACGTCTTCTTTGCCACTCTCGCCGAGAAACTTGAGCAACGCTGTCGTCGCTCCGGTTATCAGTTAATGATTAGCTGTACCTATGATGATGTTGATTACGAAAATAAATTGACCAAAGCATTAATCGCTCGCAATGTAGATGGCCTTTTTATTGTTCCCTCAACATTGGAGAATCAGCAACACCATTTACGCCAGGTCAGAAAGCCGATGGTGTTACTGGACCGTGATTTTAAGTATACCGATAACGCACTGGTTGAAAGTCATAATATTCTAGGCGGCGAAAAGTTGACGCAAAGTTTGTTTGATGCCGGAAAGGCTCCGATCTGGTTTTTAGTCGGAGATACCGGATTACCCAGTATTGGCGATCGTTTGCAAGGTTACCTTAATTCTTTGAAGAATAATGGTATTCATCACCGTGATTGGGTGCGTGAAGGTCCTGACAACACCCCTGAAGGTGGTTTTCAACTGATGGATAGATTGATTGGTGAACAGGGGCAGCCGCAGGCGTTTATTGCCTCATCATTACCCGTGCTGGAAGGTGCTATTAACGCTGTTCGCCATCGTTTCGGCACAATTCCACCTGATATTAATATTGGCACATTCGATGAACATCCGATGCTGGGATTTCTCGCCAATAATGTCTGGTCAATGCAGCAGGATGAAAATGTTTGGGCGGAAAAAGCATTCGATATGATGATGAGTGCCATTGACGACCAACCTATTAAAGAAACTGTAAAAGTACCGATGAAACTTATTAAGCGCGTAAGACAACAATAATACGTTGCTATAAATAAATCGGCCAACTGGATCTGAATAAACACATTCAGTGGCTGCCCATATCTGAAACCTGACCCGTCTTATTCTGCGGCTACATTTTTCGCAATTAAAGACGAGGAGAAACTGTACCCGGAGAATCATTATGGAAAGAATGCGTTTGTCACGAGAAATCATTGAAACCTGTCTTGAAATGACCAGCCTTGGATTAAATCAGGGGACGGCGGGAAATGTGAGTGCGCGATATGAGAATGGGATGTTGATCACGCCCAGCGGTATTCCTTATGAAAGACTTACTGAAAACATGATCGTGTATGTAGATAACGACGGAAAATATGATAAAGGTCAGTTACCCTCCAGCGAATGGCGTTTTCACCTGGCGGCTTACCAGACGCGTCCGGACGCCAATGCGGTTGTCCATAACCATGCTGTGCACTGTACGGCCGTTTCTATTCTCAACCGTCCAATTCCGGCAATCCATTACATGATTGCGGCGGCGGGGGGAAACTCTATTCCGTGTGCGCCTTATGCGACGTTTGGTACACGAGAGCTGTCAGAGCATGTGAGCGTCGCCCTGAAAAACCGTAAGGCAACGCTTTTACAGCACCATGGGCTGATTGCTTGTGAAGCGAATCTGGAAAAAGCACTGTGGTTGGCGCATGAAGTAGAAGTTCTGGCGCGCCTTTATCTGAGCACCCTGGCCATTGTTGATCCGGTTCCGGTGTTAGACGATGAGGAGATCGCGATTGTGCTGGAGAAATTCAAATCTTACGGATTACGAATTGAAGAGTAATTTCGCATAGCGAAAAGGAGAAATACGATGGCGAACAGAATGATTCTGAACGAAACGGCATGGTTTGGCCGGGGAGCTGTTGGTGCATTAACCGATGAAGTCATCCGTCGTGGTTATCGCAAGGCGCTGATTGTGACCGATGAGAATCTGGTGCGGTGCGGTGTTGTCGAGAAGGTGACGTCCCGGATGGACGCAGCAGGTCTGGCGTGGGAAATCTATTCAGGCGTTATTCCTAACCCAACCATTGCGGTGGTACAGGAAGGATTGGAGGTCTTTCAGCAAAGTGGCGCAGACTATCTGATAGCTATTGGCGGAGGCTCCCCGCAGGATACCTGTAAAGCGATTGGTATTATCAACAATAACCCTGAGTTTGCGGATGTACGCAGCCTCGAAGGGTTATCCCCGACGCGCTGCCCGAGCGTGCCGGTTATGGCTATCCCAACCACAGCAGGGACGGCGGCGGAAGTGACCATTAACTACGTGATCACGGATGAAGAAAACCGGCGTAAGTTTGTTTGTGTCGATCCACACGATATTCCGCAGGTGGCGTTTATCGATGCTGACATGATGGACGGCATGCCTGCGGCCTTAAAAGCGGCCACGGGTGTTGACGCCCTGACCCATGCCATTGAAGGATACATCACGCGAGCAGCGTGGGCGCTTACCGATGCGCTGCACATTAAAGCGATTGAAATTATTGCCGGGGCTTTACGCGGATCGGTCGCGGGCGACAGCCAGGCGGGCGAAGCGATGGCGCTGGGCCAGTACGTTGCCGGAATGGGTTTTTCCAACGTTGGCCTGGGATTAGTGCATGGCATGGCGCACCCGCTGGGCGCGTTTTATAACACCCCGCACGGCGTCGCGAATGCCATTTTGCTACCGCATGTGATGCACTATAACGCCGAATATACCGGGGAGAAATTTCGCGATATCGCTCGGGTGATGGGCGTGAAGGTTGAAGGACTGACGCTGGCAGAAGCACGGAAAGCGGCAGTGGATGCGGTATTTGCCCTTAACCGTGATGTTGGGATCCCGCTGCACCTGCGCGATGTAGGCGTACGCAAAGAGGATATTCCTGCACTGGCGCAGGCTGCATTTGATGATGTCTGTACCGGCGGAAATCCGCGTGAAGCGAGCCTGGGCGATATCGTTGAGCTGTACCATACCGCCTGGTAATCACCCGGGGTTTATCCGGCCTACAGGGTTGTACGGTAAGTAGGCCGGATAAGGGGTTTGCCCCACCATCCAGTAATAAGACTACCGCGCCAGCCGTAGCTGCTGTAAATTCCCGTCGATATGTAAGTCCGTTTGCAGTCGCGCGATATCCCGACACAGAAACGCCATTTCCCGATGTTCTTCGAGTTTCTTGCGCCACTTTTCCGGCACCTCATCAAGATGCGCGTAAATGCCTTCCAGCGTTAGAAACTGCGTCAGCAATTGTGTGGCGCTTTTGGGGCCAATACCTGCGACCCCCGGTACTTTAGAACTGCTGATCCCAGCCAGCCCCCAGTAATCGGGCAGTTGTTGTGGCAGCACGCCGAACTCTTTCTCAATGAACGGCACGTCCAGCCAGCGCTTCTGAAAATAGTCGCGAATACGCAGCGTCGGGGAGAGCAACTGACAGTAGCCTTTATCGGTGGAGACGATGGTGGCTTGATGTCCTGCCTGGCAGACTTTAATCGCCAGAGTAGCGGCTAAATCGTCGGCTTCATTACCGCTGGAGACCCAGCAGCAGACGCCGCGCTGTTCAAAAGCGGCGCGTAAGGCGGGCATTTCCTGATACAAGTCTTGTGGCATTGGCGGCCGACCGGCTTTGTAGTCAGGCAGTCTTTGGTGACGCCAGCCGCTGTTGCGCGCTTCGTCATCAAAGACCGCCACGGCGTGCGTGGGCTGACTGTGCACAATTAATTGATCGAGCGCGTGCTGGCACGTCTCCACGCAGGGGGAGCCCTGTACGGCGTGAATACGGCGGATAAGATTCAGTGCATCGACAATGAGCAGGTGGGCGGCCACGGTGTTCTCCCTAACAGATCAGTCCGTAGGGTAACATTCACGGCGGGGGGAGGCGAATATCTGAAATCAACATTTTGCCGGATGGCTGCTGACGCCTTATCCGGCCTACAAATGACAATGGAACTGTAGGCCGGATAAGTAGGGCTTTAATCGCAGGTGACAATCTTCATCGCCAGACCGCCGCGAGAGGTTTCGCGGTATTTGGCATTCATGTCTTTCCCGGTTTCGTACATGGTCTCGATGACTTTATCGAGGCACACGCGCGGTTCACTGGTACGGCGCAGCGCCATACGCGCGGCGTTTACCGCTTTAACCGAAGCAATGGCATTACGCTCAATGCACGGTACCTGAACCTGGCCGGCAACCGGATCGCAGGTCAGACCCAGGTTGTGTTCCATACCGATTTCCGCCGCGATGCATACCTGCGTTGGGCTACCGCCCAGCAGCTCGGCCAGACCGGCAGCTGCCATGGAGCAGGCTACGCCGACTTCACCCTGACAGCCGACTTCGGCGCCAGAGATAGAGGCATTCATCTTATACAGCGAGCCGATGGCGCTCGCGACCAGCATGTAGCGTGCCAGCGAGTTAGCGTTCACTTCACGGATAAACTTGTCGTAGTACGCCAGCACGGCAGGAACAATCCCGCATGCGCCGTTGGTTGGCGCAGTCACCACGCGTCCACCGGCGGCGTTTTCTTCGTTGACGGCCAGCGCGAACATGTTGATCCAGTCAACAACCGCCATCGGGTCAGTGGTGGTTTTGTCACTGCTGACCAACATACGACGTAGCGCCGCCGCACGACGCGGAACGCGCAGTTTACCAGGCAATACACCTTCGGTGGTGATACCGCGCTCAATCCCGCTACGCATCACTTCCCAGACGTTGGCAAAGTGCTGTTCCAGCTCTTCTTTGCTGTGCAGCGCCAGTTCGTTTTGCATCATCAGACCGGAAAGCGACAGGCCGGTTTCCTGGCAATGACGTTGCAAATCCGCCGCAGATTTATACGGATACGGTACGTTTACCGGAGAGTTGTTCGGTAAACCAAAGTGTTCTTCATCAACGATGAACCCACCGCCAATGGAATAGTAAGTCTGGCTGTAAATGGCTTTTTCACCCGCCAGTGCGGTAATACGCATCCCGTTTTCGTGCAGGGACAGATTGTCCGTATGGAAATTCATGCACTTGTCGACCGGGAATTCGACCTCATGTTGACCGTCCGCCAGCAGCAAACGCCCATGAGTGTTCACATCCTGGATAAAGGCCGGGATGGCATCAATGTCTACGGTATCCGGCAGATTACCCGCCAGACCCATAATAATCGCGATGTCGGTATGGTGACCTTTGCCCGTCAGGGACAAAGAGCCATAAACATCAACCACTACGCGGGTTACGTCAGTGAGAATTCCGCGTGCAATCAGGTCATCCGTGAATTGTTTGCCTGCTTTCATCGGGCCAACAGTATGGGAGCTGGAAGGGCCAATGCCGATTTTGAAAATATCGAATACGCTAATCATGAGGCGTCCATTGTGTATCGAGGTGCGCCGCCCCGAGGAGCGGCGCAGGGGAATTAACTGAACAGAGAGTAGAAAATAGCGGAGATAGCGATCAGGCCCATAATCACAACGAAGACGTTGCTGATATGGCCGCTGTATTTACGCATTGCCGGTACCTTCTGAATGGCATACATCGGCATCAGGAACAGAATCATCGCGATGATTGGGCCACCCAGGGTCTCAATCATACCGAGGATGCTCGGGTTCAGCGTTGCCACAATCCAGGTGGTTACCAGCATGAACAGCGCAGTGATTTTGTTCAGTTTGTTGATTTCGATGGTTTTGCCTTTGCCGCGCAGAGACTTAATCACCATCCCGTTGAAGCCTTCACGTGCGCCCAGGTAGTGGCCGAGGAAGGATTTGGTGATAGCGATCATCGCGATGATCGGTGCCATCCAGGCAATAATCGGCGCGTTAAAGTGGTTCGCCAGGTAAGACAGGATAGAGATGTTCTGCTCTTTCGCTGCGGCCAGATCTGCCGGAGTCAGGCTGAATACACAGCTGAAGACGAAGAACATAACGGTCAGTACCATCATGATGTGAGCGAATGCCAGAATCTTGGAGCATTTCTTCTCAGCTTCATCACCGTACTCTTCACGCTTCGCCACGGCGAAGGAGGAGATGATCGGGGAGTGGTTAAAGGAGAACACCATTACCGGAATCGCCAGCCACAGGGTCAACAGCAGGCCGTTGCCGGTGGTTGCCGCAGAGTCAAAAGACATGGTTTCCAGAATCGCACCGCTCCACTGAGGGATCAGATACAGCGCCAGCAGCATCAGGGCGGCAACAAACGGGAATACCAGGATGCTCATCGCCTTAACGATCATCTGCTCACCGAAGCGCACGATGGTCATCATACCGACAATCAGGATCAGAGACAGAATGGCACGCGGCGGCGGAGTAATCGCCAGCTGGTGAGCCAGGAAGCTTTCAACGGTGTTGGTGATTGCTACGCTGTAAACCAACAGAATCGGGTAGATAGCGAAGAAGTAGAGCAGGGTAATCAGTTTACCCGCGCCAACGCCAAAGTGTTCTTCTACAACTTCAGTAATGTCTTCACCCGGATTTTTACCGGACAACACGAAGCGGGTCAGGCCACGGTGTGCAAAGAAGGTCATCGGGAAGGCAAGGATCGCCATGATGATCAGCGGAATCATACCGCCTACACCTGCGTTAATCGGCAGGAACAATACACCCGCCCCAATCGCCGTGCCGTAAAGGCCCAGCATCCACATGGTATCTGTCTTGCGCCATGCGCTGCGGGTCTGACCCGTAACGATAGTGCTGGTTTGAGTGTTTTCCATCTATTTCTCCTGGAGGAAGCTTAAAAAGTCGGGTTTGGGGTCAATCCAATGAGAAAGAACCCGACTGTAAATCGAAATTCGTTGAGCGATTTTTTATATAATTTTTCGCCGTAATAATTTGCGGGCGGAAAGATACATTTTAGTAATGAATGTATCAGTGATCGCGATCCCAAATGCAATAATCCACCTTTTATGTGGATAAATTTGGACCATTAATCTGCTAAAAAATAGTCAAAGCGAATTTACGGGCGCAGAGGCTAACATTAACGACATATCTCATGAAAGCGAAGGCGCGAAGATACGAGCGTTGCGCTGTAAAAACTGTTGTTTTTAGAGGATTTTGGCGACTAATAATAATTTCCTAAGATAAATGACGGTTGGTTTTTAAAGGTAATCGTTTGCGTGGCGCGTTATATTTAACGACATATCATTGGTATTTATATAATCGTCTGAGCTATGTGACTGGTATCACTAAAAAAAGCCGGGAGGCGCATGCGCCAAACCCGGCTTTGATATGGACAAAATTGTCACCGCGGTAGCGTCTGCTATCGGGTGTTGAAGGTCAGGCGCAGATCTCGTAGCAAGGGATGTACGCGGAGCCTGGCAACTTCATGCGATGCTGCGCAACGAAGCCCTGCAGGAGATCGTCCATGCGGCGCATCATTTCGCGGTCACCGTGGATTTTGTACGGGCCAAACTCTTCGATGGCGCGAATGCCGACCTCCTTCACGTTACCGGCCACAATACCCGAGAATGCACGACGCAGGTCGGCCGCCAGAACTTCAACGGGTTGATCCGGATACAGTTTCAGGTTAGCCATGTTTTCATGGGACGGCTCGAACGGCATCTGCAAATCAGGTGCGATACGAATCGACCAGTTAAAACTGTAGGCATCTCCGGTGTCGCGACGGTTCTCTTTTACCAGCGGCATCGCTTTTTTCATTAAACGCGCAACTTCCGCCGCATCGTCAATGATAATGCGATAGTGTCGGCGGGCTTCTTCCCCCAGCGTGTGCACGATAAATTCGTCCAGCACGCGGAAGTAATCGGCACTCTCTTTTGGTCCGGTCAAAATCAGCGGTAGCACCTGATCTTTGTTAGCCGGGTTCATCAGGATCCCCAGCAGATACAACAGCTCTTCCGCAGTCCCGACACCACCCGGGAAGATGATAATGCCGTGGGCGATACGCACGAACGCTTCCAGACGTTTTTCAATGTCCGGCATGATGATCAGTTCGTTAACCAGCGGGTTAGGCGGCTCAGCGGCGATGATTGACGGTTCGGTCATACCAATAAAGCGGCTGTCTTTGTAACGCTGCTGGGCGTGACCGACCGCAGCGCCTTTCATTGGCGCTTCCATCGCTCCCGGACCGCAGCCGGTACAGATGTTCAACTCACGCAGGCCCAACTGGGTGCCGACGCGACGCGCATACAGGTATTCATTTTCGTTGATTGAGTGACCGCCCCAGCAGACAACCATGTTCGGCGCTTCACCGACGTGTAGCGCCCGGGCGTTACGCAGGATCGAGAACACCAGGTTGGTAATATGCACCGAACTTTCGAGATCCAGATGCTGAAAACGACCCGCGTTATGGATCTGACCATTGACGAACAGAATGTCGCGCAGCACGGCAAAAAGGTTGGCCTGCAGTGCACGAATGATGCGCCCATCAACAAAAGCATCTTCAGGCGGATTAATCAGTTCCAGCTTCACGCCTCGTTCGCGGCGCAGCACGTTAATGTCGAAACTTTCAAAGCGGGACAGCAGTTCTTTGCTGTTGTCGGTCAGACTGCCGGAGTTCAGAACGGCAAGTGAACAGTTACGAAACAGTTGATACAGGTCGCTGCTGGCCGTGCGTTTAAGTAATTCGACTTCCAGCTGCGACAACATGTCCATTGAGCCAAGTGGGCTAATATGTGTAATCAAGTAGACTCCTTATGGGACGCAAAACGTCATTCCCTGGTGGTTACAATAGCCCTGGCTGATGGCCTTTCACAACCTTGCGCGCGGAATCCGACACGCAAAATTGAGAAAAAAGATTACTGACGTACCAGTCGGCCCGTAGCTGGCGTGAAATCGGTATTGGTGCGCCATGGGTTAATGTCCAGACCACCACGCCGCGTGTAGCGCGCGTAGACGCTCAGTTTCTCCGGCTGGCAGAAGCGCAGAATGTCATTGAAAATGCGCTCCACGCACTGCTCGTGAAATTCATTATGGTGGCGGAAGGAGACCAGATAACGCAGCAGCTTCTCCCTGTTGATTTTGCGTCCACGATACTGAATTTGTATGGAGCCCCAGTCGGGCTGGTGGGTGATTAGACAGTTGGATTTCAGCAGGTGGCTGACCAGCGTCTCTTCTACCGCTTTTTCGCCGCTCAAGGCATTTTCCAGATAGTCGGTGCTGAACTGGTAGTTATCAATGACGATATCCTGATTATCGATACAGGTGCCGTTAAAGTGGGCAATCGGTTGTCCTTCCAGCTCGTCAAGACGGTATAGCGCCACGCTGACATCGCCCTGAGCGCAGGCGCGCAGATCGTTTTCCAGCGTCTGGCGTACCGCCTCCCAGGAGTCAAAACGCGTCTGGTTAAAACTGTTCAGGTACAGCTTAAAGCTTTTCGATTCAATCAGATTTACGCTGGTGTAATCCAGTTCCACATGACCGACCGCAACCTGCGGTAAGCCGTTGGCATTCAGCCACGACAGTTCATACAGCGTCCAGATATCGGCACCGTGAAAAGGCAGATTATCGGCCTTTAGATCCAGCGGGTCGCGGTTGAGGCTGCGCGGAACGCCCTGCAACAGACTGGCATCGTAATTGTCCCGATAATCCGTTGATTTACCGAGAGTCAGGCCGTCAAGCGCCCGATGATTTTCATAAGAAGACATGTTTCACCGTCATAAACCAGATACACTATGCGACAAGTGTATCCTGGCTTTTGTGAAGAGAGAAATCAGTGGACGAATTGACAGTGCAGGCGTTGACAGCCTTTACGACGCGTTATTGCGACGCGTGGCATGACAAAAACAACAGCTGGCCGCTCAGCGAAGAGCTGTATGGTGTACCGTCACCGTGCATCATTTCTTCCACTAACGATGCGGTTTACTGGCAACCTCAGCCTTTTGTCGGTGAAAAAAACGTCAATGCGGTTGAACGTGCCTTTGACATTGTGATACAACCTGCCGTTCACGCTTTTTACACCACCCAGTTTGCTGGGGATATGCACGCGCAGTTTGCGAATGAAAAGCTGACGTTGCTGCAAACCTGGAGTGAGGATGACTTCAGGCGCGTTCAGGAAAACCTGATTGGTCACCTGGTTACGCAAAAGCGACTCAAGCTCTCGCCTACGCTTTTCATTGCCACTCAGGACAACGAACTTGATGTCATCTCGGTGTGCAACCTGTCCGGTGAAGTTTGCAAAGAAACGCTGGGAACCCGTCAACGAACGGTGCTGGCAGCCTCGCTTGCGGAATTCCTCACTCAACTTAAGCCAGTTCTGTAATCCTGTTTGCCCTCAATCGTGTGAGAGATCTCTTACAAACCCTGTAGGACATTGCCAGGTAATAAGTGAAGACTTAATGAATTGAAAAACTATTAATTACTTACAATTCAACTTGTTAGTATTTTATTGTCAACTTTCATATGAAAATTACCTTAAGTGTTTGTCTGTAAGTATCTTGTAAGACAAAGCGAAACAGGCGATTCTATATCTGTCGACAAGGAGTCGCACAACGAAGTGAACATCAGGATGATGGCTCTTCGGCAGGACACACCAGGATGGTGTTACAAGGACAGGCTTCAGGATGAAGCAAAGCGGAAAGCGCGGGATGCGTTAAAGGACACCTCCAGGATGGAGAATGAGAGCCGGTCAGGATGTTCGGCGGGTCAGGATGGCCAGGACACTTCAGGATGAAGTTTTCACATCGGGGTGATGTGAGCAGGATGCAAAAGTTCAGGATGAACAAGGTCGCAAGACCACAGGAAAAGTTGTCACGGATGAGCAGGGAGCACCAAAAGTAGCTGGAATGCTGCGAAACGAACCGGGAGCACTGTTTTTACAGTGCTCCCTTTTTTTATTTCCTCTTCACTAGTGCTATTCTTCGCGCCAGATTTTTCATCATTGAGGTTAATTTCATGACGACTCATGACCGTGTGCGCCAGCAGTTACACGCGCTTGAAGCGCTACTGCGTGAACATCATCACTGGCGGATGGACGAGCCAGCGGAGCATCTGTTTACCAGCACGCAGCCTTTTTGTATGGATACCATGGAGCCGGTCGAATGGCTGCAGTGGGTGTTGATTCCCCGTATGCATACCCTGCTTGATAATGCGCAGCCGCTGCCGCAGGCTTTTGCCATCGCACCGTATTACGAAATGGCGCTGACGGCCGATCACCCGCAACGTGACATTCTCCTGACGGCATTGCAGGAACTGGATGCGCTATTTACAAGTGATAACGCCTGATGCTGGAGATCCTCTATCAGGACGAATGGCTGGTTGCGGTCAATAAACCTTCTGGTTGGCTGGTTCACCGCAGTTGGCTCGACCGCGATGAGAAAGTGGTGGTGATGCAAACGGTGCGCGACCAGATTGGTCAGCACGTGTTTACCGTCCACCGGCTCGACAGGCCGACCTCCGGCGTGCTGCTGATGGGGCTGTCCAGCGAAGCCGGGCGTTTGCTGTCTCAGCAGTTTGAACATCATCAAATGCAGAAACGCTATCATGCGATTGTGCGTGGCTGGCTGATGGACGACGCCGTGCTGGATTACCCGCTGGTGGAAGAGCTGGATAAGATAGCCGATAAATTTGCCCGCGAGGATAAAGAGCCGCAGCCTGCGGTCACCCATTATCGCGGTCTGGCGACGGTTGAAATGCCGGTGGCGACCGGGCGCTATCCCACCACCCGTTACGGGCTGGTGGAGCTGGAGCCTCAGACCGGTCGTAAGCACCAGCTCAGACGCCATTTGGCTCACTTGCGCCATCCGATAATTGGCGACAGCAAGCATGGTGATTTACGGCAAAACCGCAGCGCCGCAGAGCATTTCGGCTGTCAGCGCTTGATGCTGCATGCCAGCCAGCTTGAGCTGACTCATCCCTTTACTGGCGAACCGCTGGTTATTCGCGCCGGGCTGGATGAGGTCTGGATGCAGGCGCTATCACAGTTTGGCTGGCGCGGACTTCTCCCTGAGAATGAAAGGGTTGAGTTCAGCGGGCTGTCAGGTCAGGATGAACAGATAGATTCTTAAGTCCCTGGAGATAAAGGTTATGGCGGAAATTGGAATTTTTGTCGGCACGATGTATGGAAACGCGCTGCTGGTTGCCGAAGAGGCCGAGGCGATTTTAACTGCGCAGGGCCATAAAGCTACGGTATTTGAAGACCCGGAGCTTACCGACTGGCAGGCTTATCAGGATAAATATGCATTGGTGGTGACCTCAACGACCGGGCAGGGCGATCTGCCGGATAGCATCGTGCCGCTGTTTCAGGGAATCAAAGATAATCTCGGTTTCCAGCCTAATCTGCGTTATGGCGTCATTGCGCTTGGCGACAGCAGCTACGTTAATTTTTGCAATGGCGGCAAGCAGTTCGATGCGCTGTTACAGGAACAAAGCGCGCAGCGCGTAGGTGAAATGCTGCTGATTGATGCCAGCGAGCATCCTGAACCGGAAAGCGAATCTAATCCCTGGGTAGAAAAATGGGGAACCTTGCTTAAATAATCCCTCGCCCGCACGGGCATGCACCCCCCTCATTAGAAAACCGTAGGCCGGGTCAGGCGAAGCCGCCACCCGGCAATAAAACCCCAATTACGTGAACTAACTTCCACTGCTTTGGGCTTATGCCCCAAACAACTTCTCACTGCCTCCCTAATGTTGTGTTCATGCACGGTGAGGGAAAGTGGCACTCCTTCATATACTTTTCCCGTCAGTTCCCGGAATGGCAGCGAGTCAGAATAAAACGGCCCTGAGCTGTACCAAAACTGCCACACACTAACCTCTCATTCTGATCACCCTACAGGTGCTGTACAGAATGAACTGGCGCAAGCCAGGATTCAGGAGTGCAACAATGAGTTCATTAAGTCAGGCGGCGAGCAGCGCGGAAAAACGCACTAACGCTCGCTACTGGATAGTGGTGATGCTGTTTATCGTCACATCCTTCAACTACGGCGATCGCGCCACCTTATCCATTGCCGGTTCGGAGATGGCCAAAGACATTGGCCTGGATGCGGTAGGCATGGGGTATGTATTCTCCGCTTTCTCATGGGCGTATGTCATCGGCCAGATTCCCGGCGGCTGGTTGCTCGATCGCTTCGGCTCCAAACGTGTTTATTTTTGGTCCATTTTTATCTGGTCCATGTTTACCCTGCTGCAGGGCTTCGTCGATATCTTTAGCGGCTTTGGAATTATCGTCGCGCTGTTTACCCTGCGTTTCCTCGTGGGGTTAGCCGAAGCCCCCTCCTTCCCCGGCAACAGTCGTATTGTGGCGGCGTGGTTCCCGGCGCAGGAAAGGGGCACGGCGGTCGCTATCTTTAACTCGGCGCAATACTTTGCCACCGTTATCTTCGCACCAATCATGGGTTGGCTGACCCATGAAGTGGGTTGGTCACATGTGTTCTTCTTTATGGGCGGTCTCGGGATTGTTATCAGCTTTATCTGGTTAAAGGTGATTCATGAACCAAACCAGCATCCGGGCGTAAACCAAAAAGAGCTGGAGTACATTGCCGAAGGCGGGGCGCTGATCAATATGGATCAGGCGGCCGCCAAAGCTAAAGTACCGTTCAGCGTGAAGTGGGGGCAGATCAAACAGCTGCTGGGTTCACGGATGATGATTGGTATTTATATCGGCCAATACTGCATTAACGCGCTGACCTACTTCTTTATCACCTGGTTCCCGGTTTATCTGGTGCAGGCGCGCGGTATGTCTATTCTGAAAGCCGGCTTTGTTGCCTCGGTCCCGGCCATTTGCGGATTTGCGGGCGGTGTGCTCGGCGGCATTATTTCCGACTGGTTGATGCGCCGTACCGGTTCACTGAATATCGCGCGTAAAACGCCAATCGTCATGGGGATGCTGCTATCGATGGTGATGGTGTTCTGTAACTACGTCAACGTCGAGTGGATGATCATTGGCTTTATGGCGCTGGCCTTCTTCGGCAAAGGCATCGGCGCGTTGGGATGGGCGGTGATGGCCGACACCGCGCCAAAAGAGATCAGCGGTCTGAGCGGCGGCCTGTTCAATATGTTTGGCAACATTTCCGGCATCGTCACGCCAATTGCCATTGGCTACATTGTGGGCACTACCGGCTCGTTTAACGGCGCGTTGATTTACGTAGGGGTACATGCGCTGATTGCGGTCGTCAGCTATCTGGTGCTGGTGGGTGATATTAAACGTATCGAACTGAAACCTGTCGCAGGACAATGACGATGACAACACAATCGAGTCCCATTATTACCGATATGAAGGTCATCCCAGTGGCCGGGCATGACAGCATGCTGCTCAATATTGGCGGTGCGCATAACGCATACTTTACCCGCAATATCGTGGTACTCACCGATAACGCTGGCAATACCGGGGTTGGTGAAGCGCCGGGCGGTGAAGTGATTTATCAGACGCTGGTGGATGCAATCCCACAGGTGTTGGGACAGGAAGTCGCGCGTCTGAATAAAGTGGTTCAGCAGGTGCATAAAGGCAACCAGGCCGCTGATTTTGACACGTTTGGTAAAGGCGCCTGGACCTTTGAACTGCGGGTTAATGCGGTGGCCGCGCTGGAGGCCGCATTGCTCGATCTGCTGGGCAAGGCGCTCAACGTGCCGGTCTGTGAACTGTTAGGACCCGGCAAACAGCGCGATGCGGTCACTGTGCTCGGCTATCTGTTCTACGTAGGCGATCGCACGAAGACCGATCTGCCGTATCTGGAAAGCACGCCGGGCAACCATGAATGGTACCGCCTGCGTCACCAGCAAGCGATGACCCCGGATGCGGTGGTGCGTCTGGCGGAAGCCTCGCAGGATCGCTACGGTTTTAAAGATTTCAAACTCAAAGGCGGCGTACTGCCAGGCGAGCAGGAAATCGACACCGTACGCGCGCTGAAAAAAAGCTTCCCGGATGCGCGTATTACGGTTGATCCCAACGGGGCCTGGCTGCTGGATGAAGCCATCTCTCTGTGTAAAGGGCTGAACGATGTTCTGACTTATGCCGAAGATCCGTGCGGTGCCGAACAGGGTTTTTCCGGTCGCGAAGTGATGGCCGAGTTCCGCCGTGCGACCGGCCTGCCGGTGGCGACCAATATGATCGCCACCAACTGGCGTGAGATGGGCCATGCGGTAATGCTGAACGCTGTGGATATTCCGCTGGCCGATCCGCACTTCTGGACCCTTTCCGGCGCGGTGCGCGTGGCACAGTTATGCGATGACTGGGGCCTGACCTGGGGCTGCCATTCCAACAACCATTTTGATATTTCGTTGGCGATGTTTACCCACGTCGGTGCAGCGGCACCGGGCAACCCGACGGCTATCGACACCCACTGGATCTGGCAGGAGGGCGATTGCCGTCTGACCAAAAATCCGCTGGAGATTAAAAACGGAAAAATTGCGGTACCTGATGCGCCCGGTTTGGGCGTGGAGCTGGATTGGGATCAGATACAGATAGCCCATGAGGCCTATAAGGCGCTGCCTGGCGGCGCACGTAATGATGCAGGCCCAATGCAGTATCTGATTCCCGGATGGACTTTTGACCGTAAACGTCCCGTTTTCGGCCGCCACTAATTTTGAATAAGGATTTAATTATGAGCGCACAATTTACTACCCCCGTCGTGACCTCTATGCAGGTGATCCCGGTTGCAGGTCATGACAGCATGCTGATGAACCTGAGCGGTGCCCATGCCCCGTTCTTCACACGTAATATTGTGATTATTAAAGATAACTCTGGTCATACCGGGGTAGGGGAAATTCCTGGCGGCGAAAAAATTCGTCAGACTCTGGAAGATGCTATTCCGCTGGTGGTGGGGAAAACGCTGGGTGAGTACAAAAACGTGCTGAACGCGGTACGCAATACGTTTGCCGATCGTGATGCCGGTGGCCGTGGTTTGCAGACCTTCGATTTACGTACCACTATTCATGTGGTTACCGGGATCGAAGCGGCGATGTTGGATCTGTTAGGTCAGCATCTGGGCGTCAACGTCGCATCTCTGCTGGGCGATGGTCAGCAGCGTAGCGAAGTCGAAATGCTGGGCTATCTGTTCTTCGTTGGTAACCGTAAAGCGACGCCGCTGCCGTATCAAAGCCAGCCGGATGAGAAATGCGATTGGTATCGCCTGCGTCATGAAGAGGCGATGACCCCGGATGCGGTAGTACGTCTGGCGGAAGCCGCGTATGAGAAATATGGTTTCAACGACTTCAAACTGAAAGGCGGCGTACTGGCCGGGGAAGAAGAAGCGGAGTCTATTGTCGCGCTGGCGAAACGCTTTCCACAGGCGCGCGTCACGCTCGATCCCAACGGCGCATGGTCGCTGAATGAAGCGATTAAAATTGGTAAGTACCTGAAAGGATCGTTGGCCTATGCGGAAGATCCGTGCGGCGCCGAGCAGGGCTTCTCCGGTCGTGAAGTGATGGCGGAGTTCCGTCGAGCTACTGGCTTGCCGACCGCCACCAATATGATCGCCACCGACTGGCGACAAATGGGGCATACGCTGTCGTTGCAGTCCGTGGATATCCCGCTGGCGGACCCGCATTTCTGGACCATGCAGGGTTCTGTTCGCGTGGCGCAGATGTGTCATGAGTTCGGGCTGACCTGGGGCTCTCACTCTAACAACCACTTTGATATTTCGCTGGCGATGTTTACTCATGTCGCGGCGGCGGCTCCGGGCAAAATTACTGCTATCGACACCCACTGGATCTGGCAGGAAGGTAACCAGCGCCTGACCAAAGAACCATTTGCAATCAAGGGCGGTATGGTGCAGGTTCCGGCGAAACCGGGCCTGGGCGTGGAGCTGGATATGGATCAGGTGATGAAAGCGCATGAGCTGTATCAGCAACATGGACTGGGTGCACGTGATGATGCGATGGGAATGCAGTATCTGATCCCGAACTGGACGTTTGATAATAAGCGCCCGTGCATGGTACGCTAAGCGAACTGGGACCGCTCCCATAAAGTGGAGCGGTTTTCCTCCTGGTGTATGCTTAACACAGTCAACATGCGTAAGGATGCTTTATGAAAATAGTGATCGCACCGGATTCCTATAAGGAAAGTTTGAGTGCGCTTGAAGTGGCAACGGCTATTGAACTGGGATTCCGTGAGATTTGGCCTGAGGCGGAATACGTGAAGATCCCGGTTGCGGATGGCGGTGAGGGAACGGTCGAAGCGATGGTTGCCGCAATGCAAGGTCACCTTGTGCATGTTGATGTTACCGGCCCTTTGGGCAATACAATTCAGGCTTTTTATGGTTTATCCGGCGATGAGCGCTCGGCGTTTATTGAAATGGCAGCCGCCAGCGGGCTGGAGCAGGTTCCTGCGAATTTACGCGATCCGCTGAAAACCACCTCCTGGGGAACCGGGGAGCTAATTCGTCATGCGCTGGATGCGGGCGTGGAACATATCATCATCGGGATTGGCGGTAGCGCCACCAATGATGGCGGTGCTGGTATGGTGCAGGCGCTGGGCGCAAGGTTGCTGGATGCGCAAGATGAAGATATTGCCCATGGCGCGATGGGCCTGGAATCGCTCGCCCGAATTGATATCTCGCAGTTAGATCCGCGTCTTGCCGGATGCCGTATCGAAGTGGCCTGCGACGTCACTAACCCGTTGACCGGTAAAGAAGGAGCCTCAGTGGTCTTTGGTCCACAAAAGGGGGCGACGGCGGAGATGATTCCGCGTCTTGATCGGGCGCTTACGCACTATGCGCAACTGATCGCACGCGATCTGGACGTCAATGTGCTGGAGCTGGTCGGCGGTGGCGCTGCTGGCGGTATGGGGGCGGCGCTGTATGCGTTTTGCGGCGCACAGCTACGCCGCGGTATTGAGATCGTGACGGATGCGTTACGCCTGGATGCCTGCGTTGCGGATGCGGACTTAGTGGTGACGGGGGAAGGGCGTATCGATAGCCAGACTATTCACGGTAAGGTTCCGGTTGGCGTGGCGAAGATCGCAAAGCGTTACAACAAACCGGTGATCGGCATTGCCGGTAGCCTGACGGCGGATGTCGGTGTCGTACATGAGCATGGGCTGGATGCGGTTTTTAGCGTCATCTATACCATTTGTTCGCTGGATGAGGCGCTGAAGAATGCGAGTGAGAACGTACGAATGACGGCGCGCAACGTGGCTGCGACGCTGAAAGCGGGCCAACTGTTACGCTGAGTTGTAGGCCGGATAGGGCGGTCACGCCGCCATCCGGCGAATATCAGCCCAACAACTTCTTCGCTTCGCGCGCAACGTTGTCCATTTCATCCAGCAGCTCTAAAAATTCTGGCTCCAGCTCTTCTTCTTTAGTCCCGCTACGTAATTGTTGCTCAATGAGCTGGCACAGGTTTTTCATGCGGGGGACGCCGCTATAGCCGCAACTACCGTGCAGCTTATGAATCATATCCACCAGACCTTCAGGGTTTTCGCCTACCAGCTGTTCTTCAATTTTGTTGCGCACTTCGGGTAGGAAATCGAGCAGCATTTGCAGCATATCCCGCGCCAGATCGTTTTTCCCCGCGGCTTGTCTTAATGCCAGTTGCCAGTCGAGCGTGGTATTCAGATTGACGACCGGCTCCAGAGGTTCAACCGCGAGCGCCCGAAGCGATGTGGTCGCGCCAGGTTTGTAGCGTAACAGGAGATTGTGCAGCTTATCTTCTTCGATAGGCTTCGCCAGGTAATCGTTCATCCCGGCGCTGAGCAGCTTCTCTTTTTGCCCCGCCATGGCATGCGCGGTAACCGCAATAACCGGCGTTTGTTGTTGATGAGGCAACTGGTGGATCAGCTCGCAGGCGCGAATACCGTCCATGTCGGGCATCTGAATATCCATCAGGATCAGATCAAACTGCATCTGTTTGGCACGATCCACCGCCTGGTGTCCACTGTCGCAGAGCACGACGTGCTGTACCTTATCTTCCAGCAGTGCGCCAATCAGCTTGAGGTTTGCCGGGTTGTCGTCCACCGCCATAACGGTCATGGCAATTTTGCTCTCATCTGGCAACGGCTGATCCGCGCTGTAGTTCAACTGGCAATACTCTGTCAGCGCAGGCAGCAGACGGGTTGAGGTGAGAGGCTTCAACAGACACGCCGCTGCGCCGCCTTGTTTCAATTTCTCGGCGTTAATCTGTGCGTGACAGGGCAGGGCTAATAACAGGAAATCGGTCATCGCCGCTGCGCTTGCCAACCGCTCATGTTGCATGGTGAGCGGTTCGCGTAAAGTGACCGGAATGCCAATCAGCAGAATATCGTAGTGATCCTTCGGCAGCCCGGAGAATGAAGGGCTGTAAATCACCTCCAGCGGCGTTTCACTTAATATATCTAACGTGCATTGCGCGGCAGTGGCGTTAGGTTCGACATAGGCCAGTCGTTTACCCGCAAGGCACCGGGTTGTCGAGCGATCGATGAGAACGTTAGGGTTGAGATCGAGACTGATATGGAACCAGAAGGTGGAGCCCCGGTTTGGCTGGCTGTGGAAGGAAATATCCCCGCCCATTTCGTTGACCAGTTTTTGCGTAATGACCAGACCCAGTCCGGTACCGCCATGGCGGCGGGAAATACTGGCGTCCGCCTGACGGAAGGCCTGGAACAGGCGTGACTGATCGCGCTCAGGGATACCGATGCCGGTATCGCGGATTTGCACTTCAATTTGTACTTTCGTGTTACTGAGGGCGCGTTTCTCGACCAGAATGTCGATATTACCGCCCTCGGTAAATTTGATGGCATTGCCGACCAGATTGGTAATGACCTGCTGTAAGCGCAGCGGGTCGCCGATGACGTTGTCCGGCACATCATTCTTAATATTCAGCGTCAGCTCAAGCCCTTTATCATGGGATGAGTGCGCTAACAGCGTGACGACGTCATCCAGCGTGCTGCGAAGCGGGAATGGGATGCTTTCCAGAATGAGCTTGCCCGCTTCCAGTTTGGAGAAGTCGAGCACATCATTGATGATAGCCAGCAGATTGTTGGCCGATCGCTCAATCGTATTCAGGTGATCGCGCTGCGTGGTGTTAAGCTCGGTTTTCAGCGTCAGGCGCGTAAAGCCAATCACGCCATTCAGCGGGGTGCGTAGCTCGTGCGACATGTTAGCCAGAAACTCAGACTTAATTCGGGCCGCCTCCTGGGCGCGTTTTTTCGCCAGATCCAGTTCGACGTTCTGGATTTCCATCTGCTCCAGCGTTTCACGCAGGTCGGAAGTCGCCTGATCGATATTGTGCTGCATTTCTTCATGGTAGGCTGCAAGAGACATCGCCATCGAGTTGATACCGTTTTTGAGCATATCCAGCTCGCCCAGCATGAAACCCTCCACACGGCTGTCGAGCTGCCCTCTACGTATACGGTCAACGGTATTCACCATGTTGCGAATCGGGCCGGTTACGTCGCGCATCAGACGCCAGCCGAAAATTAACGCAATACCAATACAAAACAGCATCATTACGCTGGAGATAAAGATCTCTTTATATTGCTGCAGTCGAACCGACTTGAGGTCCAGCTCAAGCGCTACATACCCCAGCATGTTTTGCGTATTTTTGGCGTCGCTTATGGCAGATTCATCCGGCGAATAGCTTTCCGATATAATTGGCGTTCGCAGGATCATGATATCCCCGAGCCGGGTGACGCTCAGCTTACGGGGAAACGGTGAACCGGTCGCCAACTGCATTTCAGATGGATCGAGATGAAAATTGGAGGTGACAAACAGCCGGTTATTCTCGTCATAGACAGAAATTGCCCGCACGATATCGGAATGGCGGCGATGCAGTACGCTGATAAGCTGGCCAATGGATTCCCTGTTTTGCAGGTTCATGCCATATTCGCTGGAGACCGCCAGTGGCTCTATGATGCTGGCGCCCGCATCTTCCAGTTGACGCTGCAAGTCGTTATAGCGATGCACAACAAAAAAGATACTGAGCAGCAAACCAATCAGGACGGTCGGGGCCAGGATCAGAATCATCATGCGTGCGCGCAGGCTGTAGTTGGTCATGGAGTTCCGTTATGGGACAATTAGGGTCACACTGTTAAATAGAGAAATATCTCGTCGATGGCGCAATTCTACTCTGCAAAACGACGCGTGACGACGCGTCAGATCATAACCGTTACCGTCAATGACCTCGATCCTTTTGGTCAGGGTGTCGCTCGCCATAACGGAAAGGCGTTGTTTATACCGGAATTGCTACCCCAGGAAAGCGCAGAGGTGGTGATTACCGAAGATAAAAAACAGTTCGCCCGCGCGCAAGTAAAACGACGTTTAAACGACAGCCCGCAGCGTGAAGTGCCACGTTGCCCGCATTTTGGCGTCTGTGGCGGTTGCCAGCAGCAGCACGCCAGCATCCCGTTGCAGCAGCGTAGCAAAAGCGCGGCGTTAGCGCGTTTAATGAAATGTGAAGTGTCGGATATTATCGCTGATACTCCATGGGGCTATCGTCGTCGCGCACGTTTGAGCCTTAACTATCGGCCAAAAGAACAAAAATTGCAGATGGGGTTTCGCAAATCCGCATCCAGCGACATTATTGATGTCAAACAATGCCCTATTTTGGTGCCCCAACTTGAAGCGCTATTGCCCCATATCAGGGCGTGTCTGGAGAGTTTGCAAGGGTTACGTCATCTGGGGCATGTTGAACTGGTGCAGGCAGGGAGCGGCGCGTTGATGATTTTGCGCCACACGGCACCATTAAGTGCTGCGGATAAAGAAAAACTGGAATGCTTTTCGCATTCTCAGGGGCTGTCTTTGTTTCTGGCCCCGCAAAGCGAGATACTTGAATCAGTATCAGAAGAATCGCCCTGGTATGACTCAAATGGACTACGGTTAAGCTTCAGCCCGCGTGATTTTATTCAGGTCAATGCAGGGGTAAACCAAAAAATGGTCGCCTGTGCGCTGGAATGGCTGGATGTGCGACCTGAAGATCGTGTGCTCGATCTGTTCTGCGGTATGGGGAATTTCACCCTGCCGCTGGCAGTAAGGGCAGCAAGCGTGGTGGGTGTGGAAGGGGTACCGGCGCTGGTCGAAAAAGCCCGGGAAAACGCGCTGAATAACGGATTACACAACGTGACATTCTTTCATGAAAACCTTGAGGAGGATGTTACCCGGCAGCCGTGGGCGAAAAACGGATTCGACAAAGTGTTGCTCGATCCTGCGCGTGCGGGGGCTGCCGGTGTAATGCAACATATTATAAAATTAGAACCTATACGCGTTGTTTATGTATCCTGTAACCCTGCAACGCTGGCTCGTGACAGCGACGCTTTGCTCAACGCGGGATATGCCATACGGCGACTGGCGATGCTCGATATGTTCCCGCACACTGGACACCTGGAATCAATGGTCCTGTTTGAGCGTTTGTAATGAAATTTGTACCCATTGGATTTCGGGTTGTAATGCAGCATGAAAGACAATGGGTAAGGCTTGTCGACTTCGACAGGCCTGGCCCCTAAAGGAGAGGACAATGGTTGCGGTAAGAAGTGCACATATAAATAAAGCTGGTGAGTTTGATCCCAAGAAATGGATCGCGAGTCTGGGAATCTCCAGCCAGCAGTCGTGTGAACGCTTAGCCGAAACCTGGGCGTACTGCCAGCAGCAAACACAGGGACATCCTGATGCGGATCTGCTGTTATGGCGTGGCGTGGAGATGGTAGAAATACTCTCTATGTTGAGTATGGACATCGACACACTGCGTGCAGCAATGCTGTTTCCTCTGGCGGATGCCAACGTGGTCAGTGAGGATATCCTGCGTGAAAGCGTGGGTAAATCGATTGTGCATCTTATTCATGGTGTGCGCGATATGGCGGCGATACGCCAGCTGAAAGCCACGCATACCGATTCAGTCTCTTCCGAGCAGGTCGATAACGTCCGCCGTATGCTGCTGGCAATGGTGGATGATTTCCGCTGCGTGGTCATCAAGCTGGCAGAGCGGATCGCGCATCTGCGTGAAGTGAAAGACGCGCCGGAAGATGAACGCGTTCTGGCGGCAAAAGAGTGCACCAATATCTATGCGCCGCTGGCCAACCGTTTGGGCATCGGGCAATTAAAATGGGAGCTGGAAGATTACTGCTTCCGCTACCTGCACCCGGCCGAATACAAACGCATTGCCAAGCTGCTGCACGAGCGTCGTATCGATCGCGAACACTATATTGAAGAGTTCGTTGGACATCTGCGTTCAGAGATGAAAACGGAAGGCGTCAAAGCCGAAGTGTACGGGCGTCCGAAGCATATCTACAGCATCTGGCGAAAAATGCAGAAAAAGCAGTTAGCCTTCGATGAGCTGTTTGATGTGCGCGCGGTGCGTATCGTGGCGGAGCGCTTACAGGACTGCTATGCCGCGCTCGGGATAGTACATACTCACTATCGCCATCTGCCGGATGAGTTCGATGATTACGTCGCTAATCCGAAACCCAACGGCTATCAGTCAATCCATACGGTTGTACTGGGACCGGGTGGAAAAACCATTGAAATCCAGATCCGCACCAAACAGATGCACGAAGATGCCGAACTGGGCGTGGCGGCACACTGGAAGTACAAAGAAGGGACTGCATCAGGCGCGGCGCGTTCTGGGCATGAAGACCGCATTGCGTGGCTGCGTAAGCTGATCGCCTGGCAGGAAGAGATGGCGGATTCCGGCGAAATGCTGGATGAAGTCCGCAGCCAGGTCTTCGATGACCGGGTTTACGTCTTTACGCCAAAAGGTGACGTTGTGGACTTACCTGCAGGCTCCACGCCGCTGGACTTTGCGTACCACATCCACAGTGATGTAGGGCATCGTTGCATTGGCGCGAAAATTGGTGGGCGCATCGTGCCGTTTACCTACCAGTTACAGATGGGCGATCAAATTGAAATTATCACCCAGAAACAGCCAAACCCAAGCCGTGACTGGTTGAACCCTAACCTTGGCTATGTAACCACCAGCCGTGGTCGTTCTAAGATCCACGCCTGGTTCCGTAAACAGGATCGTGACAAAAACATCCTTGCGGGCCGCCAGATCCTCGACGATGAGCTTGCGCACCTGGGCATTAGCCTGAAAGAGGCGGAAAAACATCTGCTGCCGCGCTACAGCTTCAATGAACTGGATGAACTGCTGGCGGCGATTGGCGGAGGAGACATCCGTCTCAACCAGATGGTGAACTTCCTGCAGGCGCAGTTTAATAAGCCGAGCGCTGCTGAGCAGGATGCTGCCGCGCTGAAACAGCTTCAGCAGAAAACCCAGGCGCCGCAGAGTCGCCGTAAAGACGATGGTCGCGTCGTGGTGGAAGGGGTTGGTAACCTGATGCACCACATTGCCCGCTGCTGCCAGCCGATTCCTGGCGATGAAATCGTTGGGTTTATCACTCAGGGGCGCGGTATTTCCGTGCACCGGGCCGATTGCGAACAGCTGGCAGAGCTGCGTTCACACGCGCCGGAGCGGATTGTTGATGCGGTATGGGGCGAAAGCTACTCGGCGGGATATTCGCTGGTGGTTCGCGTCCAGGCCAACGATCGCAGCGGTTTATTGCGTGATATCACCACCATTCTTGCCAACGAGAAAGTGAACGTGCTGGGGGTTGCCAGCCGGAGCGATACCAAACAACAGTTGGCCACCATCGATATGACCATCGAAATCTATAACCTGCAGGTGCTCGGGCGCGTGCTTGGTAAGCTGAACCAGGTGCCGGATGTGATCGACGCGCGGCGGTTGCACGGTAATTAATACGAACGTAGGCCGGATAAGGCGAAGCCGCCATCCGGCCTACAGTTATTCGAATCTCCAGGATTTTCACATGAACCAAATCGATCGACTGCTCGGTATTATGCAGCGCCTGCGCGACCCGGAAAACGGCTGTCCGTGGGATAAAGAGCAGACATTCGCCACTATTGCCCCTTACACCCTCGAAGAAACCTATGAAGTACTGGATGCGATTGCGCGTGAAGACTTCGACGACCTGCGTGGAGAGCTCGGCGACCTGCTGTTCCAGGTGGTGTTTTACGCTCAGATGGCGCAGGAAGAAGGCCGTTTTGATTTCAATGATATCTGCGCCGCCATCAGCGATAAGCTTGAACGCCGGCATCCGCATGTATTCGCTGATGTTTCTGCCAGCAACAGTACTGAAGTGCTCACCCGTTGGGAGCAAATTAAAAGCGAAGAACGCGCCGAGAAAGCACAGCATTCCGCGCTCGATGATATTCCCCGCAGTTTACCGGCGCTAATGCGCGCCCAGAAAATCCAGAAACGTTGCTCTAATGTTGGCTTCGATTGGAAAACAATAGGACCGGTTGTCGATAAAGTTTATGAAGAGATCGACGAAGTCATGTTTGAGGCAAAGCAGGCTGTTGTCGACCAGGCTAAACTGGAGGAAGAAATGGGCGATCTGCTGTTTGCCACAGTCAACATGGCTCGTCATCTGGGGACTAAAGCAGAGACCGCATTGCAAAAAGCGAACGAAAAATTTGAGCGACGTTTTCGTGAAGTTGAACGAATTGTGGCTGCACGCGGTCTGGAAATGACGGGTGTGGATCTGGAAACAATGGAAGAAGTCTGGCAACAGGTAAAACGGCAGGAAATTGATCTCTAAGGGATTTCGTCGGTCAAGGGCGTTTTGTGTGATTTTTTAAATAACAAGCGCTTGATTTACGTCAAAAACATTTACCCCAAAGGGGCTATTTTCTCACTCCCTATGTTAATGTGAGCCTGGTGAAGAGGAGGGATAATGAAAGTTTGTGGCGCTCGTCATGTTCGGGTATACTACTTTCCCGTCTTGGTAATTCCATCGTTTCACCCTAACTTCTCAGGTCCAGCATGACAACGAACTATATTTTTGTGACCGGCGGGGTCGTATCCTCTCTGGGAAAAGGCATTGCCGCAGCCTCCCTCGCAGCCATTCTTGAAGCCCGTGGCCTCAACGTGACCATGATGAAACTGGATCCGTACATCAACGTCGATCCGGGTACTATGAGCCCAATCCAACACGGGGAAGTGTTCGTTACCGAAGACGGCGCTGAAACCGACCTGGACCTGGGTCACTATGAGCGTTTCATCCGTACGAAAATGAGCCGCCGCAACAACTTCACCACGGGTCGTATCTACTCTGACGTTCTGCGTAAAGAACGCCGTGGCGACTATCTGGGCGCTACTGTTCAGGTTATCCCGCATATCACCAACGCAATTAAAGAGCGCGTTCTGGAAGGCGGTGAAGGTCATGATGTTGTTCTGGTCGAAATCGGCGGAACCGTTGGGGATATCGAATCTCTGCCGTTCCTTGAAGCGATTCGCCAGATGGCCGTAGAAATTGGCCGTGAGCACACGCTGTTTATGCATCTGACGCTGGTTCCGTACATGGCGGCGGCAGGTGAAGTCAAAACGAAACCGACTCAGCACTCTGTAAAAGAGCTGCTTTCTATCGGTATTCAGCCAGATATCCTGATCTGCCGCTCCGATCGCGCAGTTCCGGCTAATGAACGTGCGAAAATTGCATTGTTCTGTAACGTTCCGGAAAAAGCGGTGATTTCTCTGAAAGATGTCGATTCCATCTATAAAATTCCGGGCCTGTTGAAATCCCAGGGCCTTGACGATTATATTTGTAAACGATTCAGCTTGAACTGTCCGGAAGCTAATCTGTCAGAATGGGAACAGGTTATCTACGAAGAAGCGAATCCGGCAGGTGAAGTGACTATCGGTATGGTCGGCAAGTACATTGAACTGCCGGATGCCTATAAGTCAGTGATTGAAGCGCTGAAGCACGGTGGTCTGAAGAATCGTGTCACCGTCAACATCAAGCTGATCGATTCGCAGGATGTCGAAACGCGCGGCGTTGAGATCCTGAAAGGTCTGGATGCTATCCTGATCCCTGGCGGCTTCGGCTACCGTGGTGTTGAGGGTAAAATCGCGACGGCGCGCTTTGCGCGTGAGAACAATATTCCTTATCTGGGCATTTGCCTGGGTATGCAGGTTGCGTTGATTGAGTTTGCGCGTAACGTGGTGGGTATGGACAACGCCAACTCCACGGAATTTGTGCCAGACTGTAAGTACCCGGTGGTGGCCCTGATTACCGAATGGCGTGACGAAGACGGCAACGTCGAAGTCCGTACCGAGAAGAGCGATCTGGGTGGCACCATGCGTCTTGGCGCGCAGCAGTGTCAACTGAGCGATGAAAGTCTGGTCCGTCAACTGTACGGCACGCCGACAATCGTTGAACGCCATCGCCACCGCTACGAAGTCAACAATATGCTGTTGAAACAGATTGAAGCTGCTGGTCTGCGTGTTGCAGGCCGTTCCGGTGATGATCAGTTGGTCGAGATCATCGAGGTACCGAATCATCCGTGGTTCGTGGCCTGTCAGTTCCACCCGGAATTTACTTCCACGCCACGTGATGGGCACCCGCTGTTTGCCGGCTTTGTGAAAGCCGCCAGTGAACATCAGAAGCGTCAGGCGAAGTAAGAAGTAAAAAGTTAGAACGGCAATGCACCCATTCGGGTGCATTGTTTGTCTGGAGTTTTAGTTTAACTTGTACTGAGGAAAACCTAATGTCCAAAATCGTTAAAATCATCGGTCGTGAAATCATCGACTCCCGTGGTAACCCGACTGTTGAAGCCGAAGTACACCTGGAAGGTGGTTTCGTTGGTATGGCAGCAGCTCCGTCAGGTGCTTCTACTGGTTCCCGCGAAGCACTGGAACTGCGCGATGGCGACAAATCCCGTTTCATGGGTAAAGGCGTACTGAAAGCTGTTGCAGCTGTTAACGGCCCAATTGCTCAGGCTCTGCTGGGTAAAGATGCTAAAGATCAGGCTGGCATCGACAAGATCATGATCGATCTGGACGGTACTGAAAACAAATCCAACTTCGGTGCAAACGCCATCCTGGCTGTGTCCCTGGCGAACGCCAAAGCAGCAGCTGCTGCTAAAGGCCTGCCGCTGTATGCGCACATCGCTGAACTGAACGGTACTCCGGGCAAATACTCCATGCCGGTTCCGATGATGAACATCATCAACGGTGGTGAGCACGCTGACAACAACGTCGACATCCAGGAGTTCATGATTCAGCCGGTTGGCGCTAAGACTCTGAAAGAAGCCGTACGTATGGGTTCTGAAGTGTTCCACAACCTGGCCAAAGTTCTGAAAGCTAAAGGTATGAACACTGCAGTTGGTGACGAAGGCGGCTACGCGCCGAACCTGGGTTCCAACGCTGAAGCTCTGGCTGTAATCGCTGAAGCGGTTAAAGCAGCTGGCTACGAGCTGGGCACCGACATCACTCTGGCGATGGACTGTGCAGCTTCTGAATTCTACAAAGACGGTAAATACGTTCTGGCTGGCGAAGGCAACAAAGCATTCACCTCCGAAGAATTCACTCACTTCCTGGAAGAACTGACCAAACAGTACCCGATCGTGTCCATCGAAGATGGTCTGGACGAGTCTGACTGGGACGGTTTCGCATACCAGACTAAAGTTCTGGGCGACAAAATCCAGCTGGTTGGTGACGATCTGTTCGTAACCAACACCAAGATCCTGAAAGAAGGCATCGAAAAAGGCATCGTTAACTCCATCCTGATCAAATTCAACCAGATCGGTTCTCTGACCGAAACTCTGGCTGCGATCAAAATGGCGAAAGACGCTGGCTACACCGCTGTTATCTCTCACCGTTCTGGCGAAACTGAAGACGCTACCATCGCTGACCTGGCTGTTGGTACCGCTGCAGGCCAGATCAAAACTGGTTCTATGAGCCGTTCTGACCGCGTTGCTAAGTACAACCAGCTGATTCGTATCGAAGAAGCGCTGGGTGCACAGGCTCCGTACAACGGTCGTAAAGAGATCAAAGGTCAGGCGTAATCCTGTTCTTTAACTCTTAACGTAAAAACCCGCTGCGGCGGGTTTTTTTACGTCTTTAAAGCAGTAGCGGTAGGGTCGCACTCGCCGTTTGCTGGCTCACATCGCTGTACTTTTCATCCAGCGCAATCAGCGACGTGGTGAGCAGTTCCACTAACAGCATGACACCCACCTTGGCGTTTAGCGCACCAGCACTCAATGGACCTTCCGGTTTGGCTGCGACCAGTTGAATATCACTCAGCGAAGCCAGCGGACTACGCGGTGTATTACTCAGCGCCAGTACGCGTACGCCTTGCTTACGCGCCAGTTTAACCACATGCAGCAGATCGCGCGTGGAGCCCGAACTGGATATCGCCACTACCAGCGTATCTTTGCTTAGCGTTGTAGCGTTCATAGCAGCACGGTGCATGTCGCTGAACAATTGCGCGGGTTTGCCGAGGCGCAGGAGTTTGTAATGTAAATATTCCCCCAGAATAGCGCTGGCCGCTACGCCATAAATTTGTACCGACTGAGCCTGATGCAGCGCCAGAGCGGCTGCTTCCAGTAATGTTCTGTCGAGTAATTTTGCCGTGTCTTGCAGCGCTTGCACGGATTCATTGACGACATTGTCAATCTCATCACCGCTGTGCTCTACCGGCTCTCCTTGCCGGAGGTCGAGTGCCAGCGCCATCTTAAATTCGTTATAGCCCTTACACCCCAGCGTACGGCACAGACGCGTGACGCTCGCCTCGCTGGTGTCGCTTTCACGCGCCAGTTCGGTAATCGTCAGATAGACCACTCTTGCCGGATCGCTAAGCACAAACTCTCCCAGCTTTTGTTGAGTTCGACTATATCCATCAACGCCCTGGCGCAATCTCAGCAGCAGGTTTTCATTTTCTGACATGCAAAATCCTTAATGCGTTTCTCTGCCGATAGTGTGGCGGAAAGCAGGGGAGAGATGCCAGTCATTTTAAAAAAGTATGATCGGCGTCCTGGTTTTTGATGGTAATTTTCATTTTTAAAATTAATTATGGTAAAAATTTTCATCAATGATCGGGGAGATGAAAAAATGATGCAAATATTTAGCGGCGCTTCGTCAGGCGCATGGTTTGAAAAAGCGCAGCGGTTCGGCAAATCGTTCATGCTGCCGATTGCGGTATTGCCCGCAGCGGGGTTGTTGCTGGGGATTGGTGGGGCTTTGTCGAATCCCAATACGCTGACGGCCTACCCATTCTTGAATGTCGACTGGCTGCAGGCAATCTTCACGATCATGACCAGCGCGGGTTCTATCGTGTTTGCCAACCTGTCGGTGCTTTTTGCGGTTGGTGTCGCCGTGGGGCTGGCGAAAACGGATAAAGGCACGGCGGGCCTTGCGGCCTTGCTGGCATTTCTGGTGATGAATGCCACCATCAACGCTTTGTTAACGCTCAACGGAACGCTGGCGCACGAGAATCCAGGTGCTGTGGGCCAGGGGATGACGCTGGGCATTCAGACGCTGGAAACGGGCGTGTTTGGTGGGGTAGTGATTGGTCTGGTCACTTGCGCGCTGCATAGTCGTTTCAATAAAGTCTCACTCCCTCAGTTTCTTGGTTTTTTCAGTGGTTCGCGTTTTGTACCGATTATCAGCTCGCTTGCCGCGATTGTGGTGGGGGCGATCATGACGGTGGTGTGGCCGCATTTCCAGAAGCTCATTTTTGGACTGGGCGGTCTGGTGGATGCGACGGGCTATCTGGGGACGCTGCTGTACGGCTTCATCCTGCGTATGCTTGGTCCACTGGGTTTACACCATATTTTTTATTTGCCGTTCTGGACGACGGCGCTGGGCGGGAGCGAAATCGTCAACGGTCAACTGGTCGAAGGCACCCAGCGTATTTTCTTTGCCCAACTTGCCGATCCGAATACGCAGCAGTTTTATGCCGGTACCTCGCGCTTTATGTCCGGGCGCTTTATCACCATGATGTTTGGCCTGCTTGGCGCATGCCTGGCGATGTACCACACGGCAAAACCGGAGAACAGAAAGCTTGTCGCCGGACTGTTGCTGTCGGCTGCTCTGACCTCTTTCCTGACGGGCATCACTGAGCCTATTGAGTTCTCCTTCCTGTTTGTGGCTCCGGTGTTATATGTCATTCACGCCTTCTTCGATGGGCTGGCGTTTATGATGGCGCATATTTTACATATCACTATTGGGCAAACCTTTTCGGGTGGACTGATCGATTTCCTCCTCTTCGGCGTGCTACAGGGAGAAGCGAAAACTAACTGGATGTACGTCCCCTTGGTTGGGGTTCCGTGGTTCTTTCTTTACTACTTCACCTTCCGTTATTTGATTAACCGCTTTAACTGGCTGACGCCGGGGCGTGAGAACGCTGCCCAGGTGGAGTCCGGTCTGCCTCAGAGCGAACGCGCAGCGGCAATCATCGCCGGGCTGGGAGGCAAAGAGAATCTGGAAGAGGTGGACTGTTGCGCCACACGCTTACGCGTGACGGTGAAAGAGAGCAGCAAGGTAGATGAAGCGGGGCTGAAAGCGACCGGAGCGCGCGGCGTAATTATTCGCGGCAACGGTGTTCAGGTGATTTATGGCCCGCATGTCACCATTATTAAAAATGAAGTCGAAGAGATCTTATCGTGATGAAAACTGTACTGGATTCCCTGAAAGGTAAGTTAATTGTCTCCTGCCAGGCGCTGGAAAATGAGCCGCTGCACAGCCCGTTTATTATGTCTCGTATGGCGCTGGCGGCAGCGCAGGGCGGGGCGATAGGTATTCGTGCGAACAGCGTGGTAGATATTCGCGCGATCAAAGAGAGCGTCTCCCTGCCGGTAATAGGGATTATCAAGCGCGATTATCCGGGCAGCGAGGTGTTTATTACGGCCACCCTGCAGGAAGTGGATGAGCTGATGACCGTTGAGCCGGAAATTATTGCTCTGGATGCGACAGCGCGACCGCGCCCCGGTGGGCAAACGCTGGAAGAACTGGTCACGCAAATCCGCGCCCGCTACCCGTCCGTACTGCTGATGGCGGATATCGCCACCGTTGATGAGGCGGTAACAGCTGAGCGGCTGGGGTTTGACTGCGTGGGCACCACGCTCTATGGCTATACCGCGGACACTGCCGGGCATGTGCTGGCGGAAAACGACTGCGGTTTTTTACGTGAGGTGTTGGCGGCGGTCACCATACCAGTCGTGGCGGAAGGTAACGTCGATACCCCGGAACGCGCCGCACGTTGTCTGGCATTAGGCGCGCATACCGTGGTGGTTGGAGGCGCTATCACGCGTCCGCAGCAGATAACGGCACGCTTTGTCGCGGCGATCGCCTCGTAAAGCATCGATGGGGCATGATACTTTGGCGGGGATCTGCGATAATTAGCGTTTATCCCCATATTGAGAACGCTATGCAGTACCCGATTAACGAGATGTTCCAGACCCTGCAAGGTGAGGGTTACTTTACCGGCGTCCCCGCCATTTTTATTCGTTTACAGGGATGCCCGGTTGGCTGTGCCTGGTGCGATACCAAACACACCTGGGATAAGCTTGAGGATCGGGAAGTCTCCCTGTACAGCATCCTGGCCAAGACTAAAGAGAGCGATAAGTGGGGCGCGGCGAGCAGTGAAGATCTGCTGGCTGTTATTCAGCGTCAGAGCTATACCGCCCGTCATGTGGTGATCACCGGCGGTGAGCCCTGCATTCATGACCTGATGCCGCTGACTGACCTGCTGGAAAAGAACGGCTTTAGCTGCCAGATTGAAACCAGCGGTACCCACGAGGTACGCTGTACGCCGAATACCTGGGTGACCGTATCGCCAAAGGTAAATATGCGCGGCGGTTATGATGTGCTGTCACAGGCGCTGGAACGCGCGAATGAAATCAAACATCCGGTCGGCCGCGTTCGCGATATTGAAGCGCTGGATGAACTGCTGGCAACGTTGAGCGATGACAAGCCACGGATCATTGCCTTACAGCCAATCAGCCAGAAAGAAGATGCGACGCGTCTGTGCATTGATACCTGTATCGCGCGTAACTGGCGTCTGTCGATGCAGACCCATAAATACCTGAATATTGCCTGATAAATTCTGCCGGGTGGGCTACGCATCGCCATCCGGCAAAGTCACTACCACTCGCCGCGATACACGCAACCCGCCGTGCAGGTCTCTTTCACCATTACCGCGCTCAGCAGAGGGACAACAGGTTTAACCTGATCCCAAATCCATTTTGCCAGCACTTCGCTGGTTGGGTTTTCTAAGCCTGAAATATCGTTCAGATAGTAGTGATCGAGTCTGTCGTAAGTCGGCTTAAACGCCGCCTTTAACTCTGCGAAATCCATAATCCAACCGGTATGCGGATCGACTTCACCGGTAATTTCAAGACGCACCATAAATGAGTGACCATGCAGGCGACCACACTTATGCCCTTCCGGTACATGCGGCAGGCGGTGAGCGGCTTCGAAGGTGAAATCTTTAAACAAGGTGGTGGACATTTTTTACTCTCAAGAATGCGAAAAACCGCCGTAGGGTACCGTAAAGAGCAAATTTTATCATTAGTTAAAAGGGCGCAGAGTATCAGAACAATCCATTCATAAAGATAATGCTTAATAAATTTTTATATATCATAGGCTTATTAAATCGATTTTGCTGTTAATAACTATAACTAAAACAGGTTAGTTCATTTGGTTATTTGTTATTTCTATCCCTTCTTTAATTGTTACTATGCCCGCCGTTAACCTTATCTTCAGTTTGGGTTTTATTGCTGAAATCCGCTTTGCTTACTGGAACATGACAACGCATGACGACACAGGCCCCACCTTCCGCTCTGCTACCGCTAAACCCGGAGCAACTGGCGCGCCTTCAGGCGGCCACTACCGATTTCACTCCCGCACAGTTGGCGTGGGTTTCTGGTTACTTTTGGGGCGTGCTGAATCAGCAGCCAGCCAGCAATGCGACAGCCCCTGCGCCTGCCGCAGAAATGCCAGGGATTACGCTTATCTCTGCCTCGCAAACCGGTAATGCGCGCCGTGTGGCGGAAGCCCTGCGCGATGATCTGATTGCCGCGAAGCTCAATGCCACTCTGATCAATGCCGGCGACTACAAATTCAAACAAATCGCCAATGAAAAGTTGCTGGTTGTGGTGGCATCGACTCAGGGAGAAGGCGAACCAGCGGAAGAAGCCGTCGCGCTGCATAAGTTCCTGTTCTCGAAAAAAGCGCCGAAGCTTACCGATACCGCCTTTGCGGTGCTGGGTCTTGGCGATACCTCTTACGAATTTTTCTGCCAGGCCGGGAAAGACTTCGACAGCAAGCTGGCCGAGCTGGGCGGTGAGCGCCTGCTCGACCGCGTCGACGCCGACGTGGAATACCAGGCTGCCGCCTCTGAATGGCGCGCGCGTCTGGTCGATGTGCTGAAAGCGCGTGCGCCTGCTGCCCCGTCTGTACAAGTTGCAGCGAGCGGTGCGGTAAATGAAGTACATACCAGCCCCTACACCAAAGAAGCGCCTCTGACTGCGTCCTTGTCGGTGAACCAGAAAATTACCGGTCGTAACTCGGAAAAAGACGTCCGCCATATCGAAATCGACCTTGGCGATTCCGGTCTGCGTTATCAGCCGGGCGACGCGCTGGGCGTGTGGTATCAGAACGATCCGGCTCTGGTGAAAGAGCTGGTTGAACTGCTGTGGCTGAAAGGGGATGAACCGGTCACGGTCGAAGGAAAAATCCTGCCGCTGGCCGAAGCGCTGGAGTGGCATTTCGAGCTGACGGTCAACACCGCGAATATCGTGGAAAACTACGCCACGCTGACGCGCAGTGAATCGCTACTGTCGCTGGTGGGCGATAAAGCCCAGCTGCAGCAGTATGCGGCTACCACGCCAATCGTCGATATGGTGCGTTTCTCCCCGGCACAGCTTGATGCCGACGCGTTAATCGGCCTGCTGCGTCCACTGACGCCGCGTCTCTATTCTATCGCCTCCGCGCAGGCGGAAGTTGAAAGCGAAGTCCACGTGACCGTCGGCGTTGTGCGTTACGAGATTGAAGGCCGCGCCCGCGCTGGCGGAGCTTCCAGCTTCCTCGCCGACCGCGTGGAAGAGGAAGGGGAAGTGCGTGTGTTCATCGAGCACAACGACAACTTCCGCCTGCCGGCTAACCCGCAGACCCCGGTGATTATGATTGGTCCGGGTACCGGTATCGCGCCGTTCCGCGCCTTTATGCAGCAGCGCGCCGCCGACGGTGCGGAAGGCAAGAACTGGCTGTTCTTCGGTAACCCGCATTTCACCGAAGACTTCCTGTACCAGGTCGAGTGGCAGCGCTACGTAAAAGAAGGCGTGCTGAGCCGGATAGATCTGGCCTGGTCCCGCGATCAAAAAGAAAAAATCTACGTACAAGACAAACTGCGCGAACAGGGCGCAGAGCTGTGGCGCTGGATCAATGACGGTGCCCACATTTATGTCTGCGGCGACGCTAATCGCATGGCGAAAGACGTTGAGCAGGCGTTGCTGGAAGTGATTGCTGAATTCGGTGCAATGGACATCGAAGCGGCGGATGAATTTTTAAGTGAGCTGCGCGTCGAGCGCCGTTATCAGCGAGATGTCTACTAATGAGCGAAAAACACCCAGGGCCTTTAGTGGTCGAAGGCAAACTGACTGACGCCGAGCGCATGAAGCGTGAAAGTAATTTCCTGCGCGGCACCATCGCGGAAGACCTGAATGACGGCCTGACCGGCGGCTTCCACGGCGATAACTTCCTGCTGATCCGTTTCCACGGCATGTACCAGCAGGATGACCGTGACATTCGTGCTGAGCGCGCCGAGCAGAAGCTGGAGCCGCGTCACGCGATGCTGCTGCGCTGCCGTCTGCCGGGCGGAGTGATTACCACTACCCAGTGGAAGGCGATCGATAAATTCGCCGCTGACAACACAATTTACGGCAGCATCCGTCTGACTAACCGTCAGACCTTCCAGTTCCACGGTATTCTGAAGAAGAACGTCAAACCGGTGCATCAGATGCTGCATTCGGTGGGGCTGGATGCGCTGGCGACTGCCAACGACATGAACCGTAACGTGCTGTGTACCTCAAACCCGTATGAGTCGCAGCTGCACGCGGAAGCCTATGAGTGGGCGAAAAAGATCTCTGAACATCTGCTGCCGCGCACCCGCGCCTATGCGGAGATTTGGCTCGATCAGGAGAAGGTCGCGACCACCGACGAAGAACCGATCCTTGGCGCAACCTATCTGCCGCGTAAATTTAAAACCACGGTGGTGATCCCGCCGCAGAACGATATCGATCTGCACGCCAACGACATGAACTTCGTGGCGATTGCCGAAAACGGCAAGCTGGTGGGCTTTAACCTGCTGGTTGGCGGCGGTCTGTCTATTGAGCACGGTAATAAGAAAACCTACGCTCGTACGGCCAGCGAGTTTGGCTTCCTGCCGCTGGAGCATACCCTGGCGGTAGCTGAGGCGGTGGTGACGACCCAGCGTGACTGGGGTAACCGTACCGATCGTAAAAACGCGAAAACCAAATATACGCTTGAGCGCGTCGGTGTCGACACGTTCAAAGAAGAAGTTGAGCGTCGCGCGGGGATCAAATTTGAGCCGATCCGCCCGTATGAGTTTACCGGTCGCGGCGATCGCATTGGTTGGGTGAAAGGGATCGACAACAACTGGCACCTGACGCTGTTTATCGAAAACGGTCGTATCCTGGATTACCCGGGACGTCCGCTGAAAACGGGTTTACTGGAGATCGCGAAGATCCACAAAGGCGATTTCCGCATCACCGCCAACCAGAATCTGATCATCGCTAGCGTGCCGGAAAGTCAGAAAGCGAAGATCGAGAAGCTGGCGCGCGACCACGGGTTGATGAATGCGGTGAAACCGCAACGTGAAAACTCGATGGCCTGCGTCTCGTTCCCGACCTGCCCGCTGGCGATGGCCGAAGCCGAGCGTTTCCTGCCGTCGTTCACGGACAAAGTCGAAGCGATTCTGGAAAAACACGGTATCCCGGACGAGCATATTGTGATGCGCGTGACCGGCTGCCCGAACGGCTGTGGCCGCGCGATGCTCGCGGAGTTGGGGCTGGTGGGCAAAGCGCCGGGTCGCTACAACGTGCATCTGGGCGGCAACCGCATGGGGACGCGTATTCCGCGTATGTATCGCGAAAACATTACGGAATCAGAAATTCTCGATTCCGTTGACGAACTGGTTGGGCGCTGGGCGAAAGAGCGCGAAGCGGGTGAAGGCTTCGGCGACTTTACGGTGCGTGCGGGCATCATTCGCCCGGTGCTCGATCCAGCGCGTGATTTCTGGGAATAAGTTCCCTTTGCCTGGTGACGCGACGGTTTTGTAGGCCTGATAAGCGTAGCGCCATCAGGCATAAGATGAGGTAATTATGTCCGTACTCGATCTACACGCATTGAACGATCTGCCGAAAGTTGAACGCGTTATGGCTCTGGCTGAAACTAACAGCCAACTGGAAAAGCTGGACGCCGAAGGCCGCGTGGCGTGGGCACTGGAGAATTTGCCGGGAGAATATGTGCTTTCTTCCAGCTTTGGTATTCAGGCCGCAGTAAGTCTGCATCTGGTCAATCAGATCCGCCCGGATATCCCGGTAATTCTGACCGATACTGGCTATCTGTTCCCGGAAACCTACCAGTTTATCGATGAGTTAACGGACAAGCTCAAGCTGAATCTCAAGGTTTACCGCGCCAAAGAGAGCGCAGCCTGGCAGGAAGCACGCTATGGCAAACTGTGGGAGCAGGGCGTTGAAGGCATTGAGAAATACAATGACATCAACAAGGTCGAGCCGATGAACCGGGCGTTAAAAGAGCTTAACGCGCAGACCTGGTTTGCGGGCCTGCGTCGCGAGCAGTCAGGCAGTCGCGCGCATTTGCCGGTGCTGGCTATCCAGCGCGGCGTGTTTAAAGTGCTGCCGATCATCGACTGGGATAACCGTACTGTTTACCAGTATCTGCAAAAACACGGTCTGAAATACCATCCGCTGTGGGATCAGGGCTATCTGTCGGTTGGCGATACGCACACCACCCGCAAATGGGAGCCGGGTATGGCGGAAGAGGAGACACGCTTCTTTGGCCTGAAGCGTGAGTGTGGGTTGCACGAAGGGTAATATCAGCCTCGGTAAGCTTTATGCATTACCGAGGCTCTTTTTCTTCAGGATTACCCCGCTTTTGCCAGTTCTTTTACCAGCGGCAGCATAATGCGTACCACGTCGCGGCTGCGGTGCTCAATCCGGCCCGGTAACGCTTTATCGATATGCTGTTGGTTGTCCAGCCGTACATCGTGCCAACTGTTGCCGTCGGGGAACGAGGGGCTTTTGGCGCGTTGTTGATAGCCATCTTTCTTGCCCAGGCTCCAGTTGGTCGCTTCAACGGACAGGACGGCAATTCCCGCGTTATCGAACACCTCTGCGTCGTTACAGCAGCCTGTACCTTTCGGATAGTCTTTGTTCAGTCCGGGGTTGGTGCTGGCGACAATACCGCGGCTGCGCGCGATGGCCAGCGCCCGGTCGCGCGTCAGTTTTCGTACGGCTTCCGGGGTTCTTTTCCCGCTGTTGAAATAGAGCTTATCGCCAACGATCAGATTATCGAGGTTGATAACCAGCAGCGTGTTTTTCTTCTCGGCGGCGCTCATTCGTTTCAGGATGTTCTCTGCGCCCAGTTTGCCTTCTTCTTCGCCGCTGGTGGCGATAAAGCGAATGCCGTACTGCGTCGGCACATTTTTGAGCCGTTCAGCCAGCTCCAGCATCACGCCTACCCCTGCGGCGTTGTCGTCGATACCCTGCAGGGTTAATCCACCCAGATTGGCATCGGAATCGGCGTCACTTTGCGCAGCGTAGGTGTCGAGGTGCGCCATGATAATAATCTGCTGTGGCACCTTGCCTTCATGGGCTGCAATGACGGTGCTGCCCGTTACGTTATGCCAGTTTTTACGATTATCTTTGGCGGTATAAATATAGCGGCTGTTAAACGTCCGAATATCGCTGCTATAGCCCATCTGCTGAAATTGCTGACGTATATAATCAGCAGATAACATTTCTGCCGGAGATCCCGTCACGCGGCCAGGGAAAAACGTTGCGATATATCGCGCCTGGGTATTTGCGATATCTCCGGGCTTCGAAGATGTTGCCTGTGCGGGAAGGATGAAGCACGCGCCGAGCGCCAGGGCGGTAGTCAGGTGGCGCAATGCGGAAAACATAGTGAGTCCTTAAATACCAAGCAGAAATTTTTAGCCGCTAGTATGAAACCGTGATCGCGGTAAAACAATTTCATTTGCTCCTAAATGCCCGAAATCCGGTGGCTTAAGCACTTTTTGATATTTGCTTTTCCAGATCGTTATTCCTTTGAGGAACTACTCATTCCAATTCGTAATTTCATTCGCCTCCTTGCCCTCCCTATAGTCAGGTTATCTGAGCATCGTTAGCAAAATAACGGCATTACATAGGAACGGTTATGGATCAAAAACGACTTACCCACCTGCGGCAACTGGAAGCGGAAAGCATCCATATCATTCGTGAGGTGGCCGCCGAGTTTTCTAATCCGGTGATGATGTACTCCATCGGTAAAGATTCCAGCGTAATGCTGCATCTGGCGCGCAAAGCGTTTTATCCTGGTACGCTGCCGTTCCCCTTGCTGCACGTTGATACCGGTTGGAAATTTAGCGAGATGTATGAGTTTCGTGACCGCACGGCGAAAGCCTACGGCTGCGAACTGCTGGTACATAAAAACCCGGAAGGGGTGGCGATGGGCATCAATCCGTTTGTTCACGGCAGCGCCAAGCATACCGATATTATGAAAACCGAAGGGCTGAAGCAGGCGCTGAACAAATACGGTTTTGACGCCGCGTTCGGCGGCGCACGCCGTGATGAGGAGAAATCGCGCGCCAAAGAGCGAATTTACTCCTTCCGCGATCGCTTCCATCGCTGGGACCCGAAAAATCAGCGTCCGGAACTGTGGCACAACTACAACGGACAAATTAACAAAGGCGAAAGCATTCGCGTATTCCCGCTCTCTAACTGGACCGAACAGGATATCTGGCAGTACATCTGGTTGGAAAATATCGACATCGTACCGCTGTACCTGGCGGCTGAGCGTCCGGTGCTGGAGCGCGATGGTATGCTGATGATGATTGATGACGACAGAATCGATCTGCAACCCGGCGAAGTGATTAAAAAGCGCATGGTGCGTTTCCGCACGCTTGGCTGCTGGCCGCTGACCGGCGCGGTGGAGTCTAACGCGCAGACGCTGCCGGAAATTATTGAAGAGATGCTGGTCTCAACCACCAGTGAACGTCAGGGCCGCGTGATTGACCGCGACCAGGCGGGCTCCATGGAGCTGAAGAAACGTCAGGGGTATTTCTAAGGAGCCGCCATGAATACGACACTTGCACAACAAATTGCTAATGAAGGCGGCGTTGAAGCCTGGATGGTTGCCCAGCAACACAAAAGCCTGCTGCGTTTTTTAACCTGCGGTAGCGTGGATGACGGGAAAAGTACCCTGATTGGTCGCCTGCTGCACGATACCCGGCAGATCTATGAAGATCAGCTCTCATCGCTGCATAACGACAGTAAACGCCACGGCACCCAGGGCGAAAAGCTCGATCTGGCGCTATTGGTTGACGGCTTGCAGGCCGAGCGTGAGCAGGGCATCACCATCGACGTGGCTTATCGTTATTTCTCCACCGAGAAGCGCAAATTTATTATTGCGGATACCCCTGGACACGAACAGTACACCCGCAATATGGCGACCGGTGCGTCGACCTGCGACCTGGCGATCCTGTTGATCGATGCGCGTAAAGGCGTGCTGGATCAGACCCGTCGTCACAGCTTTATCTCCACGCTGCTTGGGATCAAGCACCTGGTGGTAGCAATCAACAAAATGGATCTGGTGAGCTTTAGCGAAGAGACATTTAACCGCATCCGCGAAGACTATCTCACGTTTGCTGAACAACTGCCGGGCAACCTGGATATCCGCTTTGTGCCGCTCTCCGCGCTGGAAGGCGATAACGTGGCTTCACAAAGCGTCAGCATGCCATGGTACAGCGGTCCGACGCTGCTCGAAGTGCTGGAAACCGTTGAGATCCAGCGCATTGTCGATACCCAGCCGATGCGTTTCCCGGTGCAGTATGTGAACCGACCAAATCTGGATTTTCGTGGTTATGCCGGAACGCTGGCCTCCGGTAGCGTGCAGGTAGGGCAACGCGTCAAGGTGTTACCGTCCGGCGTTGAGTCGAGCGTGGCGCGGATCGTTACCTTTGATGGTGATTTACAGCAAGCGCATGCAGGTGAAGCGATCACCCTGGTGCTGAAAGATGAGATTGATATCAGCCGGGGCGATTTGCTGCTGGATGCTGGTGAAGCGTTGCCAGCGGTACAAAGCGCTGCCGTTGATGTGGTGTGGATGGCGGAACAGCCGCTGTCGCCGGGGCAGAGCTACGACATCAAAGTTGCCGGCAAGAAGACCCGTGCACGCGTGGATACCGTGCAGTATCAGGTCGATATTAATAACCTGACCCAGCGTGAGGTCGACGCGTTACCGCTGAACGGCATTGGTCTGGTTAATCTGACGTTTGATGAACCGCTGGTGTTGGATACCTATCAGCAGAACCCGGTTACGGGTGGGTTGATTATCATTGACCGCCTGACTAACGTCACCGTTGGCGCGGGGCTGGTGCGCGAGCCTATCATTCAGGAACAGGCCGCCGCTTCTCAGTTCAGCGCGTTTGAACTGGAGCTGAATGCGTTGGTGCGTCGCCACTTCCCACACTGGGGTGCGCGCGATCTGCTGGGAGGCAAATAATGGCGCTGCATGACGAAAACGTCGTCTGGCATGCCCATCCTGTTACACCGCAACAGCGGGAGCAACGCCACGGTCACCGTGGTGTTGTGCTGTGGTTTACCGGGCTGTCTGGCTCCGGTAAATCTACCGTAGCGGGAGCGCTGGAAGAAGCGCTGCACAAGCTGGGCGTCAGCACTTATCTGCTGGATGGCGATAACGTGCGTCACGGCCTGTGTAGCGATTTGGGGTTTAGCGATGCTGACCGTAAGGAGAATATCCGGCGCGTTGGCGAAGTGGCGAACCTGATGGTGGATGCCGGTCTGGTGGTGTTGACCGCGTTTATCTCTCCCCATCGCGCCGAGCGAAAAATGGTCCGCGAACGCCTTGGCGCAGGGCGTTTTATTGAGGTTTTTGTCGATACGCCATTAGCAACGTGCGAAGCGCGCGATCCAAAAGGGCTGTATAAAAAAGCCTGGTCGGGGGAGTTGCGCAATTTCACCGGAATTGATTCGGTATACGAAGCGCCTGAATCGCCAGAGATTCATCTGGATGGTGAACAATTGGTAACAAATTTGGTTCCCCAATTATTAGACCTGCTGAGGCAGGAAGATATTATCAGATCCTGAGACACCCGAGCTTGCATGCCCGGTCAGTCACGGTCACAGGATTAGATATGCGTAACAGCCATAACATTACTATCACAGAGTCAGAGACCTTCGCCGCCGACGACGAAACCACCTGGTCACTCCCGGGGGCCGTGGTCGGTTTTGCCGCGTGGCTGTTGGCGCTGGGGTTCCCATGTCTGATGTATGGCCCTAACACACTGTTTTTCTTCCTTTATACCTGGCCTTTCTTCCTCGCGTTGCTGCCCGTGGCGATTGTGGCGGGTATTGCCCTGCACTCGCTATTAAAGGGAAAGCTGCTGCTGAGCATTACCAGCACCCTGCTGGTGGTGGGGGGAATGTTTAGCGCGCTATTCTTTTGGCTTTTGGGCTAGGCTAACGTCCTTTTTAAACGCTCGCCGATGTCGTTCACTGTCTGGTCATAATTCAAACCGTAACCAACAATGAGATTATGTTCTCCTTACACAGGGTATACGTAACAACGGGCAAATGTGGTACATTTGCCCGCGTTGTCGCGGCATTCCCGTCCGTTGATGTAAAGTCGTCTACGGAAGTTATGGGATGTTAATGCCGTTTTTCAGGGGGCAGGATGGGTAAACTTACGCTGCTGTTGCTGGCTTTATTAGTCTGGCTACAGTATTCGCTGTGGTTCGGTAAGAACGGCATACATGACTATAGTCGCGTCAACGATGATGTTGCTGCGCAGCAGGCTACAAACGCGAAACTTAAAGCGCGTAACGATCAGCTCTTTGCAGAAATTGACGATCTCAATGGCGGACAAGAGGCTATTGAGGAGCGCGCGCGCAACGAACTCAGCATGACTAAGCCGGGCGAAACTTTTTATCGTCTGGTGCCTGACGCGTCTAAACGCGCCCAGACTGCAGGGCAAAATAATCGATAAACCGTCCAGGGATCTAACATGGCAGCCACTTTATTGGACGTTTGCGCCGTGGTGCCGGCTGCCGGATTTGGCCGCCGAATGCAAACAGAGTGTCCTAAGCAGTACCTCTCAATTGGCAATAAAACCATTCTTGAACACTCGGTTGATGCGCTACTGGCCCATCCCCGGGTGACGCGAGTCGTCATCGCTATCAGCCCAGGCGACAGCCGCTTTGCCCAACTTCCACTTGCCGCGCATCCGCAAATTACCGTAGTGGATGGTGGCAATGAACGTGCCGATTCTGTCCTTGCCGGTTTGCAAGCCGCAGGAGATGCCCGTTGGGTACTGGTGCATGACGCCGCGCGGCCGTGTCTGCATCAGGATGATTTAGCGCGTTTGCTGGCAATCAGTGAAACCAGCCGCACTGGCGGGATCCTGGCCGCACCCGTACGCGATACGATGAAACGCGCTGAGCCGGGCCGCACAGACATTGCCCATACGGTCGATCGTACCGACTTATGGCATGCGTTAACGCCGCAGTTTTTCCCTCGCGAACTGTTGCATGACTGCCTGACCCGTGCGCTTAACGAAGGCGCAACCATTACGGACGAAGCCTCGGCGCTGGAATATTGCGGCTTTCATCCGCAACTGGTCGAAGGACGCGCTGACAACATCAAAGTCACCCGCCCGGAAGACCTGGCGCTGGCGGAATTTTATCTGTCCCGAACAATTCATCAGGAGAATGCATAATGCGAATCGGACACGGTTTTGACGTACACGCTTTTGGCGGCGTTGGCCCAATTATCATTGGTGGCGTGCGCATCCCGTATGAAAAAGGACTGCTGGCGCATTCTGATGGTGATGTGGCGTTACATGCGCTAACCGATGCTTTGCTGGGCGCGGCGGCGCTGGGTGACATCGGTAAACTCTTCCCGGATACCGACCCGTCCTTTAAAGGTGCAGATAGCCGCGAATTATTGCGTGAAGCCTGGCGGCGTATTCAGGCTAAAGGCTATACGCTTGGTAATGTGGATGTGACGATTATTGCTCAGGCACCGAAGATGCTGCCGCACATTCCGCAAATGCGTGTATTTATTGCCGAAGATCTCGGCTGCCATATGGATGATGTTAACGTGAAAGCGACCACCACGGAAAAACTCGGTTTCACCGGGCGTGGGGAAGGGATTGCCTGTGAAGCGGTGGCGTTACTCATTAAGGCAACGAAATGACTGCGTTTGAAAATCTGACATATCTTCATGGTAAACCACTGGGCCATGGTGTCCTGAAAGCGAATCCGGAAGACTTTGTCGTCGTCGAAGATTTAGGTTTCGAACCGGATGGCGAAGGCGAGCACATTTTGGTGCGTATCCTGAAAAACGGCTGTAATACCCGTTTTGTCGCCGACGCGCTGGCGAAGTTCCTGAAAATTCACGCCCGTGAAGTGAGCTTTGCCGGGCAAAAAGATAAGCATGCGGTCACGGAACAGTGGCTATGCGCGCGCGTGCCGGGCAATGTAATGCCTGATTTAAGCAAATTTGAGCTCGAAGGCTGTAAAGTGCTGGAGTACGCGCGCCACAAGCGTAAGCTGCGTTTAGGGGCGCTGAAAGGCAACGAATTTACGCTGGTGCTGCGTGAAGTGAGCGAGCGAAATGACGTTGAAGCGCGTTTACAGGCGATTAGCGAGCGCGGCGTACCGAACTATTTTGGCGCTCAACGTTTTGGGATCGGCGGTAGCAATCTGCAAGGGGCACTGCGCTGGGCGCAAAGCGATGCGCCGGTGCGCGATCGCAATAAACGCAGTTTTTGGTTGTCGGCGGCCCGTAGCGCGTTGTTTAATCAGATCGTCAGTGAACGCTTGAAAAAAACAGACTTTAATCAAGTTGTTGACGGCGATGCGCTACAATTGTCGGGACGCGGAAGCTGGTTTGTCGCCACGCAGGAAGAACAGACTGAATTACAGCGTCGCGTCGATGATAAAGAATTGATGATTACAGCGGCATTACCGGGTAGCGGTGAGTGGGGAACTCAGCGCGACGCGCTGGCGTTTGAAGAAGGCGCTGTTGCGGATGAAACCGTGCTGCAGTCCCTGTTATTGCGCGAGAAAGTCGAGGCATCGCGACGCGCTATGTTGCTGTATCCACAACAATTAAGCTGGAACTGGTGGGATGACGTAACCGTTGAGTTACGCTTCTGGCTACCGGCAGGTAGCTTCGCCACCAGTGTAGTAAGGGAACTTATTAACACAATGGGTGATTATGCGTATATTGCTGAGTAACGATGATGGGGTCCATGCACCCGGTATACAAACGCTGGCGAAAGCGCTGCGTGAGTTTGCTGATGTACAGGTGGTTGCCCCGGATCGTAACCGCAGTGGCGCGTCTAACTCGCTGACGCTGGAATCTTCACTTCGCACGTTTACCTATGATAACGGCGATATCGCCGTACAAATGGGTACGCCCACCGACTGCGTCTATCTGGGCGTGAACGCATTAATGCGTCCGCGTCCGGACATTGTCGTTTCTGGTATTAACGCAGGTCCTAATCTCGGGGATGATGTCATCTATTCCGGTACCGTTGCGGCGGCAATGGAAGGTCGTCACCTTGGGTTCCCTGCGCTGGCTGTCTCGCTTGATGGCCATAAGCACTACGATACTGCCGCGGCAGTAACCTGTCGTATATTACGGGCGCTGAGTCGTGAACCGCTGCGCACCGGGCGTATTTTGAATATCAACGTTCCGGATATACCGCTGGATCAGATTAAAGGTATTCGCGTCACCCGCTGCGGCAGTCGCCATCCGGCGGATCAGGTTATCCCACAGCAGGATCCACGCGGGAATACGTTGTACTGGATTGGGCCGCCGGGGGAAAAATGCGACGCCGGGCCAGATACAGATTTTGCCGCCGTCGATGAAGGCTATGTTTCCATCACGCCGCTGCATGTCGATTTAACCGCCTACGGTGCGCATGAGGTGGTTTCGAGTTGGTTGGACAGCGTGGGAGTCGACACGCAATGGTAAGCAGACGCGTACATACTCTTCTTGAACAATTACGTGCCCAGGGCATCAGAGATGAGCAAGTCCTCGATGCTCTCGCTGCCGTGCCGCGTGAGAAATTCATTGATGAGGCGTTTGAACATAAGGCCTGGGACAATATTGCCTTGCCGATTGGTCAGGGGCAGACGATTTCGCAGCCTTATATGGTTGCACGTATGACTGAGCTGCTTGAGTTAACGCCGCAATCGCGGGTGCTGGAAATTGGCACGGGCTCAGGCTACCAGACGGCGATTCTGGCGCATCTGGTGCATCATGTATGCTCCGTTGAGCGCATTAAAGGCCTGCAATGGCAGGCGCGTCGTCGCCTGAAACAGCTTGATTTACATAATGTTTCTACCCGTCACGGTGATGGATGGCTGGGCTGGCAAGCGCGGGCCCCGTTTGACGCTATCATTGTAACGGCAGCGCCGCCTGAGATCCCAACTGCGCTGATGATGCAGTTGGATGAAGGCGGCATTCTCGTCTTACCCGTGGGCGATGAGCACCAGTTCCTGAAGCGGGTGCGTCGTCGGGGAGGCGAATTTATTATTGATACCGTGGAGGCCGTACGTTTTGTTCCCTTAGTTAAAGGGGAGCTTGCGTAGAAACTGGCTCTGAATACCTGGAGTTTTCCTGGATATTCTGGAATTAGTCAGCGTATCGTGTCGATGCTTTTACACGGTGATTACGTTACGGGTTTTAACCAAATTTTCCTGGGGGATAAATGAGCGCGGGAAGCCACAAATTTACCATTCGCCGTATTGCGGCATTGTCACTGGTTTCATTATGGCTGGCAGGTTGTTCAAACACCTCGAATCCACCAGCGCCGGTCAGCTCGGTTGACGGCGGTGCATCCACGAACACCAGTTCCGGCATGCTGATTACGCCTCCGCCAAAAATGGGCTCGACGTCGACAGTACAACAGACGCCACAGATCCAACCGGTGCAGACTCCGACTATGCAACCAACGCAAATTCAACCTGTTGCAGAACAGCCTGTACAGATGGAAAACGGTCGTATCGTGTACAATCGTAAGTATGGGAATATTCCGAAAGGTAGCTACACGGGCGGCAGCACCTATACTGTCAAGAAAGGCGACACGCTTTTCTATATTGCCTGGATTACCGGGAACGATTTCCGTGACCTCGCACAGCGCAATAACGTTCCGGCCCCGTATAGCCTGAATGTCGGCCAAACTCTGCAAGTGGGCAACGCCTCGGGTACACCGATTACCGGTGGGAATGCCATCACCCAGGCGGATGCAGCACAGCAAGGAGTTGTGACCAACCCTGCACAAAATTCCACCGTTGCTGTTGCTTCGAAACCAACAATTACGTATTCTGAGGATTCAGGTGAACAAAGTGCTAACAAAATGTTGCCGAACAACAAGCCTGCTGGGACCGTGGTCACAGCGCCAGTAACGGCTCCAGCAGTTAGCACAACCGAATCAACTGCAAGCTCAACGTCGACCAGCGCGCCAATCTCTACCTGGCGCTGGCCAACTGACGGCAAAGTGATCGAAAACTTTGCGGCTACCGAAGGTGGCAATAAAGGGATCGACATTGCAGGCAGCAAAGGACAGGCTATTGTCGCGACCGCAGATGGACGCGTCGTCTATGCCGGTAACGCGCTGCGTGGTTACGGTAACCTTATTATCATCAAACATAACGATGATTACCTGAGCGCCTACGCCCATAACGATACAATGCTGGTCCGGGAACAACAAGAAATCAAGGCGGGGCAGAAAATAGCTACCATGGGTAGTACCGGAACCAGTTCAACACGCTTGCATTTTGAAATTCGTTACAAGGGGAAATCCGTAAACCCGCTGCGTTACTTGCCGCAGCGATAATTCGGCGGAACCAGGCTTTCACTTGCTAGTTCCGTTAGGGATCACGGGTAGGAGCCACCTTTATGAGTCAGAATACGCTGAAAGTTCATGATTTAAATGAAGATGCGGAATTTGATGAGAACGGAGTAGAGGCTTTTGATGAGAAAGCCTTGAGTGAAGAGGAACCCAGTGATAACGACCTGGCTGAAGAAGAGCTGTTATCGCAGGGGGCCACACAGCGTGTGTTGGACGCGACTCAGCTTTACCTTGGTGAGATTGGTTATTCACCACTGTTAACAGCCGAAGAAGAAGTTTATTTTGCGCGTCGCGCACTGCGTGGAGATGTCGCCTCTCGCCGCCGCATGATTGAAAGTAACCTGCGTCTGGTGGTGAAAATTGCCCGCCGTTATGGCAATCGTGGTCTGGCATTGCTGGATCTGATTGAAGAGGGCAATCTGGGACTTATCCGTGCAGTCGAGAAGTTTGACCCGGAACGCGGGTTCCGCTTTTCAACATACGCAACGTGGTGGATACGTCAGACGATCGAACGGGCGATTATGAACCAAACCCGTACGATCCGACTGCCGATTCACATTGTAAAAGAGCTGAACGTCTATCTGCGTACCGCGCGTGAGTTGTCGCATAAACTGGACCACGAACCGAGCGCAGAAGAGATTGCTGAACAACTGGATAAACCGGTTGATGACGTCAGCCGTATGCTCCGACTCAATGAGCGCATTACCTCGGTAGACACCCCGCTGGGTGGCGATTCCGAAAAAGCGTTGCTGGACATCCTGGCCGATGAAAAAGAAAACGGTCCGGAAGACACCACGCAAGACGATGATATGAAACAGAGTATCGTCAAATGGTTGTTCGAACTGAACGCCAAACAGCGTGAAGTGCTGGCACGTCGTTTCGGTCTGCTGGGGTATGAAGCTGCAACACTGGAAGATGTGGGTCGCGAAATTGGTCTCACGCGTGAACGTGTTCGTCAGATTCAGGTTGAAGGCCTGCGTCGTCTGCGTGAAATTCTGCAGACTCAGGGGCTGAATATCGAAGCGCTGTTCCGCGAGTAAGCACAAGTTCTATCAAGAAAGGCCGGTCTCATCGAGACTGGCCTTTTTCTTTGTGTAGAATATTGCCCGGCGGGTCATTCCATCATTTTGCGCACCAGACGAGTGAACTGTTCGCGTTCTTCCTCGCTAAGTCTGCCCAGAAACTCATCATCCACGCGATCTCCCAGCGGGGTTGCGCTGACCAATAATGCTTCTCCTTGCGCAGTCAAATAAACAAACCGTCGACGCTTATCCGCCGGGTCGTGTTCTCGTCTGACCAGTCCACGCTTTTCCATCCGGCTCAGCATTTCTGCAAGCGTTGCTTTGGTACAGACCGCTGCCTCGGTCAGGGCGACCTGTTCAATACCGGGCTGTTCGGCAATAGCACGCATTACCGCATACTGAGGCTTGGTCAGATCCGGTAACTCATGTTGCCAGCGAGCCGTATGCTGCTGAAAAAGCTGACGTAAAAGGTGAAACGCTTTATTTCGTAACGGCATGAGAGCTCCGGGATTGCTGTCAGTCTCTATCATAACGGGTTACGCCTCCTTTTTTAACCAGTGCTGTTTTAGCGATCCGTGCGCGGTGGCCTTGCCCGGAATACGTTGTGGGAGTATTTTAATCAAAATGTTCGTACACGAACAAAATTGAGAGATTCAATGAGACTGATTGTAGGAATGACGGGGGCCACCGGCGCCCCGCTCGGGGTGGCGCTGCTGCAGGTGCTGCGGGAAATGCCGGAGGTGGAAACCCATCTGGTGCTGTCGAAATGGGCCAAAATGACCATTGAGCTGGAAACGCCGTACAGCGTTCGCGATGTATCCGCACTGGCAGACTATTGCCACAACCCGGCGGACCAGGCCGCGACCATCTCCTCCGGATCGTTTCGTACTGACGGTATGATCATTATCCCCTGCAGTATGAAAACGCTGGCTGGTATTCGTGCAGGCTACGCGGAAGGGCTGGTGGGGCGTGCCGCTGATGTAGTGCTGAAAGAAGGGCGCAAACTGGTGCTGGTTCCGCGTGAAATGCCGCTCAGCACTATTCATCTGGAAAACATGCTCGCGCTTTCTCGCATGGGCGTGACGATGGTCCCGCCCATGCCCGCGTTTTACAACCATCCGCAAACCGTTGATGACATCACGCAGCACATTGTCGCACGCGTGCTCGATCAGTTTGGGCTTGAACATCCTAACGCCCGTCGCTGGCAGGGATTAAGACAGGCGCAGAATTTTGCACAGGAGAATGAATAATGGCATTTGATGATTTGCGTAGCTTTTTGCAAGCGCTGGACGACCAGGGACAATTGCTGAAAATCAGTGAAGAAGTTAACGCTGAGCCGGATCTGGCCGCGGCGGCCAACGCAACCGGACGTATTGGCGACGGCGCGCCTGCGCTGTGGTTTGACAACATTCGAGGTTTTACCGATGCCCGCGTAGCGATGAACACCATCGGTTCATGGCAGAATCACGCCATCTCTTTAGGTCTGCCGCCAAATACCCCGGTGAAAAAACAGATTGATGAGTTTATCCGTCGCTGGGATAAATTTCCGGTTGCCCCGGAACGCCGTGCGAACCCTGCATGGGCTGAAAATACCGTCGACGGCGAAGACATTAATCTTTTCGACATTCTGCCGCTGTTTCGCCTGAACGATGGCGACGGCGGTTTCTACCTGGATAAAGCCTGCGTGGTGTCGCGCGATCCGCTGGATCGGGACAACTTCGGCAAGCAGAACGTCGGCATCTACCGCATGGAAGTGAAGGGCAAACGTAAGCTCGGTCTGCAACCGGTGCCAATGCATGATATCGCGCTGCACCTGCATAAAGCGGAAGAGCGCGGTGAAGATTTGCCGATTGCCATCACGCTGGGTAATGATCCTATCATCACTTTGATGGGCGCCACGCCGCTGAAATACGATCAGTCTGAATACGAGATGGCGGGAGCGCTGCGTGAAAGCCCGTACCCGATCGCTACCGCGCCGCTCACCGGTTTTGACGTACCGTGGGGCTCTGAAGTGATCCTCGAAGGGGTCATTGAAAGCCGTAAACGCGAAATCGAAGGTCCGTTTGGCGAGTTTACCGGCCACTATTCCGGTGGACGCAATATGACCGTGGTGCGTATCGATAAAGTCTCTTATCGCAGCAAACCGATTTTTGAATCACTCTATCTCGGTATGCCGTGGACCGAAATCGACTACCTGATGGGCCCGGCGACCTGCGTACCGCTTTATCAACAATTGAAAGCCGAATTCCCGGAAGTGCAGGCGGTGAACGCCATGTACACCCACGGACTGCTGGCGATTATTTCCACCAAAAAACGCTACGGCGGCTTTGCCCGCGCGGTCGGGCTGCGTGCTATGACCACGCCGCACGGCCTGGGTTACGTGAAGATGGTGATTATGGTTGATGAAGACGTTGACCCGTTCAACCTGCCGCAGGTGATGTGGGCGCTCTCCTCGAAGGTCAATCCGGCGGGCGATCTGGTGCAACTGCCGAATATGTCGGTGCTGGAACTTGATCCCGGTTCCAGTCCGGCGGGGATTACCGATAAGCTCATCATCGATGCCACGACACCGGTTGCACCGGATAACCGAGGTCATTACAGCCAACCGGTATGTGATTTACCGGAAACAAAAGCCTGGGCTGAAAAGCTGACCGCCATGCTGGCCAACCGTAAATAAGGAGTAGCAGATGATTTGTCCACGTTGTGCCGATGAACATATTGAAGTGATGGCGAACTCGCCGGTAAAAGGTGTCTGGACCGTATATCAGTGCCAGCATTGTCTGTACACCTGGCGTAATACCGAGCCGCTACGCCGTACCAGCCGCGAGCATTATCCGCAAGCGTTTCGCATGACGCAGAAAGATATCGACGATGCGCCAATGGTGCCGAGTATTCCGCCGCTATTGGCGGAAGATAAGCGTTAATCAACATAGCTGGGTTACCCGGCCGACAACGCACCAATATTAAGCCTCGGCATATCCGGGGCTTGTTATTTTGCGAGCAGGCTCGTAGCAAATGGCTTAATTTGTTCGAGGAGATGACACCTGGAATAGAATAGCGGCGGGTGCTTGAGGCTTTCTGAGCTTTGAGCATTTGCAAGGTCCCGGAAAGACAAAAGCCCCAGGAGATAGTTCTATCAACCTGAGGCTAGCGTACAAACCTGAACAATTTGGATGTTAGTCTCTTCTTTGCAGGGAGGCAAGACATGCTGACAAAATATGCCCTTTTGGCAATTGTAGTACTGTGTTTCACGGTGCTGGGATTTACGTTAATGGTACGAGATTCGCTGTGCGAGTTAAGTATCAAAGAGCGTAATATGGAGTTTAAAGCTGTTCTCGCTTACGAACCGAAGAAGTAGCAACAACGCGGGGGAAACCCCGCGTCTTGATGGTCTGGTTTCGGCCTCTCGCACCCATTTCCGCAGTATTCGCTTGTTACCGTAGGCCCGGTAAGCGGTAGCACCACCGGGCGCTTTTTACTACACCAGACTCTTCAACCGGTAGATCCATTCCAGAGCCTGGCGAGGCGTGAGTGAATCCGGGTCGAGGTTTTCCAGCGCTTCAACGGCGGGTGACGTTTCTTCCGCAACTGACAGCAGCGACATCTGCGTGCCGTCGACCTGGGTTGCGGCAACATTCGGCGCGATGCTTTCAAGCTCACGCAGTTTTTGCCGCGCGCGTTTGATCACCTCTTTCGGCACACCAGCCAGGGCTGCTACCGCCAGGCCATAGCTTTTGCTCGCTGCACCATCCTGTACGCTGTGCATAAAGGCGATGGTATCGCCATGCTCTAACGCGTCCAGATGTACATTCGCGACGCCTTCCATCTTCTCCGGTAACTGAGTCAGTTCGAAGTAGTGGGTCGCGAACAATGTTAATGCTTTGATTTTATTAGCCAGATTTTCTGCACACGCCCATGCCAGCGACAGGCCGTCGTAGGTTGAAGTGCCGCGTCCAATCTCATCCATCAGCACCAGGCTGTTCTCGGTAGCATTATGCAGAATATTGGCGGTTTCGGTCATCTCAACCATGAAGGTGGAACGACCGGATGCCAGATCATCCGCCGCACCTACGCGAGTAAAGATACGGTCGATAGGCCCTATCTCGACTTTTTGTGCCGGAACATAGCTGCCGATATAAGCCAGTAGCGCAATCAACGCGGTTTGGCGCATATAGGTACTTTTACCCCCCATGTTCGGCCCGGTAATGATCAGCATCCGGCGTTGTGGGGATAGGTTGAGCGGGTTGGCGATAAACGGCTCTGTCAGTACTTGCTCCACCACCGGATGACGCCCCTCGGTAATACGAATACCAGGTTTATCGGTAAAGGTCGGACAGGTGTAATTCAACGTATAAGCACGTTCTGCCAGGTTGACCAGGACGTCCAACTCCGCCAGTGCGCTGGCGCTCTGTTGTAAATCAGCCAGATGCGGCAGCAGCATATCGAACAGCTCGTCGTATAGCTGTTTTTCCAGTGCCAGCGCCTTACCTTTGGAAGTCAGAACTTTATCTTCATACTCTTTCAGCTCTGGAATAATGTAACGTTCTGCGTTTTTCAACGTCTGGCGACGCACGTAATTAATTGGCGCCAGATGGCTCTGTCCACGACTGATCTGAATGTAGTATCCGTGAACGGCGTTGAATCCGACTTTCAGCGTATCGAGACCCGTGCGTTCGCGCTCGCGGATCTCCAGTCTGTCGAGGTAGTCGGTTGCGCCATCAGCCAGCGCTCGCCACTCGTCCAGCTCTTCGTTATAGCCAGGCGCGATGACGCCGCCGTCGCGTACCAGCACCGGTGGAGCTTCCACCACGGCGCGTTCCAGCAGTTCACGCAGTTCCGCAAATTCACCCATTTTCTCACGCAGCATCTGCACCGGGGCGCTGTCTACGTTTTCCAGTTGCGCACGTAGTTCAGGGAGTTGCTGGAAAGCGTGACGCATGCGGGCCAGATCGCGCGGGCGCGCGGTACGCAGCGCGAGACGAGCCAGAATGCGTTCCAGATCGCCCACCTGACGCAGCACAGGTTGCAATTCGCTGGTGGTGTCCTGTAGCGCGCCGATGGTCTGTTGGCGCTCGGTGAGGATTTTGGTATCGCGGACCGGCATATGCAGCCAGCGCTTGAGCATACGGCTGCCCATAGGTGTTACGGTGCAGTCGAGTACCGAAGCTAATGTGTTTTCAACGCCGCCCGCCAGGTTCTGGGTGATCTCCAGATTGCGGCGTGTGGCGGCATCCATAATGATGCTGTCCTGTTGACGCTCCATAGTGATGGAGCGAATATGCGGCAACGAGGTGCGCTGGGTATCCTTCACATATTGCAGCAGACAGCCGGCAGCGCATAACCCGCGTGGGGCGTTCTCAACACCAAAGCCAATCAGGTCTCGTGTGCCAAACTGCAGGTTCAATTGCTGACGGGCGGTATCAATTTCAAATTCCCACAGCGGACGACGGCGCAGGCCGCGACGTCCTTCAATCAGTGAGGTTTCTGCGAAATCTTCGGCATACAGCAGTTCAGCTGGGTTAGTACGCTGCAGTTCGGCGGCCATGGTCTCGCGGTCGGCAGGCTCGCTAACGCGAAAACGCCCGGAGCTGATGTCCAGCGTGGCATAACCGTAGCCTTTACTGTCTTGCCAGACGGCAGCCAGCAGGTTGTCCTGGCGCTCCTGTAACAGCGCTTCATCACTGATGGTGCCAGGCGTGACAATACGTACCACTTTACGCTCAACTGGACCTTTGCTGGTGGCTGGATCGCCAATCTGTTCGCAAATAGCGACGGATTCCCCCTGATTGACCAGCTTGGCGAGGTAGTTTTCTACCGCATGGTGGGGAATACCCGCCATTGGGATGGGCTCGCCTGCGGATGCGCCGCGCTTAGTCAGGGAGATATCAAGCAGCTGAGACGCGCGTTTCGCATCGTCATAAAACAGTTCGTAAAAGTCGCCCATGCGGTAAAACAGCAGTATTTCCGGGTGCTGAGCCTTCAGCTTGAGATACTGCTGCATCATTGGGGTGTGGGCGTCGAGATTATCGATTGTACTCATGGAGTTGTGTCCAGTTCCCTGATTTTCAATGGATTGCGATATTCTTGTTTTCGTTGTTATCACATAAGAGACACATGATAACGGAGATATGCTTTTCAGGGAAAGCGGGGAAGGATGACTTCTCGATCCAGGTTCCGCTCCGGGGCGAATCAGACGATGACAATGTATTCTGGGGAGGGGGGAGCGATAAATTCATCCACGGACATTCCCCCGTAGGTTTGGCCGCCAGAACGCTTACTTATTATTCATTTTGCGGCAACGCATAATTCTGGCAGTACAGGTAAGGGATCCCTTCTTTGGTAATCAGATACGTCTTGCTATTTAGCGCAAAATAATCGACGTTGGATACGCTGGTATTGGTCAGGAAAAAGTCGGGGAGCAGTTCCTGAATAAGGCTGGCGGGGGCTGTTTCGCGATTGGATATTTGTATTTTCTGTGAAATCCAGACCGGACTTGAGCCGTAGCTGGATTGTGTAAACAGGACCATGCGTTGCACGGTTTGCTCATTATTTCTGGCATCTTTGATGATGCCATCAACATTCACAATGCCTTTACTCCCGCCGATTTTAATATCAATAATCCCACGAAATGAGCTTGTATTACGTACTATTTCGATGGCTGAACGACAGGTCAGATTATGAAGTTCACCTGTGTTTTTATTGAACCGATAGACGGCAGTAACCATGAGCGCAGCAAAACAGATCAGCAGGATAACACCTGTCTGGATACGGGATGTTCGGGGATATAAATTCATTAGCTATCATACCGGGGGTAATAAACCGACTGACAGGCGTTTTCTTGCCTGGTTTTCATCGGTGAGCGACATAAAAGCACTGACAATTTCTTTGACTCAGGGTAGGTCGTAATATAGATGAATTTATTGCTCTGACACAGCCCTGGATTTTTGTCGACAAACGCCGTATGCCGGGAGAAATTACTGGCATCGTTATTGAAATAATACTGACAGTCAGTTGGCGTTTTGCTGTCCTTGATATAGTCGGAAAAATAATCATCGCTGGCCTGCCATGGGTATAATATCAGCGCGCAAATTATAAGCGTCAGCGTCGCCATGATTATTTCTGCGGTGGTGAACAAAGATTGACGCGGCGTCCCAGGCAGCAGTTCCTCTATAACGGTATCCGGGGCTACGGACTCTTCACCTGAAGAAGAGATACTCTCTGGCGTCTCAATCGCCTGAATGTCAAACGACTCCTGAATAATCAGCCCTTTACGAGGGATTGTTGTGATCAGTGGTTGTTCCAGATCCAGCTGCTGCAAACTTTTACGTAGGGAGAGAATGCTTTGATAAAAGGCATTGAAACTAACCTGACGATGATTTTTACCCCAGCCGAACTCCAGTAGTTCATTTTGTGAAACCACCTGACCGCGATGCTGAATAAGTAATAAAAGACATAATGAGGCTGAGTGTTTGAGTTTTATCTGCTGATTGGGTTGCGCTACTCGCGCCAGAGATTGTGTGTCTGGCGTAAATATGATTCTATTTTCAATCAGATAACTGACATTGCCAGTCTCAGACATAGTGTCTCTACTCTTAATGGTGCGCCAGGCGGTTGGTAAGTCATGATACCACTTAGCCCATAATAGCTACCAGCATGGACCCGATCCTACAACGAAGATCGCGAAGTGTTTCAAATTAGTATCATAATATACTAACAATGATAACTTTTTAATTGAAATAAAGTGAATATAAATCAATTGGTTGTGTCTTTTTGGCTATGCTGCAAAGAAGAGAAAGATGAAAGAGTGACCGCAAAGATGATTGCCATTAATTCTTTATGAACAGCGCAATATACTGCCTGACGCCACCACGCGAAAACAGCATGTGCCTGAACGCGTCCACGGCACCAGGGAATGCCGGTGGCAGATGTAGAAGAGGGATAAATGTCAGCCTGCTTGAAGGCTGACATTTATTTTGATGCTAAGTGAATTTTGATAAAGCCATAATTTGCGGTAGAGAGTCCCATGTTCCAGAAAGAAATTGAAAATGCTGTAGTACTTGTGGGTGATGAAATGAAGAAGTCAGAGAATGCCTGGCTGTCGTTACGCAAAAAACGCCAGCGTATTGATCTGAAGGTTGATGGAAATATCTTGTTTCTGGAGAAAGGGACCGTCTCTGTTTATCGTGTGGAAAATGACTTAGTCACCGTGAGTATTTCTGCTCCGGCCATACTCGGTTTGCCGCAAATGCGTACTGAAGTTGCCGGGCACTATTTACGTTGCGATACCGATTGCGAAATGTGGGCGATGAGCGTGCAGAATGCAGATCATATGTTTACCGCTAAAAACTTATGGAAGCAGGCGTTTGATATCTTAACGCATCACCTGCAACGCTATTTTCAGCGTGAAGCGTTGCAGTCACATCGCACCATTCGTGAGCAGATTATTGAACACGTAAAATATATTTGGTCGATGGAACCTGAGGTGCGTGAGAAAACGTCCGTATATACCTTTATTTTGACCCGTAATCATATCTCCCGCAGCGCCATCCACAAGGTTTTACAGGAACTGGTTAATGACGGGAAAATCACATTAAACCGGGGAAAACTTTCCTTCTGTACTCCGTTATAAATTTATGCGCTCCCTGACATGATGAAAGGGAGCGCAGGCGATTAACGTTCTCTGAGTGCCTCCGCGCGAGCGCGAATAATCGGTTTTAACAGATAGCTGAGAATCGTTTTCTTGCCAGTGAGAATATCGACGCTCGCTACCATGCCGGGGATTACCAGCATCGGATGTTCTTTCGTTCCCAGGTAGTTTTTGTCCGTTTGCAGGCGAACAATATAAAAGCTTCGCCCCTGTTTATCGGTGACGGTGTCCGGACTTATCTGCACCACTTCGCCTTGCAGACCGCCATAGATGGTGTAATCGTAGGCCGTAAATTTCACCATCGCGTGCTGGCCCGGATGAAGAAAGGCAATATCGCGCGGCTGTATTTTGGCTTCGATTAACAGCTTGTCATCCAGCGGAACGATTTCTACCAGATCGCTGCCAGGCTGTATGACGCCGCCGATAGTATTCACCATCACCTGCTGAACGATACCCCTCACCGGTGAGGTGACCATCGTCCGGTTCACCCGGTCTTCCAGCGCTTTAACGCTGGCCTGTGCCTTGCTCAGGTTCGTGCGCGCCTCGTTGAGTTGCGCCAGCGCATCGCTCTGGAAACGGCCACGGCTTTCACCGATTTTATTCTCAATTTCGTTAATTTCTGATGCGGCCTTGGGCAGCGACAGGCTAATAGAATTGAGCTGCCCGGCGGTTTCCACTTCGGTACGGCGCAGACGCAGTAGTTCAACTTTTGAAATGGCGCCCGAGGCGAGCAGCGGCTCGGACATTTTGATTTCCTGGCGTATTAGCCCAAGGCTGTGCTTGAACTGATCTTGCTTAGATTCAAAATCGCGCAGCTCCTGTTTTTTCTGCACCAGTTGTTCTTCCAGCCCGGATATTTCGTTATGAAACTGCTCCCGGCGGCTGTTGTACAGTTCGGTTTCTCCCCGCGCGACATCCGGCGCTTTGCTGGCAATCTCTGGCGAAATAACAAAGTCATGGTTTTCAACCTCCGCCGTCAGACGTTCAACTTTTGCCCGCAGGCTGAGTTTATCCGCTTCTGTTTCGCCGACGTTAGAGGCAAAGCGCGTGTCATCCAGGTGCAGTAATGGTGTTCCGGCGTTAACGATTTGCCCTTCATGAACATACAGCTCGGTGACGATCCCACCTTCCAGGTTCTGGATTTTTTGCAGTTTGGATGAAGGGATCGCTTTACCTTCCCCGCGGGTGACTTCATCGATTTTCGCAAAGCCAGCCCACACGAAAGACAACACCACCAGCGCGAGGATCGTCCACAGCGTCAGTCGAATCACTCTCGGGGAGTCATCAATAATGGCCTGACTGACTTCATTGATACTGTCAGTTTGATTTTCATCACGGCCATGAAAGTAGTGCTGCATAGCGCGGCGGGCACGAGCCAGGAAATCAGCGAGATGCATTAATCTGCCCCTTTTTCAACGCATCCATCACCACTGCTTTCGGGCCGTCCGCGATGATGCGTCCTTTATCGACAATAATCAGGCGGTCAACCAGCGACAGCATGGACGCACGGTGTGTAACCAGTAATAACGTTTTGCCCGCGATGCAGGGAGCCAGAGCGTGTTTGATCTTCTCCTCGCTGGTGTTGTCCATCGAACTGGTGGGTTCATCCAGTAACAGAAGAGGCGGATCCAGCAATAGCGCGCGTGCAAGCGCTACCGCCTGCCGCTGCCCGCCGGAAAGTCGGGAGCCGCGCTCGCCAACCTGCAGGTTGTAGCCGTCTGGATGCAAGCGCGCAAAATCGTTGACGCCCGCCAGTTCTGCTGCCCGCAGCATGGTTTCGTCATCGATATAACGCGCCCCGCACAGCAAATTGTCGCGTAGCGTGCCATTGAACAACTGGATATCCTGCGGCACGTAGCCGATGCTGTGGCGCAGATCGTTCACATCTAACTGACGAGAATCGATCCCGTCGATCAGAATATTTCCGGCGCTGGGCTGGTACAGATTGACCAGCAATTTGCTGAGCGAACTTTTACCGGAACCACTGCGTCCGATGATGCCGATTCGTTCCCCAGGCTGAATGGTCAGATTAATTTTTTGCAGCGACAGGTTCTGTTGTTCAGGGTAGCTGAAATCGACATCGCGAAATTCTATGCTGCCCTGTAGCTGCTCACGTTTGAGCGGATTTTCATCCGCGCGACGCTCCTGCGCCAGCGACATCATTTTCTCGGTATTTTTGATGGTGAGCTTCGCCTGTTGATAGCGGGCGATAAGGCCGGTTAACTGACCCAGCGGCATTAATGCCCGGCCGTTGAGCATGTAGCAGGCGATAAGTCCCCCCATACTCAGTTTGCCGCCGATAATCATGTACACCCCGACGATAATCATCACCACCCCGGAGATTTGCTGGAACCAGCCGGTCAGGTTGCTCGCCAGGCTGGACAACGTTTTCACCCGTAACTCCAGGCGACTCAGGCTGCCCAGCGTTTGTTCCCACTGATACTGGCGCTCGCTCTGGGCATTATTCACTTTGATGGCATCCAGACTGCTCAGGGTTTCAATCAGCAATGCCTGGCGTTCGCTGGCGAGACTCATGGTTTTAGTGACTGCCGCGTTGACCGGTTTTTGTAACGCCCAACTGCACAACAACGCAATCGGCAGCGTCATGACCGGGATCCAGGCCAGCGCACCGCCAATAATCCCGATGACGATCAGCAGCAGCAGGGTGAAGGGCAGATCGATAATCGTCGTCAGCGTAAGTGATGAGAGGAAATCGCGCAGTGACTGAAACTCGTGAATATTCTGCGCAAAGCTGCCCACCCGCGCCGGACGTTCTTTCATCTCCATGCCGATAATGCGCTCAAACAGGGTCGAGGAGATGATGAGATCGCTTTTTTTACCCGCAATATCAAGGCAGATACCGCGCAGCATTTTCAATATCAGATCAAAAACAAAAGCCAGGCAGATACCGACTGCCAACACCCACAGCGTGACCGTTGCCTGGTTAGGCACAACCCGGTCATAGACGTTCATGGTGAAGAGCGGCGTGCCGAGCGCAATCAGGTTGATCAGCAGGCTAGCCAGCACCGCATCCATATACAGGAAACGTGACAGCTTCAGCGTGTCTTTAAACCAGGATTTGGTACGTGGCAGAAAAGCTTCCGCCTGCAAATCGAATTCGTGACGAGGGTGGGCGAAAATGACCTTCCCGGCATAATTCTGCTCAAGCGTGACGCTGTCGATCCGAATTTCCCCACCTTCGCTTTCGCTGGGCATAAACCGGGCGCTGCCGTCATCGTTCCATGCCAGTAATACTCCGGTTCCGCCAGAACGCAGTAACAGGACCGCAGGCAGAGACATGACCGGAATTTTATCGAGTGCGCGCGTGACAACCCGCGCCTTTAAACCGGCCCTTGCCGCCGCGCGTGGAAATATATTCAGCGTGAGCCGATTGTTTTCTAATGGCAACCCACTGCTTAATGTTGAACGACTCGCCGGTTTACCGTGTAATGCACACAGAATGAGTAAGCTATCTAATAGCGGATCGTCATTATAACTGCGGGGATCGTGATGTTGAGAATTAGGGCAGGCATAATTCCCGGATACTTCATTTAATAATTCAGCTTGTGCACTCATTTTCGCAACCATTTCTGACCGTGCACGTTGAAATAATAGCAAGCTAATTATCAGCGTGCAGGTCAGAGATTTATTTGGGATTAATAATTATTAATGCAGATCCGGTAAGCTATTTTCTTCTTGTGAATCCACCGGTTGCCCTGATGGCGGCGGTGTGATTTTTAGAATATTCATTAATTCACCCGTGCGTTCGCTAATACGGTAGCCGCTGGTCATCGCCAGATAACGCAGTTCAACAAGACGACGTTTAGAAGAAAAAACTTCATTTTCACTGTCGAGCAAATCCAGCAGCGTACGTTCGCCAAGACTGAATTGATCCTGATAAGCGGTGCGCACTTTGACGCTACGGTCGGCATATTCTTCCGCTGAAGGAAGCTGAGCGCGTGCGTTTTGTAACGCCGTCCAGGCCAGGCTCAGCTCCTGATTCAGCTGGCGTAGCGTGTTATTGCGTACGTCCTGCGCCTGTTTATGCAGATACGCGCGGGAGTTCATATTGGCTTTGTCGCTGCCGCCCTGGTACAGGTTGTAATGCAGTTTTACCATCGCTTCCCACTCTTCAGTATGGGCGCGGGTGGTGTCGGTGTTATTACTAATCCCGCGGGAAAGCTCAACGTCCACGCGCGGATAGAAGGTAGATTTCGAAGCCTCATACTGCTGATGCGCGGCTTCGATATCCGCATTGGCGGATTTCAGTAATGGGCTGTTTTTTTCCATCCGACTTTTGGCGTCTTCCAGCGAGGTGGGTAACTGAGAGTCAATACTCTCGGGCAGGCTTAAACCTTGCGGATCCATGCCTGTCACGCTGACAAAAGTGGTTTTCGCGTCTTCAAGATTCGTCTGTTCGGTCAGCAAATTATTACGCGCCTGCGCCAGACGCGCTTCGGCTTGCATAAAGTCCCCGGAGCGCCCAACACCCTGATCGGTACGCAGTTTTATCTGGTCGTAAATGCGTTCGTGGTTCGCCAGATCGTCCTCAGCAAGGCGAACAAACTCTTCGCGTTGTAGCACGTCGAAATAGGCCTGAATGACCGCATAAGCGGTGCTTTCGCTGGTGTTCATCACGCTCCAGGCGTGCGAGTCAACGGTCGCTTTTTGCCGTGCAACTTCGCTGGAGGTGGCAAAGCCATTAAACACATTTTGCTCAAGGCTCAACGTCGCTTCGTTAGGTGACTGGGTCAGACCGTTATTACGTCCTGCCGCACGGGTGGTAGCATCATCAACATTTTTTCGCCCGGCTTCTGCGTTTAAATTGAGTGAGGGTAAATAGCCACCTTGAGCGGCCCGCAGTTCTTGCTCTGAAGAATAACGGCTATTTATTGCGGCATTAACTTCAGGATGATTAGCTAAAGCGTTTTTAACGGTATTTTGTAAGTCTTCTGCATTTACTGAGGATATTGAAAAGCATGAAAGCAGAAAAACTAAAAACTTCTTCATGACATGAATGCCTTATATGACACGGTTATGACATCCTGCTGTCGTCGCTATCATCCATTTTTACAAACACGTTATATTAATTAACAAAGGTAAATTGTCTTAATTGAAGCTTGTGGTCAGCTATTCTCAGACATGTTTTGTCACATCGTGTTTTATTTTTGGTTATTTTTTATTATATTCATTTGCCAGTCAAGTCTCATGTAATTGCATTCTTTAAAATGTGTTTTTTTCTACATTGAGATATTAATGTTTACATTAAATGAATGTGATGTTTGTTCGTTAATATATTAACGATTTTATAAAAATAATGATGGTAATTAAGTGAGGTTACGGTGAGCAAATTACTCGGTGTGATCAAAGCAATCATTGGGCAGGTATACGTTGTCGATGCTAGTGGCACACAACGACTTGTTCATGAGGGCGACAGAGTATATAGCGGTGAGGAAATTGTGACCGGCGCCAGCGGCGCGGTGAGTCTCTCTTTACCAGACGGGAAGACGCTGGATATTGGCCGTAACAGCCATTGGGGCGAACACGGGCTACAGGTCAACCATAATCCGGAGCATGATGCCCAGGATATTGCCGCCGTACAAAAAGCCATTGCCGACGGCGCTGACCCGACGCAGGTGTTGGAAGCTACCGCGGCGGGTAATGACGCGCCGGTACAGCTTGAGGGCGGTGGCGGTGGTCACACCCTGGTTCAGCTTGAATTAACCGGACAGGTGGTTGATCCTACGGCGGGTTTTAATACCAAAGGTCTCGGCAGCCCGAACTGGGATATCAACTTGCCAGTTGGGGGAGCAGGCTCGGCGAGCGTTTTCCCGCCTGAAGTACAAATTACCGAGTTTGCCGGTAATGACGGTTTTATTAACAAAAGTGAATTCCACCAGACACATTTAAGCGGCACCAGCAATCAAAATCACGTCACGCTTACCTTCACCGATAGCCAAAAAAACACATTCACCGTTGAGGTTCCGGTGAATAACGGTCACTGGAATATTAATACCGATCTGGGCGGATTAGTGCCAGGAAATGTCACCGTAGTGGCAATAGCGACCGATGTCACAGGACGAACGGCAGAAAGTGTCGATCATGCGCTGATTGATATTACCGGACCAGACATCAACATTAGCGTTGAAAGCGTCACGCCGGATAACCTCATTAACTACGCCGAGTCCCGCCAGCCGCAGACGATGATCCACGGGAGTGTCGGCGGAGATGCCAAACCAGGTGATCTCGTTACCTTATTGGTTGATGGTAAAGAATATACCGGCGTTGTGAGCGACCCGGGCAATGGCGCTCTGATTTATACCATTCCGGTAAAGACTCAGGGATTGCTGAACGACCCAAATATTCACGCCACGCTGACCTCTTTCGACGATGCCGGTAATCGCACAACGGTTTCTACCGATCATCATGTCGATAACGACCTATCCGCGCAAAACGCCGTGACTATTGAAGCAGTAGCGACTGATGATGTCGTCAATGCCAATGAGTTTCGTATGCCGACCGTCATTTCTGGCGTCGCCAGCGGCGATGCGCAAGCGGGCGACCCGGTCACGCTGACCCTTCAGGGCAAAGAATTTCATGGCACGGTTTTCGACGACCATGGACAGCTACGCTATGAGATCGTGGTGCCTTCAGCCACCCTGAAAGAGGGCGCGAATGAGGTGCAGGTGACGCTGGTCAGCCACGACGCACCAGGCAATGAAGCCATCTCCGTGACGCACCGTACCGTGGTACTGGACACCCAGGCGCACAACGCCCTGACGATTGATGACGTCACCGACGATAACACCCTGAACCGCGCTGAACTGTTTGCGCTCAACCAGCTTATCTCCGGAACCGTCAGTGGCGAAGACGCGAAGGCGGGTGACCCGGTACAACTGGAGCTTAACGGTCACCAGTACAGCGGTCAGGTGATCGCTCTTGGCAATCATACGCTGGGCTACCGTATTGCGGTTAACGCTTCCGACTTTGCCAATAACAGCACATCGGTTGATGGGAACGTGGAAGTGAAGGTCACGGTTACCTCTCACGATGCGGCGGGAAACCTGGCGATCGCCACCGATACCCACAGCGTGCACATTGATAATCTTGCGACCAATCAGGTCAACATTGACGCGGTGGCGACGGATGATGTGGTCAACGCCATTGAAAATCGCATGACCACGCTGATTAGCGGTGTGGCAGGCGGTGATGCCAAAGCGGGCGATGCGGTCACCGTCAGCGTACAGGGGCATAACTATGCCGGAACGGTGGTCAATGATAACGGTCAGTTGCGCTATGAAGTGGCATTACCGAAAGGAACGCTGCTGGAAGGTAAAAATGATGTGGTGGTCACGCTGGTCAGCCACGATGCGGCGGGTAACGAAGTCACCGCGCTCGCGCACCGTACCGTCACGCTCGATACTCAGGCGCATAACTCGCTGTCAATCAATGATGTAGATAGTGATAACACCCTGAATCGTAGCGAGCTTTACGCACGTAACCAGGTGATCTCCGGCACCATTGGCAGCAATGAAGATGCTAAACCTGGCGATCCGGTACAACTGGAGATCAACGGTCACCAGTACCGGGGGGAGGTAATCGATTTAGGCAATAACACGCTGGGCTACCGTATCACGGTAAACACCGCAGACTTTGCCAACAACAGCGTGCCGGTCGACGGTAACGTGGACGTGAAGGTCACGGTTACCTCTCATGATGCGGCGGGTAACCTGGCGATCGCCACCGACACCCACAGCGTGCACATTGATAACGTTGCCACCAATCAGGTCAGCATCGATGCTGTGGCGACGGACGATGTGGTCAACGCCATTGAAAACCGTATGGTAACGCTAATTAGCGGGGAAGCCGGTGGTGATGCTAAAGCGGGCGATGCGGTCACCGTCAGCGTCCATGGGCAAAACTATGCCGGAACAATCGTTGATGATGACGGGCAGTTGCGCTACGAAGTCGCGTTGCCGAAGACGGCCTTGCAGGAAGGTAAAAACGACGTAGTGGTGACGTTGGTCAGTCATGACTCGGTGGGAAATGAAGTTACCGCGCTGGCACACCGCACCATCACGTTAGACACGCAGGCGCATAATACTATCCGCATACATGACCTCACTGCAGACAATGCGCTGAATTACCAGGAACTGCTTGCGGCTAAACAGACGATTACCGGTTTTGTTGGCGGTGAGGATGCGAAGGTCAACGATCCGGTCTTACTGGAGATAAATGGTCATCAGTACAGCGGTAAGGTGGTTGATTTTGGCCGCGGTAAGCTGGGTTATCGCATCGATGTGGACTCTTCTGCATTTGCCGATAACAACGACCATGTTCTGACGAATGTGAATATTACCGCGATGGTCACCTCTCATGATGCGGCGGGAAACCTGGCCATCGCCACCGATACGCATAAAGTTCATATCGATAACTATGCGGAAAACACGCTCAAAATTGATGCGGTAGCGACGGACAATGTGGTGAATGCCAACGAAAATCGCATGCCCACCATTGTGAGTATCGTGGCGGGGGGCGATGCCAGAGTTGGCGATGCGGTGACTATCAGCGTACGAGGACAGGATTTTAGCGGCACGGTGATCAACGACAATGGTCAGTTACGCTACGCAGTGGTTTTGCCGCATGGAACTCTGCATGAAGGTAAGAATGCGGTGGTCGCAACACTGCTCAGCCATGACGCGCTGGGCAACGCAGTGGCCAGTGAATCGCACCGTATTATCACCCTCGATACGCATGCGCATAACGCTATCTCATTGGATAACATTGCCACGGACAATGTCATCAATTACCAGGAACTATCTGCGGCGAAACAGCGCATTACGGGCATCGTCGGGGGGGAAGATGCGAAGGTCGGCGACCCGATCCAACTGGTGGTTAATGGTCATCAGTACGAGAGTCAGGTTATTGACCTTGGTCAGGGGAAGCTGGGTTACCGCATTGATGTGGACTCATCAGCGTGTGCAAACAACAGCGTTCATGTGCTGACGGATGTCGACGTACAGGTCACGGTTACCTCGCATGATGCGGCGGGTAACCTTGCCATCGCGACTGACAGCCATAAAGTGCATATCGATAACTTTGCTAAAAACGTGGTGACGACCGCATTGGTGGCGTCCGATGACGTGGTAAACGCCATTGAAAACCGCATGCCGACGCTGATTAGCGGTATCGCGAAAGGTCTGGATGCCAAAGCGGGTGACGTGGTGACTGTTCACGTGCAGGGGCAAAATCAGGACTTTAGCGGCACGGTGGTTAACGATCACGGCGTTCTGCGCTACGAAGTGTTTGTTCCAACGGGCGTGCTGCAGGAAGGCAGCAACGACGCAATGGTCACGCTGTTAAGCCACGACGCTGCGGGCAATCAGGCGGTTGCGGTGGAGCATAGAACCGTCACGCTGGATACCCAGGCGCACAGCACCGTGGCTATTGATAAGGTTACTGACGACAACAACCTTAACCACCAGGAGCTGGATACGCCGATGCAGCTCATCAGCGGCAAGGTGGGAGGAGACGCGCAACCTGGCGATGCGGTGATCGTTGAGATCAATCACCAGACGTTTAACGGCAAGGTCATCGACCTTGGCGGCGGACATCTGGGCTATCAAGTCCCCGTTGATTCAACGGCGTTCAGTGATAATAAGGGGCTACAGGATAAGAATGTGTCCGTTAAGGTCACGGTTACCTCTCACGATGCGGTGGAAAATGAGGTTATAACCACCGCAACACATGTGGTGCATATTGATAACCATGCTGGGGCGGGAATCACCGTTGATACGGTAGCGGGCGATGACAAGCTCAACGGCGCGGAAGCAGCAAAACATCTCACTGAGGTGATGGGCACGGTGTCCGGCGATGTACACGCGGGCGCTAAAGTTCAGGTCATCGTCAACGGTCATACCTACGAAACAATCGCGCAAAACCTTGCGGAACACAACGGCGCGTTGGGTTATAAACTTGATGTCCTGAGCCGCGATCTGGTCAAAGACCCGCATATCGTTGCTCGTGTAGTCGGTGAAGATAATGTGCATAATTTCCAGCAAGCGGAGATAACGCACGACCTGCTGGTTGATTTACATGCCAAAGCCATGCTGACGATTGATCCCGTCACTGGCGACAATATGATTAATGGTGATGAATCAAAACAACCATTCACGTATGTAACCGGGAAAGTGGCTGGGGATGTTCATGTAAATGACGTCGTTTATCTCACCGTGAATGGCCACGTCCTGACGGGAAAAGTGAGCGATACCGGAGGCGGCGTTCTCGGCTATAGCATTAAGGTCAGTACCGCCGATCTGATCTCCGATCCGCATCTGACCGCGACGGTCAGCACCACCGATGGCGCGGGCAACCCGGCGACGGCCAATGCAGAAACCACAGTGATTATCGATACCCGTGTCGATGCGCAGATAACCATTGATGCCGTGACGCCGGATAATACTCTGAACCTCGCTGAGCAGATGCATGGCTATACGATGGTGAGCGGGACGGTGAGCGGGGAAGTTCACCCCGGCGATCCGTTCTCCATGACCATCAATGGCCATACCTATTCCGGTGTGGTAGAGGATCGCGGTAATCAACAAATGGGATTCCACGTTCCCGTTGCGACGGCCGATCTGGTTGCCGATCCGCATATCAGCGTCACCATGGATATCACGGATGATGCCCTGAACCATGCGCAAATTACAGCGCATCATACGGTTACGCTGGACGCGCAAGCGCTGGCCTCAATCACCATCGATCCGGTAACGGGCGACGATGTATTGAATAAGATCGAATTGGGGCAAACCACGACGATCGTCAGCGGTACGGTGGGCGGTGATGCCAGGGTTAATGATGTGGTGCACCTGAATATCGGCGGCCATATGGTTGATGCGACGGTGACGAACCTGCCAAATCTGGGAACCTTGGGGTATTCCATTGGCGTTGATACGCAATGGCTACAAAACGATCCGCATATCACCGCAACCATCACCACCACTGATGCGGCAGGAAATAACGTCACGGCAGATGCGCACAGCACCGTGATTATCGACGACCAGATTGACGCGATTGTTCATATCGATCCGATCGTCACTGGCAGTGGTGATGCGGTGATTAACCACGACGAAGCCCTTAAGCCGCAAACGACGGTTAGGGGTACGGTGGGAGGCGATGTCAAAATCGGTGATACGGTTGAACTCACCATCAACCATCAGATTTACTATGCGCAGGTGGAAGATCACAACGGCCAGCGGGCTTTCAGCACGAAGGTGTCGACTCTGGATCTACTAATGGATCCGCATATTCATGCCGAAGTGACGGCCAAAGATGACGCCGGCAATATTGCACACGGGCACGATGACATGCCGGTGCTGGTTGATACCGTTGCCGATGCCGGGATCACGATTGATAAGGCTTCCACTGGTTTACCGCCAGGTCAGACGGTCGCGAATAATCTGCTTCCTGGCTCCAGACCTGACTTTATCTCTGTATCCGGACATGTAGACCCCGATGCTATTTCGGGGGACACGATAACCATTACTGTCGGTCACGGAGTTGTCTATACCACCCATGTTGTGACTCTGGCTGATGGCACACTCGGTTACCAGGCAAACATTGGTACTGGTGATCTTGACGATAATGGCAATATTTTGGTTGCCATCACTACTCATGATAATCATGGCAATACAGCCACGGCGACGGAGCATAAATTTATCGATCTGCCCTGGTTACACCATACGGCAGTAATCGGCAATACCCCTTACGGATTCACTACGCCACCTGCGATCACTGTCCCCACCACGGGGACGGGAACCACGCAACCTCACCAACCGACCGTGCATCTTACCGTTGATAAGGTGGCGGGCGATGACGTTCTCAACCACGATGAAGCGCAGAAAGCAACGACGGCAATCCGTGGCCTGGTCAGCGGCGACGTTCAGGCCGGGGACGAAGTGATTGTTACCATCAATCATGTGCAGTACACCGGGCATGTTATGAGCATTCCGACGATGCCGGGACAGCTGGCATACGAAGTGGATGTGCCAACGAATGAACTGCAGGCGCACCCGATGTTTGATGTCTCTATCACGGCTGGGGCAGCGACAGATACGATGCAGAAAACCATCACCGTCGATACGGATAACCTGCTGCAGATAACGATGGATAAGATCGCCGGTGATGATGTTATCAATGCGGCGGAAGCGCAAAGCGGTAAAACCACCATCAGCGGCACGGTCAGCGGCGAAGGGATCCACGATGGCAGCGTGGTGAGTCTGCAGGTCAATGGCAATACGCTAACTGCAGTCGTGCATGATGATAAACATGGTCACCTGGTCTGGTCGAAGAAGGTCAGTATCAACGATCTGCACAATAACCCGGATATTATCGCGACGGTCATGGCGACGGATGATAACGGCAACCTGGGTAGCGCCTCTGTCAGCAGCCATGTCGTGGTCGATCTGAGCGCTAATGCTGGCGTGACGATAGATAACATTGCCGGTGACAATGTGCTGAACGCGCGGGAATCGTTGCAACCTAAGATGACAGTAACGGGGTCGGTATCCGGAGATGTGCATCCCGGCGATAAGGTGACGCTGACGGTTAACGGAAACCCTTATGCGGCGACTGTCGATAATAACCATCACTACTGCGTCGATATTTACACCAAAGACCTGCTGGCCGATCGCGCGATTGTCGCGACAGTCTCAGGATATGACGATCACGGCAACGTGCAGCCTGCCAGCTTCACGCAGGGCTATGCGATTGATAAGTCGGCAAGCGGCAGCGTGACCATCAACACCGTCGGCGGCGACGATATTATCAATGCTGATGAAGTGAAAGCCGGAAGCGTAGAGGTGAGTGGTACGGTGGATGGCGACGTGCATCTCGGTGATAAAGTCGCCATTCTCGTCGATGGCGTCACAGTACATACGCGTGTCATTGAGCTGCCGCATATGAACGGGCAACTGGGCTATAAAGCGATGGTGAGTACGGTCGGGCTGCAAAATGACCCGAATATTCACGTCAGCGTAGAAGGGCAGGATTCGGCGTTGAACCCAATGCATGCCGTAAACGACAAAACGGTCACTATCGATACGCAGGTTGATGCCAGCATCGTGCTGGATAAGGTGTCAGTCGATGATGTGCTGAATAACGAGGAAACTCAGCATGCGAAAACCACCATCAGCGGTTATGTGACCGGGGATGTGGATGTTGGCGATCGGGTGACCATCACGGTTAACGGTAAAGATCTGGTGGCTGATGTGAAAAACAGCGGCGGACAGAAGGTATTTAGCGTAGATGCCAGTACGGTTGACCTGATTCACGATCAAAAGATAACCGCTCACGTCACCGCCCATGATGATGCAGGTAACCGTGATGAGATCCAGACCGATAAGACCATCACTATCGACAGGACCGCTGCAGGAACGATGGATATTGATAGCGTCACCCAGGATAACGTCCTGAATCATCAGGAACTCCAGGGAACGATGGTGAGGGTAACCGGGCATCTTGGCGGCGATGTGGATGTATGGGATTCGATCAAATTAAAGATTGGTGGTCATGAATATACAGGTTCGGTAGATACGTTGGGGAATGGTGAGCGGGTTTATCATGTCGATGTAGACAGCGGTGTGATGAAAGCGAACACCGCATTCTCGGTTGAGGTCAACGGTCATGATGCGCCAGGTAACCCGTACTCAAAGACAACGTCCCACACCTATGCAGTGGATCAACAGGCAGACGCCACGCTTATCGTGGATAAACTCACCGGTGATAACCACATCTCACGTGCGGAAGCACAGGGGACTATCACCCATATCACCGGCAGCGTTAGCGGTGATGTGCATGATGGGGAGCATATTAAAGCGCTGGTTAATGGGCATCAGTACGATGCGATTCTTCATCAGGGCAATAATGGGCTGACCTATGACATTGAGACCGAGACTTCAGCGTTCCGGGCAGGTCATAACCGAGTGAGCGTATTGGTCGAGGCGCATGATGACCACGGCAATATTACACCGTATACGCAAACGCTGAATGTGACGATGGACGATCCGGCACCACACAAAGGGCATACGGCGGATAAAGGAAATCATGCCGCGATGCAACATGCGCTGCACAACCTGTTCGACGATAGCGCGTTATCACTCTCTTACGCCCCTGTAGCGACCGGACACGGGCAGGCAACTGCCGTGTTGAGCGCTGACGATAAGGCGAAGGCCATGCTCGATAAAGTCGATCTCAGCGATCTGGCGCGTGAGTTACACGAAGGCGTGGATATTGCGAAGTACATTCAAAGCGGCGGCGATCATCATCAGATCGCCAGTCCGGCGAAGGTCGCGCATGGCATTGATACTGCACTGTCTACTCATGCAAGCGGCGATCCGCATTCTGCGACCTACTCGTTGGATCACCTGATAGCCAAACCCGATCACAACCCGACTCACTAACCGTTGCTTGCTGCCCTGTGTGAACAGGGCAGCGGCATCAGGGTATACGAAATGAAAGACACTGATATGAATTCTGGACCACACGCGCAGGCAGCAGGCGCTGGTAAAAATGCTGAAAATGACACCCAACAGACGTTAGAGATGCTGCAAAAAAGCGACCTGGAGATGGTCCGCGTGCTCGACGATCTGATTTACCTGCTGATCCGTAAAGGCGTGATTGCCATTACCGATCTTCCGCCGATGGCGCAGGTTAAATTAATGAATCGTGCGAACGCGCGTCAGGAACTCGGTGGACTGGAACAGCTGCTTGGTAGTGATGACCGTATTTTTTAGCTGATGCAGGCAGCCGGCTTGTAGGCCGGATAAGCGAAGCGCCATCCGGCGATATACAGGCTGCCTGCTGTTATCACAATGGCGCGGGTTCACCTAATAATTGACCCATTGCGCCATCAATCCCTAACTCCTGCAGTGCCTTAAGCTCGCCTTGTGTTTCAACACGTTCGGCAATGAGCGGCAAATCAATACTGCGCGTGGCGCTGCACAACACTTCAATAAACAAACGTTTATCGTTTTCTTCATCAATATTACGGATATAGCTGCTGTCGATTTTCAGATAAGCAAGCCCCCACTGCGACAGATGACCGATCATGTTGAAGCGACTGCCGAAGTGTTGCAGACCAAGCGCGCAGCGATGCTGGCCTACAGCTTTGACAAATGCTGCCATCTGATGTGGCCCAGGAAGCTGATTTTCATCCAGCTCCAGAATCAACTGATGGGCTAATTTCGGTGAATAGCGCAGCGGATTGAGCAGGTCAGCAATGGCGTTCGCGCTGGCGACAGAACTGCCTGAAATACTCAGCGCTAATTTCCCCGGTGCAGTTTTTAGTTGGTTCAGCGTCAGTTTCAGCATCACTTTATCGAGGCGATGGCTCCAGCCAAAGCGGTGGATCCACGGCAGGAAACGACCGGCGGTAATGGTGTTTCCCTGTTCGTCAATAATGCGCGACAGCACTTTGTAATGCAGGATTTTGTCGGGCGAGCGGCAATCCACAACGGGTTGAAAAACCAACTGGAATTGCTGATTTTCCAGCGCATGCTCGAGGCGAACAAACCACAAATGCTGATCTTCGGTAGCCGCTGGCACCTCGGTGGTGGGTACCACCTGATGGTCGGTATGTGTTTCTGCTTCCACCAGCAGGCGATCGGCCTGGATCAGCAATGACTGCGCGTTATCTCCGGCGCTGAATGGCACCATGCTGGTATAGGCGACCGGCTGTTGGTCTGACATACCGGTGGCATAAAAGGCCGTCAGTTTCTGACACAGCGAATTGCCCATGTCCAGCATTTCACCGTGCGTAACCCCCGGACAGAGCAGGGCGAACTCGCCGCCGCGAATGCGGGCGAGGGTGCTGTCGAGAGAGGCATATTTTTCTTTATGCGCGTCCAGCAGGTTAGCGATGTTGAGCAACAGCTTATCGGTATGCGGTCCGCCAAAACGCTGATTCAGACCGCCTAAATCCTGAACGCGAACCAGCATCAGATACCCTGGCGCCGTATCGGCATCACTTAGCCGCGCCTGAAACTGCATATCGAACGCGCGGCGGTTAGCAATTCCGGTCTGGCTGTCGAGATAAGCTTCATTGTGCAAACGTTCGCTATAGACAGCTTGTTCTTCAAATAACGACTTGAGCTTCGCTGCCATCAAATTCATGGCGTTAACGACACGGCGTAATTCCGGCGTTTTTGGCAGTTCCTGTAGCGTCAGAAACTCGCGGCGGGCAATGGCTTCTGATTGTTTTGCCAGATAATTGAGCGGGCGCAGCAGTTTGCGCAGCAGCAGAATGCCAGCGATTAAACAGGCGAGACTACAGGACAGCATCCACAACAGATTGCCTAAGGTATTGTCCCACAGACGCTGTACGGCAAAGATCGGATCGCTGGTCACTTCTACACGAGCGGCCTGCTGCCAGCCGCGCATAATTGTTGCCTCGCCGGTTTGCGGAGTTACATCCACCAGATTAACAAACCAGCCGGGAACATCGGGAATCGACGCCGCCGCGCGGCGCTCAAGCATCGTTTTACCGTTTTGCAGATCGACAATACGGATTTTTTTGTAGTAACCGCTGTCGAAAATGGAGCTCACCATTAGCTCGATCATCGCCGGATCGTTGACGTTGGGCGTCAGCGAAACGCCCAGCGCAGTTGCTGCATCCTGGGCATGTGAAAGGAGTTGGTTATTGGACTGATCGCGAGAGCTTTCTAACGTCACGATAAAATTGCCGCTAAACACAACCATCATAAAGAGAGAGATTGTCAGGAGTAACTGTTTAAAAAGAGACACAGGTGATTCCTATTTATCCATCGGGAAGCCCTCTTCCCGCATTTTGATGAAAACTTGCTGCCAGCGAGAAAGTCTCTTGCTGTCCCCAACGCGCTTATTGTTCTGATTGCCCGGAAGCCAAAGGCCAGTGTTGTTAAAGGAGTACACGGGTAATAAATCCATACGCTGCGTAGCTGGTGAAATGGTATTGGTCAGGCTGTCGAGTACCAGAGGAATTGCTTCAGGCGTGAGGTACCAGGTCAGCACCATATGCGCCCGGTTATAACGCAGGGCCTTAACATAAGTGATGCGTAGTTTGTCTTCGGAGATGCCCAACTGGCGGAGAGTGAAATATTTAGCGATCGCGTAGTCTTCGCAATCCGCTTCGCCTTTGCGCAGTGATTCAATGGGGGTTGCCCAGTAATCGACCTCATGCCAGGCGTCAATATCTTCGGTATAACGGAGCTTATCGTTAAAAAATTGGTTTACGGCGCGTAATTGTGTTTGTTCGTCTGCATTACGCAACTGGAGCAACAACTGCTGCCAGGCCTTGATCCGCCGTTGCGCTTGCGGACTCGCGGGACCGTAAAGCGCATCGGATTTCTGCTGGATGCTGGCAAAATCCCAGGCGGCGCGCAGCGAATGGACTGTCAATAGCAACAGCAGCACCCCAGGGATTTTCCACAGGCGCAGCAAGCGGTGGTGTAAAGAGCGGCTGATAGTGTTCAATTACTATGCTGACAGCTGCCTGGCGATGGGATTTTCATCTTTTCGCAGGACCAGGGAGACAGCCACTTTTTGCGTAACTGCGCGTTGATCGGTGAGGCGAAGAAATCTTTCAGCGTGCTGTTAACAAAAGTCACGAACTGCGGATCGTTTTTCCTCATCATAATGGCATAGTGCATATCATTGCCGATGCTCTGTGCCGACACGCTGAACAGTTCCGGTTGCTCGCTATCCTTAATTAACGGCCAGGCCAGCACATCATCAAGGAATAAGGCGGCGGCTTCATTATGCGCCATCTTGTCAAACGCACCGTTTATCGTGGTGGTAGTAATTGTCGAAATATTAAGATGCTGCTCTCTGTTGGTTTTATTAAACTCCAGCAAATCTTTTGAGCTTCCTGGCAGGCTCACCGTGCGGCCTTTAAGGTCGTCAATCGAGTGGATATTATTTTTACGTAACGCAATGATGCGCATTTTTGCGATGTAATAGTTGAGAGAAAATGAGACGCTGGACATCCGCTCCGGCGCATTGGTATTTACGCTACAGTCCATATCAATTTTGCGCGTGTTTAATGCGGTAAAGCGTTCCCCAAAGCTCACGGGAATATAATGAATAGTTAAGCTGTTGAGCTTAAGATACTGGCGCAACTTATCGGCAATTATGTTACATACCGCAATGGTATAACCCGTGACCTTGCCATTGTGGTCGGTAAATGAAAACGGCGGCAACTGGCGATAGCCCACGTTTAGCACGCTGCTGTTTTGAATATGGTCGAGCGTCGCGGCGTTTTGCTGCGCCATCAGCGCAGGAGAGATGACGATACCTGCCAGTAGGAGCAGCCATTGCACCTTACGTTTCACCCTTGCCATCTCACGATTAATTATATTTTTCATAATCAAAACTGATCTTCTTTTTAGCAGCTGTTAGTGCTTTCAGGTTATCTGACATGGGAATGTTTAAATTAATGGCTTTTGGCGGAATCGGTGACTGAAACCATTTATTGTACAGCGCAGCAAATTCGTTGCTGGTCATCAGAGAGGAGAGTGCATCATCAACAAACTCTTTAAATTCTTTATCATGTAACGGGAGCAACAGTCCTGCCGGAAGGGGGGCGCTGAGCGCGATATCGGAAAGCGCATAATCTTCAGGGTTTGGCGTTTGTGCAATCATCCCTTTAAGTAATACCGTGCTGGAGATCAGTGCTGAATACTCACCGTTCTTCAGTTCGTTGAAGGCCGTAATATTATTGGTGTCGAGTTGAATATTAATATCCAGATCATTCGCAGCATTCACTTTTTGCAGTTGCTCAACGTAAATCGTACCGCTTTTTACCAGTACGCTATGTCCGGAAAGTTCAGCCAGGTTGTCGTTGCTTTCGGTTTTTCGCATCACAAAGCGGGTGCTCGAAAAGTAAAACGGCAGGGAGAACTCGCTCATGCTGTGCCGGCTTTGTGAATAAAAGGCAGGTATACACATGATGTCTGCCATGTGGTTTTTAATCAGCACAAACTGCGATGCTGAATTGGCTTTTACCCACTCTATTTTTAGGTTTTTTAGCTGAAGCTTTGTCTTGAGCGCGCTGACGATACTGTTGCAGATATCAATGGAGTAGCCCGCAGGGGTATTTCCATTTTGCCAGGAGAAGGGAAACGCATCATCCTGATAGCCAAGGGTAATGGTTTTCTTGCTGGCGATCTGTTCAAGCGTATGCAGTTGCTTATCTGCCATGCATGGTGTGGCCACAGCCAGCAGCACAACCATCATGAGCAGGCGTTTTGCCAGGTGAAAGATGTCAGGCATTGCTCAGACCTTCTTCAATAGCCTCTTCGGCAAACGCGGAAAGCACCTCACGTTCGCGAAGCGGGTAGCTAAAGAAATAGCCCTGAACATTCTGACACTCTATGTCGCGCAGGATGTCGCGCTGTTGCGCGGTCTCTACCCCTTCCGCGGTGACCGACATATTGTACTTATGGGCAAACTGAATCAGCATCACAATCAAATACTGGCTGGCATTATCCTGCTGCAGTTTATCGACCAACGTGCGGGCGATCTTGATGCGGGTGAAAGGGTAGATCAGCAGGTAATCCAGCGCCGCATACCCAGTACCCAGATCGTCCATGGCAATTTCGATACCCATAGCGCGGATCTCTTGCAGTACAGGTAAGGCGATTGATCTATCCAGTTTCTCGGATTCGGTAATTTCTATTTCAAGGCGTTCTGCCGCGAGTTGGCTGATGCGTAAGGCGTCTTTGATCACATCAACCAGCCCCGGACTGTGCAACTGGTAGGCCGATATATTGATGGCAATTCTGGTGCGCTCCGGCCATTTAGCCGCCGCTTCACAGGACTGACGAATAATCCATTCACCTAAACGCACAATCAGGCCGGAACTTTCGGCTATGTTGATAAAATAATCTGGATAAATCAGTCCCTTGGTGGGGTGATTCCAGCGGATCAGCGATTCATAGCCATACACGCTTTCATCTGCCAGGTTTATAATTGGCTGGTAGTGAAGTTCGAACTCCTTGTTATCAATACCATCAATGATTTCCTGATTAATAAACAGGCTGTGGGTCTGCTTCATCACCATGCCGTCTTCAAAGAAATGGAAACAGCCGCGGCCATGATGCTTAGAGGCATACATAGCAAGATCGGCATTGATCATCAGCGTCGAGGTATTGTTGCCCTGATATGGCGCGGTGGTGATACCGATGCTACAACTGATGGAAAAAGTATGAGTGCTCCAGGTGAATGGGGTACTCAGCGCACGAATAATGCGTTTTGCCAGACGATTCGCCTCCCTGATGGCGTTGTCGCTGACATGTTGCAGGATGGCGAATTCATCACCGCCCAGACGCGCCGCGATGTCGTTGGGTCCCAGCAATAACTGCAGACGCTGGGCAACGCTGATTAACAACTCATCTCCGGCTTTATGGCCGAAGGTATCGTTGACTGGCTTGAAATTGTCGAGGTCAATCAACAGCAGGTTGAACGGTTTTTCATCCAGATGAATTTCACTGACGCGCTTATCTAACGCCTGACCAAACGAAACGCGGTTGGGTAGGCCGGTCAGCGAATCATGATGGGCCATATGCTCCATCTTTTGCGACATTTCATGCATGCGTTGTAGATAACCGCGCTCTTTCATCGCGACGCGCAATTTTTCAATCGCTCCTGCAAGATGCCCAATCTCATCGTCCTGATCAAGATAGGGGGTAATGCAGTCGGTCTCCTCATGGGCAATGCGGGTGAGGGAGTTGATCAGCAGTGGAACCGGACGGAATAAACGACGCATAAACATCGTAACTAATGCCAACGTCACCAGCATAATCAGGATGAAAATGATGCAGCTCTTTTTCAGCATCGCATCGTAGGTGGCGTATAAATCGCTTTTTTTACCGATGCTACTTATCAGGCTCCCGAGGATCTCACCGGAAGGCGTCAAAATTGGCACGGCGCTGATAAAACACTCTTCGCCATTAATCTGGGCGAAGCCAACATAGTAATTGACCAGCACATCGCGCGGCAGCCGACCAGAGAAGGAAATAATTCCTTCGCCATTTTCAGACTTGTTGTTAATCCCTACATACCCTTTTTCCGGCGTATAGAGAAACAGCCAGGTGGGGCTGTGCGTCTGCACGGATGCCAACGCCAGGACGTCTACCGGGTTATAACCGGTTTGCAGAATAGAGTCGGTGTCGCCAAGTTGTCTGTCGGAGACGATGCGGGAGATCTGCCCGGCATCGCTGGTTTCAACCGAAACGGTGGTGTACACGCTGCGGATGATGTAGGTCATAATCTGTGCATTCGCCTCAGCGCGCTGCACCCACTGCTGATAAGAAAAGTTGTCTATCAGGCTCCAGTTGGTAAAGGCGCCTGCGCTAAAAGCAATAACGATACCCACCAGCAAAAATTGCGTTATTTTGCCAGTGATGGAATGTTGCCACCCTTTTATTGCTTTAAGGGAAAACAGAGACTTTGCCACGGATTATGTTAATTCCTGAATTGATTAGGCGATGCTAAATTTATTTCTGCTATTTCTTAATGGAATGTTATTGTTGCAAATAAGTAGATGAATGATGTGAAACGCAATGACGTAACAAATAACTAACATTGAACCAGCGTGAGTAATGGCAACAATAACGGTATGCGAATATAGATAACGCTGTGCTTATCGTCAACAGGCAAAAGTGTTCATAAAAATACATTTTTCATTATGCCTCTTCCAGGATATTAATGTTGACATTAAAACGACAAGGAGTGTTTTTTGTTTGAACTGGTTGGAGGTGTGGTGAAGTCATCAGTAAGGTGTGGTTTTTATATTTGGTATCAATGAATTAGCTATGCTGTTAAGTGTGTGTGTTGTAGTTTCATCCCGCCGGGATGTCCATTTTTGTCTATTAATGAGTATTTATTTCCTGATCTGATATGAATAAGATGCTCGCTTCAATATAGAGCCTAACTTTATTTTCTCAGTGCGCGGTCAATGTTGACAATTTTGCTATGGTTCAGCGACTGACCCAAAAGGATTTGTTTGTGACATTCGAGTCTGGATTAAAGTCCTATTGGTATAGTGCATAGCGGATAAATTGATTTGGACGCGATAATAAATACTAACACAGCAAAAAGCATTCAAAAATGGTGCCTGCCACTTGCTTTGCCTGGCCTGTTATATCCACTGGCACAATATCTTAACGGTTATTGTCTTCTCAATAATAATATTTTAACAGTTTACGATCTCAAACTCGCCGTATTTTCCGCCGCATTGGTTCTGTTTGGTTTTCGGGTATTGCCGGGATTTATTCTGTTTCTCGCGTTGATGTTCGTAGTGGGGCCACAAAGCGAGCGGGTGGATGCGCTGTGCCTGGTTATGGCCTCAACCTTTAGCTATGCCGCTTATCGCAACGTTACGGGCAGACGCAGCTGCGCCAGTTTTGGCCGTATAAAAATCAGCCTGAGCCGCCTGATTTGGCTATGCGGCTTCAACATCCTGCTCTATCTGTTATTCAGCAGGATTTTTGCCGTGTTCGTCACCCATGGCCATCGCCCGGATGTGGACAATATCCCAGTTATGAGCCTGGAGATGCTGGTACGTATTCAGGGGATCATCAACGGTTGCCTGACGGGCATCCCCTTTTTCTACAAAATTTATCGCATCATTCGTCGACCGTCTTACCTGTTGACCTTTATCAGAGCAATTGTCTTTCAGTGTAAAGGGAATATCACCGCCTTTGGCGTCAGTATCTGGTGTATTTTGCTGATTTCACTGATGTTCTGTTTGACGTCACCACACAGTCCGAACATCTTTTTTTCTTTCTATAGCCTGATCCTGTTATTTCCATTGATGCTGTGGGGGGCGATTAAGATTGGTCACTCGTTCACCATGCTGGTGTGGACAGTCGTACTGATTATTTTAGGCAAACATAACGACAGCTATATCGCCAGCGACATCAATTTCATGCTGCATCAGGCGCTGGTTTCCACCCTTATTTTTGTCTTTTCACTCACCATTGTGATCATGGGAGCGCTGGCAAAATTTACCCGCCAGCGGTTTAACCAGGTCCTGCTATTGGGTCTGACTGACCCGATGACGGGTATGGCGAACCTGCGTGCTCTGAAGACGGAGTTATTTACCACTGAGGGGGCGACGGTATGCCTGATACAGATCCCCGAGCTGGAGCTCTTTTCGCGCCGCTATGGTTTTCATTTTCGCGCCCGCTACCAAAAGATCCTTGCTGAGCATCTCAGAAGTCATCTGATCAAAAGCGAGAAGGTCTATTATCACGCGGGTTATGATCTGCTTATCCGCCTGGAGAATGGGTCCTGGGAGCGGTTATGCGACCTGTACCAGGCAGCTAATAGTTTTCGCCTCTTCTACAACAACCGCCGGCTGGGTTTTCGCAGTGGTTTGGGCTATTGCCTGATTAACGAGCATAGCGATGACATCTACCAGCTGGTGGGTAAGCTCGGCATGGTAGCTGGTTTATCTCTGACCAACGGCAGGCCGGAAAATCTCGAAGCGCAGCATAGTCGGGTCCTTGGCAACCACATCGTTGATAAAACAGAAATCCGCACCGCATTGCAAAATGCGCTGGATAATAATGCCTTCGTTCTGATGGCCCAGCCGATAGTCAGTACCCGTGGCGAAGCGCCATATCATGAAATATTGATCCGTATGCTCAACGAACGGGGGGAATTTATTCCACCAAACAGCTTTCTGCCGGTTGCCCATGATGCGGGACTGGCGCCGGATATCGATCTGTGGGTTATCGAAAACACCCTAAAGTTCATGCGCACCCATCCGCAGCGCTGTTTTGCCATTAACCTGGCACCAGTAACGGTGTGTCGTTCAAATATTGTCACCAGAATTACTCAGCTTCTGCACGATTACGCTGTGGAGCCGCAGCGGATTATTTTTGAGATAACCGAAGCGGATACGTTATCAGATAAAGGACAAACCGTGGAAACCCTGAGCTTAATACGTCAGCTGGGATGCCGCGTGGCGATTGATGATTTTGGTACCGGATTTGCCAGTCATGCGCGCTTGATGAATATCGAAGCAGACATCCTGAAAATAGATGGATCTTTTATTCGCCGGATCACCGAAAGCGAGATCAGCTACTACATCGTCGAGTCATTCTGCCGTGTCGCTGAAATGAAAAATATGCAGGTGGTCGCTGAATTTGTCGAAAACGCCAATATTCAGGCATGTCTGGAAAAAATGAATGTTGGGTGGTTACAGGGATATCACATTGGCAAACCTACACCATTGCTCACGTTGGAATAGCAGGGCGCTAACGCCTTATGGCCAAAAAAAGTAATTTCTTCTCAGGTAGAGAATAAAAATCATGAGTGACATTAGTAAAGTGAAGAATCGAACGGCGGGCGCTGCCGGTATGGGACCGCGCGCCCGATTGCTCTCATGGCTGCACAATATCCATCCCGGTGTGGCCATGAAGCTCGGTATGATTCTGGTTTTTTGTATTGCAACGCTGCTGATTGGTGCCTCTTTTATATTATCTTCTTACCTTTCCCGGGAATTGCAGGCTAATGCCCTGGAGATGATTAAAACCAACACGCGTATTTTCCACAATAGTATTTCTAATGAATTCCAGCGCGTCACCCGCGATGCAGAGCATTACAGTAATGTTTATATTAATAATTACCAAAACGTTGCCGATAAACCGCTGCGTTATATGGACGCAACTGAATTAAAAGCGGTATTGAGCAATCCTAATACGAACGCGCATTTCACCGAATTAACCAGCGTATTTGCCAGCACATTTATTCTGCAAGGTGAGCAGTTTGTGCGCGTTAGCAGCACGTTATTGGCAAGCTCTGGCAATACGGCTACCGCAACGGCATTGGGGCACGATAACCCAGCATTGCCGCTACTGCTGAAAAACAAACCGTTTTCGGGTGTGGTCACGCTGTTTGGAAAGCAGTTTATTAGCCACTATGAGCCGATAGCCGATAAATATGGTCAGGTCGTTGGCGCGGTTGCGGTGGGATTCGATGTTAAACAAAGTCTGCAACCGATCATTCAGCGTTTGCTGAATGTGCATATTGGTAAAGAGGGTTACGCCTACGTGCTGGATGCCGGATTCGAACCGGGTCGTATGTTGGTCCATCCATCGTTGAGCAATCAACAGGCGATTAATATCACCGATGCCAATGGCTATAAGCTGTTTGCCGATATCCTCGAACATAAAAATGGCATTACTTACTACAACTGGGTAAGTCGCTACGGTACGCCGCCGAGAACCAAGGTTGCCGTCTATGAATATATCGACGGGATCGACTGGATTATTGCCACCACCAGCTACGTTGATGATGTATCCAGAAGCAGTAACCTGGTACGCAATGGACTGTTGCTGTTCACGGCTTTTCTGTTACCGGTCATTTTAGTATTGATTGCCGTTGCCAGTCGTTTTCTGATTTCACGCCGTTTAAACCGCGTACTCGGGATTGCGCAGACCATCGCAAAAGGAGATTTAACGGTTGATGTTGAGATCGATCATCACGATGAAATAGGTGAACTGCTGAGCGCGGTAGAGATGATGCGTCAGCGTCTGCACTCGCTGGTCGGCGATATGGTTTCTCACGCGGATTCGGTACACCAGGCTTCACTGCATATTACCGAAGCGGTAGATGGTCAGGCGTCAACCAGCGTGGAAACGTCATCCTCGGTGGCCGAGATTACCTCCACGATGGAAGAGTTGTCGGCTTCATCGACACAGATTGCTGAGCACTCGCGGGCGGTAGTGGATATTGCCAACCAGACGCTTGAGGATTGCAATAAAGGTTCAGAGTCGATGTCACAATTGCTGATGCGGATGACGGATATTGATACCGATAATCAGCAAAACATGCGTGAAATTATGATGCTCGGCAATAAGTCGACGGAAATCAGTCGCGTGATGGTGATCATCAATAGCGTTGCCGATCAAACGAAACTTATCGCCTTTAACGCCGCGCTGGAGGCCGCCAGCGCAGGAGAAGCCGGTAAGCGTTTCTCGGTGGTAGCGGCTGAAATTCGTCGTCTGGCCGACTCCGTGACGGAATCGACGGTTGAGATCGAGAACAAGATCAGCGAGATCCAAAATGCGATCAATCGTCTGGTGCTGAACGCGGAGAAAGGTGGCGAGAGCATTAAAGCGGGAGCCAGAGCTTGTAAAGTCAGCGCTGAACATCTGAACGACATCGTCGTTACCGCCGAGCAAACTTCTACGGCGGCGCTACAAATTTCACTATCGACCCAGCAGCAGAAAACGGCGAGCAATCAGGTGGTCATGGCGCTGCGTGAGATTGTCGTGGCCAGTAACTATACCTCGCAATCGATCAAAGACATTTTGGTTGTCAGTCAGGATATGACGCAACTGTCGAAAGCACTGAAAGAAGCGTCGACGTCATTCACCTTGACGGAAACGGATGCATGAACAGCGGCAATATACGGGTGCTGATCCTTGACCTGGACAGCGCATCGCGTAATGAACTGGTCAGGCAACTGGAAGATCATCCGCACATTAAAGTGGTGGGGCAAGCCGCCCATCGCAGACAAGCGATGAGATTATTACAACAGCTGATGCCCGATCTGCTGATTCTGACGCTGGATACCTCAAGCCCCGATAACGTCGAGGTTGTGGAAACGATCATGGCGACCAGCGCTATTCCCATCCTTGTGATGCGGTTTTGCCCAGAGAAACAATGGGATGATGATTATATCTCCCGTGGGGCGCTGGCGGTGCTGCACCATAGCAGCGATTTCCCGCTCTCGACCGATGCGCTGCATCGCAAAGTGGAATTGTTGGTCGGTGTGAAAGTGATTCGTCATATCAAGGGATTACGCCACCCAACCGAACCGGTCATGCCCGCCGCGCGCCCGACGATGGACACAGTAAAGACACCGCAGGACTGGCCTTTTGTGCTGGCGATTGCCTGTTCGACGGGGGGGCCGCAGGCACTGAGCAAGCTATTACAGGATCTCCCCGGTACGTTTCCATGTCCGGTACTCATTGCCCAACATATTGCCGATGGCTTCGCAAAAAATATGGTGCACTGGCTGGACAGCGTGACCGAACTGAAGGTGCGGCTGGCGCAGGAAGACGATCGGGTCGAAGCAGGGTACGTCTATATTTTACCGCCGGAGCAGCATCTGATCGTCAAAAGCAATCAACGCCTGGCGGCAATTCCCAGACAGGAAAGCGATGTCTATCATCCCAGTTGCAATCTGTTGCTGGAGTCGGTGGCTGAGGTATTTCGCGAAAAGGCCGTCGGGCTGATTATGACGGGTATGGGTAGCGATGGTTGTCGCGGCATTGAGCTTATTTTCCGCCGGGGAGGAAGAACGCTGGCGCAGGATGAAGAAAGCTCGGTGGTGTTCGGTATGAATAAGAACGCGATCGACAGGCAACTGATACACCGCACGATCCCTCTGGACGGTCTCGCGAAGGTGCTGCTATCGATGGCCTTTCACGGGCATTTTGAGAGTAAATTGCCATGATCCCCAATCTTCCTGATTACGCCCGCCTGATCAAAGACCGGGTGGGTTTGCACTTTGATAACGCAATGGAAGCGTTGCTGAAATCGGCGCTGAAACGGCGTATGAGCGAACGAAACATCAGTAATTACTATGAATATTATGAACAACTACGTATTTCGCAGGACGAGTTTGATCGCTTCATTACGCTGATAACCATTAACGAAACCTATTTCTTCCGCGAAAACGAGACGCTGGATTTGATCTGTGATAAGTGGGTCCCGCGTCTGCTGCAACAGCGCAGCGGCCCGGTGCGTATTCTCAGCGCCGGATGCTCTTCCGGAGAAGAAGCCTATTCGCTGGCGATTAAACTGCATGAGAAATACCAGGGCGAAATGGCTCAGCGGATTGAAATTTACGGTTGTGATATTGACCCGGTAATCCTGGCAAAAGCCAGAAACGCCAGCTATTCAAGCTACTCGTTTCGCGGCGTCGACCCAGGCATTCAGCAGCGCTATTTTACCCGCTCAGGAAACCTCTACCGACTGCATGATGCGATCCGTGAGAAAGTCTCGTTTCACCGCACCAACATTATAAAAGAGCAGCTGTTGCCGGAAGTGGACATCATTTTGCTGCGTAACGTGTCTATCTATTTCGACACGCCAACGCGTCGTGAACTGCACGGTAATTTGTCGAAAATGCTCCAGCCTCAGGGGGCCTTATTTTTTGGCAACGCGGAAACGTTGGCCAACAATTTCGACATTCTGAAGCTGGAGCAGGAAGAGGGCATTTTTTATTTTTGCCACCATCGTGAACCGCCAACAATCGTACCGGTACCCAGGGTAGCGGTACGCGCTCCGCAGCCGAGAGCGGTAGTGGAATATGAACCTTCCATGCCCATGGCTCAGCAAAATGATGACTGGCTAAAAAAGGCTCGTGCCTGTCTCGATGAAAAATGTTTTTCAGACGCTGAAACGTGCATCGCCCACGTACTACGCGACGATCCCCGTAACCCGGATGCGTTGCTGATTCAGGGCGTCATTGCCCTTGAGCAGCGTGAATTTTCTCAGACAGCCGGAAATGCGCAGAAGATCCTCGCTCAGGATGAGTGGTCGGCAGAGGCCAAAATGCTACTCGGCCTGGCGATGATGTGGCAGCGTCAGACGCAGCAGGCTATCGCCTGGTTTAAACAGGTGGTTTATCAGGAGCCTGGTTACTGGCCGGCGCACTATTATCTGGCCGAAATGTACCGTCAAAGCGAGTTAAGTCAGCCTGCGCAGCGTACGTATCGCGTGGTGATGCAACTGCTGAACGACGAAATGAACAACCCATCTGCGGTTTGTCGTCTGCGATTGCCGATGGTGTTTCCCGGCAATACGTTTCGTTTTCTTTGTGAACATCAACTGGCGCAATTTGCCCACCGAAGTGGCTAATAAGAGCGATTATGGCTATCGATCTGAAAAAATTCGTTCTGCGCTTTATTGATGAAGGGAGAGGTCATTTGCAGACGATCAGCGAAGGGGCGTTCCTCCTCTCCGCTGATGAACATACTGAAGCCTGGATAGGTGAGATGTTTCGCGCCGCGCATACCCTGAAAGGGGGCGCGCGGATGCTGAAACTGCAAAGTATCGCTGATGTCACTCATCATCTTGAAGATGTATTAAGTGAGCTACGCGATAACAAACTGACGCCGGACAGGGCGCTGGGTAATCTGATTCATGAGTCCGTGGAATATCTTTCGGGCCAGTTGACCCAGCTTTTTGTCAGCGAGGGCGATAATCAGTTGCCACCGGCGGATGCCGGGCTGTGCGAACGCCTGGCATCCGCCAGCCGGGGAGAAACCGTTACTCCGCTGCTGGAGTCGCCAACGGCTACGGACAAACCTGGTGTTTCGGCTTCTGCGGCAGCCCCCTCCCTGGACTCCGGTATCAAGCAGGCCGATTTCGTACGAGTTAAGCTGAACAAGCTGGACGGCCTGATCGACATCCTCGGGGAAGTGCTCGCCGGACATGATCGCCTTGAACAGCAGATCCAAAACCTGAGTCAGTTGGTCCCCCGATTGCCGGGCCTGAGCGCCGAGCAGCTTCGCCAGCAGATCCATGATTTCAGCGCTCAGCTAAAAGAAAGCGTTCAGCTCCAGCATTTGCAGATGTTTGAACTGTACGACGTGGCGGCGCGGATCCGCATGCTTCCGCTATCGACGCTGTTTGAGCCGATCTCCTTACAGGTCAGTGAACTGGCGTCCACGCTGAACAAACAGGTGGTGTGCCGCTTCGTCGGCGGTGAAGTGGAAATCGACCGCCAGCTCATTGACCGGCTATCGGAATCGCTGACGCATTTGCTGCGTAACGCGGTCGATCACGGCATTGGCGAGATCGACGAACGCCTGGCGCTGGGTAAATCGACCCGTGGCACCATTACCATCACCACTCAACAGGACGGCAGCGGAATATTACTGCGCATTGAAGATGACGGTCGCGGTCTGAACTATGAGGCCATCAGCGCGAAGGCGGTCAGCAAAGGCCTGGTTCCCGCATCGATGGCCGGACAACTCTCCGAGCAGGAGTGTAATGAGCTGATTTTTCATCCCGGCTTTTCCACCAGCAAGATAGTTTCTGAGCTGTCGGGGCGCGGTGTGGGTCTTGATGTGGTGCGCAAAACGGTGGTGACCGACCTGCAAGGTGATTTGCAGGTATACAGTCGCCCGGGCGTCGGAACCAGCTTTAGCCTGCGCCTGCCTGTCTCGCTGACGATGATGCGAATTATGCAATTTGAAGAGCAGGGACACCTGTTCGGACTGGCGGCACAGTATGTGGTTGAGGTGGTGGAGTGTACTGCGCAGGGGATTAGCGAAATCGCCGGGCGACCGGCCATTATTTTGCATAACGAGTTTATTCCCGTGGTTTGCGCAGGCGCTCTGCTGGGCATTCACGATCGCCAGGGCAATCTCTCATCGGCAGGACAACGTTTAATCGTTGTGCAGAACCAGTACAGCAAAATGGCGCTGCGGGTAGATAAGCTGCTCGATGAACGCAAGATGATGATCAAACCGTTACCAAAGCATATGCAGCAGCAGTCGCTGGTCTCCGGGATGGTACAGACGCCGGATAACCAACTGGTCAGCATTCTGCAAGTGCCTGCGCTGATGGCGATGGCGCAACAGTCACGGCAAACCAGCGCCCCGGCGCCCGCGTCGAGCGTGGCGCAAGATGCCTGGCACGTGCTGGTGGTTGATGATTCCCTCAATACCCGCGAGATAGAAAAAAATGTGCTGGAGGCGCATGGCTATCAGGTCACGTTGGCTGAAGATGGGCTGTCAGGGCTGCAAAAAGCGAAACTGACCCAATTCGATGCCGTACTGACGGATGTCGAAATGCCGTTTATGGATGGTTTTACCTTCACAAAATCGTTGCGCGCAGAGAAAAATTACCAGCACACGCCAATCATCATCGTGACCTCCCGCGCGAAGGAAGAAGACCGACGACGGGGCATTCAGGTAGGGGCGGACGCCTACATCGCCAAAGGCGATTTCGAGCAGGACAGTTTAATAAAAACATTAAAAATGCTTTTGTGCTGATGGCGCAAAATCGAGAGAGAAGATGCGAATTTTATTAGTGGATGATGATCTTTTTGCGGCTGAGCTGGCCTCTATTTTTTTACAGATGGATGGCTACGACGTGGTGATTGTGGAAAGCGCTATTTCTGCCCTGGCGTGCCTGGATTCGGATAAAAACATCGACCTGGTGATTAGCGATCTGCATATGCCTGAGATCAGTGGTCTGGATTTGTTGGCGCTGTTACGCGCTCAGGCCTGGTCTAAGCCCTTTATATTACTCAGTGCAAACGAAGTGACGGCCAGCGATCTCCTGTATGACCGGTGGGTAAAAAAAGATGAAAACCTGGCGGAAAATCTGGGGGCGGCAGTGAATGCGCTCCTGCTACCGTCCGTGGTCACTGAATAAGCCTGGGCGTTTGATGAAACCAGAAAATAAGCACATAGCCATGGCGGCGGCGCAGGAAAAAATAGCGCGTCTGCGTCAGGGATTTTTACGTCGCATCCCCGATATGCTGGCACAGGCAGAAAGACTGCTCGTTCAATTGGTCGCTGAACCCAGCGAAGCTTGTCGTAAGCAATTGCATATTCTGCTGCACAGTATTCACGGTTCGGCGGGGTCCTTTGGTTTTAGCCCGCTGGCGAATGCCTCAGCAGAAGGTGAGCGTTTACTAACAGAATCGGAGTCAGAGCAAAGCATACTGCATTATGATGAGCTGCGGCGAATTATCCGCTGGTTGTATACCCTCACCCAGGAGCAGCTCAATCTTGAGCATCGTATTAGCGATACGGAGTTCACCTTGCCTGTCTCCTCCCAGCGCCCGGCAGAGGGATATGTCCGGCGGGCCAGCAAGCCTATCTACCTGTGTGATGATGATGTCGACCAGGTGGAGTTGCTTGCCACCCAGTTGCGCTGTTTCGGCTTTACCTGTCATGTATTCGCCAATACTGAGGATTTTACGCAAGCCGTACTGGCACAACCGCCAGCCGTGGTGATTATGGATGTCAGCTTCCCGGACAACGCCTACGGTGGGCCGTTGACGATGGCGGAGCTAAAGCTGAAAGTGGGTAAACCTTTCCCGGTTCTATTTCTCTCCTGCCACAGCGATTTTAACGCCCGTATCAATGCCATTAAATCCGGCTGTGATGGCTACTACGTGAAACCGGCTTCTATCACTGATTTGGTACAGGAACTACACCGCCTGACGCAGCCTTCGCTGAAAAAACCGTATCAGGTGCTGTTGATCGATGATGAGCCCGCGGTGGCGGAATACAACGCTGAAAGGCTGCGCATGGCGGGAATGGAGGTACATGTGCTGGAGAAACCTCACTATTTACTACATGTGCTGAACGCGCAACCTATCGATCTGGTGCTGATGGACTACCATATGCCGGAATTTAGCGGTGAGGAATTAACAAAACTTATTCGTCAGATACCACAGCATATTGGTTTGCCGATCGCCTATCTCTCCAGCGAGACCAACAAGCATGCACAGCTTGGGGCAATGAGCATCGGTGCGGAGGATTTTATTCTCAAACAAGCCGATCCCGAGGAGCTCATCCGTGCCGTGTCTATCCGTGCCGAAAGAATGCGCGCTCTGCGTGCGCGTATGTCGCAGGACAGTCTGAGTGGGTTATATAATCACTCAACGACAACCCATTTTCTGAAAAGCGCGATTGCCGAGTCGAATTACAGCGGTAATCCGTTCTGCATGGTGATGGTGGATCTGGATCATTTCAAAAGTATTAACGACACCTACGGCCATGCGGTTGGCGACCAGGTGATTGTTGGCATTTCGCAGCTGTTTTCCCATCGCTTACGCAGCACCGATATCGTGGGGCGTTACGGGGGCGAAGAGTTTGTCATCATTATGCCCAACACCAGTAGTGAAAAGGCGGCACGGGTGGTCGAACGATTGCGCAGGGACTATGAACAGGTCACCTTCGCCGTCAATGACGCCAGTTTTCACAGTACCTTTAGCGCAGGCATCGCACAGTGGCAGTTTGGCGATCGTGTTGAAACGCTGCGCGAACGCGCCGACCAGGCGCTGTATGCCGCGAAGCAAAATGGCCGTAACACCTTCTGCATTGCTGAGTAAAAAGGAGAAATCATGAGCCAACAGCTGGAGCAAATTCTCGCCCTAAATCACGGTGAAAAGCCGGAGTGTGAAAATGTGGATGAGCCGCAGCGAACGCTGGTGCTATTTCAACTGGCGGGTAAGAATTTTGCTTTCTATGGGGCGCAGATAAAAGAGATCCTCGCGGAGCGTCCTATATCCTGGGTTCCCTGCTGTGCGCCGATGCTGGAAGGCGTCATCAACTACCGTGGACGTGTAGAGTCGGTGATGAGGCTGGACAGCCTCATCGATAAACCAGCCGTTAACCCGGCAGGTAAACGCACTATCCTGATTGGCTGCGCCGAGAAAATGCAAAGCGGGATCCTGATCGACAAACTGATTGATGTGTTGGAAGTCGCCGAAAGCCAAATCCACTTGCCGGGAGACTCGCTGCCTCCGGCACTGCAAACTATCGCAGTGGGGGTGGTTAATGTGGCGGAAACCTGGTTCACGCTGCTCGATCTGAATCTGGTTTTTGCGCGTTATCAGGAGACCAGTGGTTATGACGGCTCCCATTAATCTGGCTGCGGTGCGTATTACCCTCGGAACGCTCAATTTTTATATTCCGGCAAACCAGGTCGGGCGCTGTTCGCTGGTGACAAGGGTTGCGCCGGAAATCCCGCGTTTAAGCCAGTGGCTGGGCATTGCCGATGAGCCGCAACAGGGCAGACATTTACATCTGTTTGTCCCGGATAGCGGCGTTGAAACCGGCTGGTATCTGTGGGGACAACTGGAGAATGTCATCTTACCTGGCGATACCATTTTTGCCGTACCACCGCTTCTGGCGCGCAACTGTCATCTGCCTGCGCTACGCGCGTTGGTGGGCTGCGAAGCCTTCAGCCCGTTGTTAAGCTGGCGATAGGCTAATGGTGTTATAAATCTATTTTACCGCGGCATGAAATAGTTTAGCTGTAAATATTTTTGTTTATCTTTTTTAATGCCGCTCACCTTCCTGTTGTGATATTTACGCTTCATTACATAAGTAATGATTAATTTAAATGTCAGCATGATGGCTTTAATTAAATAGCAAGCGCAGGCCCGTCACATTTTTAAATATTTCTATTTGGTTCGCGTCGTGGAAATGATTTAAATCACTTTATTTATTCTTTGTTTATTCAAAATGTCCGGGTGATTCTCCACGATAACAAGGAAATGGATATGAGTTTACCCTCCCAGGATAATAAGGTAGGACCCGGGGCTTATTTTGCTCTGGCATTCGCCGCAGTATTTTTCTCTGGATTACTCGGCGGAAAAGAATGGTACGGTGTATTTGATTTCACCACTCTGAATGGCGCATTTGGCAGGGTTGTCAGTAAAGTGAGTCTTGAAGGCGATACCCTGACGACCGCAACCAGCGCATTTCGTGGTACCGGTGGTCATGGTGCTATGGATGGCTTTCTTTTCGCGCTGGGATTAATCCCCGCAGTAATGTTTGCCTTGGGCATGATTAATGTGCTGGAACACTACGGCGCGCTGCGTGCGGCGCGGCACCTGTTGACCCCATTATTGCGTCCGCTGATGGGGATCCCTGGAAATACCGGTCTGGCGTTGATTGGCAGCTTGCAGAGTACGGACGTTGGCGCATCGCTTACCCGTAACCTGGCCGATGAAGGTGAAATTACAGAAAACGAAAAGGACATTTTTGCTATGTTCCAGTTTTCGGCCGGGGCCATGATCACTAACTTTTTCTCTTCCGGCGCAATCCTGTTCACCCTGATGGCAGTGGATGGTACCCCGGCGGTACCCGCGTCCATTGGCGCGTGTGTGGCCGTGATGTTCATCATGAAAATTGTTGGCGCCAACATGATGCGCCTGATCCTGACTTTCACCAATAAAAAAGCCCAATCAACTGTGCCGGGAGAAGCATCATGAGTGCGCCAACCTCTAATCCTGTTATTACCGATGTATTTGTCGAAGGTGCGCGTAAAGGCTGGAACATCGCTACCACCAGCACGCTGCCAAACGTGGTGATGGCCTTTGTCATCATCAAAGCGCTGGAGATTACCGGGGCGCTGAAAGGGCTTGGCATGGTATTCGCTCCGCTGATGGGACTTTTTGGCCTGCCAGGTGAAGCTGCAGCGGTACTGATTGGCGGCTGGATGTCGATGGGCGGAGGTATTGGCGTTGCGATTGGTCTGTTTGATAAAGGCATTCTGACCGGTGAACACCTGGCTATCCTGGCGCCGGCAATTTATTTGATGGGCTCCCAGGTGCAATACCTGGGACGCATTCTGGGGGTTATTGGCACCAGCGCTAAACGTATTCCCCTGATGATTGTTATCTCCGTTTTGAACGCTTTTTTAGCGATGCTGCTGATGCGCATTATTCTCTGATAAGGAAATACCATGGATTTGGAAAAATACATTGATGAACTGCAAACACTGGTCAACGTAGACTGTGGAACACAAACGGTCGCGGGGGTAGCCCAGGTTGCCGCGGTGGTGCGTGAACTCTGGCAGCAGGAAGAAGACTGGCAAACGGAGCTGGTAGATTTAGGCAATGCGGTGGGCCCGGCCTTGCTGGTGACCAATAAGCCCCGGGCGACGCAGTATGATGTACTGCTGGTAGGTCATCTGGATACCGTTTTCCCGGTGGGAACCGTAGCTGAACGTCCAATGAGCCGCGATGAAAGCCGTCTTTACGGGCCGGGCGTTTCCGATATGAAAAGCGGTTTACTGAATATCCTCTGGGCGATGCGCACACTGCCGGCGGAGCATCTGCAACGTTTATCTATCGCGGTGGCGATGAATCCGGATGAAGAGACCGGCAGCGTTCACTCCAGTATGTGGATTAGCGAACTGGCGAAGCGGTCGCGTTGCGTGCTGGTCTGTGAAGCTGCCCGGGCTGACGGTTCGCTGGTGAAAGCGCGAAAAGGGGTCGGCGGCTATCAATTGACGTTTGACGGCGTGGCGGCGCATGCCGGGAATGAGCCAGAAAAAGGGCGTTCTGCCATTACCGCTTTTGCCAACAGTGTGCTGGCCATTAACGCATTGACCGATATGACCCGCGGAACCACGCTAAACGTCGGTGTGGTGCAGGGGGGAAGCGCGGCGAACGTCGTGGCGGCAAAGCTACACGCGGAACTGGATGTGCGTTTTTGGGAAAATGAAGAGTATGAGCGCGTGCACAAGTCGCTACAGTCGCTGTGTCAGCAAGGTTTCCTTGATGGCGTGACCACCACGCTGACCCGTGTAAGTCATAAACCCGCGATGGCGGCGAGTGAAGAGACACAGCGCCTGATGGCGCTGGTTGAACGGGCCGGGAAAGAAGAGGGAATTTCGGTTACCTGGCAGGCAGTGGGGGGTGGTAGCGATGCCAACCTGACGGCGGCGTTAGGTATTCCAACACTGGACGGGCTGGGGCCTGTCGGTGCAGGTTTTCACAGTGCCGATGAGTGGCTTGATATTGCCTCAATTGAACCGCGGATCCGTTTATTAAATCGTATTCTCACGATGTTGTAGTTTACGGAGAATATAGCCTCCTGTGGGAGGCTATATTCATAGCTGGGGTGCCTGTCGATGTCATAATATTAGCGAACATACTATTAAGCGTTATTTATATATCATGCCGCAGCAGCTGTTTCTCTAAACGGCGATCGCGCAGCGTTGAATAAATAAAGGTAATCACAAACAGCAGCGAAAATAATACGACGATGGTGGGAGCTGGCGCGCTGTCGATGAAAAATGACAGATACACGCCCAGAAATGAGGTTATGACCGACATGACCACCGCCAACAATAAGGCATGGGAAAATTTCCGTGTCATTAATATCGCAATGGCGCCTGGTGCAATTAGCAAGGAAATCGACAAAATAATGCCTACCGATTTCAGCGTGGCGACGATCGTCAGGGCAATCATACACAACAGACCATAATGCAGCAGCGTCGTGTTAAGACCGCTGGCCTTTGCCTGATGCGGATCGAAGGCGTGCAGTAGAAGATCTTTCCACTTCAGCCCGATGATAAGCGCAATCCCCAGCGTAATAACCGAGGTTTGCACAATATCGCTAAACGATACGCCCAGCATATCGCCGAACAGAATATGATCGAGATGGACCTCCGACTGGATCGAAACGTATAGCACCAGGCCCGCGCCAAACATACCGGAAAAGACGATCCCCATCAGGGTGTCACGCTTAATTCGGCTATTGTCGTCGAGATAGCCCGTTGCCACCGCACAAAACAGCCCGGCGATAAACGCGCCAATCGCCAGTGGGATACCCGCTATCCACGCCAGCACAATGCCGGGAAAAACCGCGTGGCTCATGGCATCGCCCATCAGCGCCCAGCCTTTAAGCACCAAAAACACCGACAACAGCGCACAGGGGATGGCGACAATGGTGGAGATGACCAGCGCATTGACCATAAAGCTAAACTGAAAGGGTTCCAGCAGCGTTGTGAAGATCATACGGACTCCTTGTTCACCCGGCTGGCGCGGCGGCGATTCGCCAGCAGACCGTGTTTTGGCGCAAAGACAAACGCCAGCAGGAACAGCAGCGTTTGTAGAACCACAATAATTCCGCCGGTTGCGCCGTCCAGCCAGTAGCTCAGCCAGGCGCCAAAAAAGCTGGTCAGGCTGCCGATAGCCACGGCGATAGTGAGTAGACGCGGAAAACGATCGGTCAGAAGCCAGGCGGTGGCACCGGGTGTGACCACCAGACAAATCACCAGAAATGCGCCGACGGTTTGCAGAGCGGCAACCGTGGAAACGGAGAGCAGCGTAAAAAATAACAGCTTTAACCGGCCAGGATTCAGACCGATGGAGCGCGCATGGTTTTCATCAAAAAAAACCACCATCAGATCTTTCCACTTCAGCAACAGAATAGTCAGCGAGATGACGCCGATGATGGCCAGTTGCAGAATATCTTCCGGTGCAATCGCCAGCACGTTTCCCAGAATAATGGTCTGGATGTTGACCGACATCGGATTGAGCGACACCATAAACAGCCCGATACCGAAAAAAGAGGAAAAAATCAGTCCGATAATCGCATCTTCCTTCAGGCGCGAACGCTGATTGAGAAACAGCATGCTGCCCGCTGCCAGTCCACCGGAAAGAAATGCGCCAAGGGCGAAGGGAAGCCCTAACATATAAGCGCCGGCAACGCCCGGAACGATAGAGTGCGACAGCGCATCGCCAATCAGCGACCAACCTTTGAGCATCAGATAGCAGGAGAGAAACGCACAAAGGCCGCCGACCATTGCCGAGACCCACATCGCGTTGAGCATGTACTGGTAACCAAACGGTTCTGTCAGCCAGTTCATGATTATTCCCCCTCGTTGGCCGCGCGTCGCGAAATAAACGGGCGTTCATCATCGGTAATCACATGTTGCTCACCGCCGCTCAGCGCCACATGGCGCAGAACGCCGCTGAATGCCTGCTCAAGATTCTCAGTCGTAAAGGTGGTTTCGGTCGGGCCACTTGCCAGCACCGTACCTTTAATCATTACCGTGTAATCACAAAATTCGGTAACGGATCCCAGATTATGGGTAGAGACCAGCATGGTTCGCCCCTCATCGCGCAGTTCGCGTAGCAGGTCGATGATGCGCGCCTCGGTTTTCACATCCACGCCGGTGAAGGGTTCATCCAGCAAAATCACCTGTCCATCCTGAGCGATGGCTCTTGCCAGAAAAACGCGTTTTTTCTGCCCGCCAGACAGTTCACCTATCTGGCGATGGCGATAGTCCAGCATATCGACCCGTGCCAGCGCTGCATCAACACTGGCGTGGTCGATCTGTTTTGGCCGACGCAGCCAGCCCATATGGCCAAAACGACCCATCATCACCACATCTTCCACCAGTACCGGAAACGACCAGTCCACCTCTTCCGACTGAGGGACATAGGCAATCAGATTCTGTTTCAGTGCCTGATTAACCGGCTGTTGCAGAATAGATATTTCCCCCTGCGCCAGGCGAACAAACCCCATCAGCGCTTTAAAAAGCGTTGATTTTCCTGAACCGTTTACGCCGACCAGGGCGGCAATCGAACCGCCCGGAACCTGAAAAGTGGCGTCCCGCAATGCGGTGTGACCGTTGCGATACGTCACCGTAACCTGATTTACGGTAATCGCAGAGTGACTCATGGTTGGCTCTCCAGACCTTCGTTGATGCCGTTAACAATGGTTTGTGTGGTGACGCGCAGTAAATCCAGATAGGTCGGTACCGGGCCATCGGCCGCGCTGAGCGAATCGACATACAGTACGCCGCCGTAATGTGCGCCAGACTCACGGGCCACCTGACGCGCAGGTTTATCGGACACGGTGCTTTCGCTAAATACCGTTGGGATATGATGCGCTCTGATCGCATCGATCACTTTGCGTACCTGTTTGGGGGTACCCTGCTGATCGGCATTGATCGGCCACAGATACAACTCTTTCAGGCCGTTATCACGTGCCAGATAAGAAAACGCGCCTTCACTGGTGACCAGCCAGCGTTTATCGGCAGGGAGCTTTGCCAGTTCTGCATGTAGTGGCGCCAGCGTCTGCTGGATTTTGGCTTTATAATTCTGCGCATTTTTCTGATAGGTTGCGGCATTCTGCGGATCGTATTTCATCAGCGCATCGCGAATATTATCCACGTAGATCAGCGCGTTTTCTGCCGACATCCAGGCGTGCGGATTGGGTTTGCCATTATACGGCCCTTCGCTGATACCCATTGGCTGCACACCGTTGGAGACCATTACCTCCGGCACGCCGGATAAATGCTGGTAGAAACGGGCAAACCACAGCTCGAGGTTAAGCCCGTTCGAGAGAATAAGCTGTGCGCCTTGCGCCCGCTTGATATCGCCCGGCGTGGGTTGATATTCATGAATTTCTGCCCCAGGTTTGGTGATGGAACTGACGTCCGCGGCGTCACCTGCCACGTTACTCGCCATATCCGCAATCACCGTAAAGGTGGTTATCACTTTGAACTTTTCTTGCGCCCAGGCAGGTGACAACGTCAGCGCCGTTAACGCGCCAGCAAGGAGAAATGACTTCAGATGGGGCAGCTGCGGCATAGTATCCCTCACAACAAAGTGGTTAATTTATCAACGAATATAGCCTTTGCTATGTTATATAGCACAAGGCATAAATAAATGAAAATAATTCTTATTTGCGTAGGGTGCTAAGGAATTGGTGGGGGATAATGCATTTCACGCCGACAGAATTGCCGGCGTGTCGGTGATGAATAACCTGATGATTATGACTTCTGGAACTCAGTGACGGTTTCCCATGCAACCTGTTGTAACGCTTTGGCGGTGGCAGGGGTCATGTCCGTATCGACCGGAAGTGCGCCGCCGACCGGAGACTGGTTATACAAGGTAGCGAAAAATACGCAGGCTGCGAGATACGTTCCAGAAATCGAAGGGTGTACACCATCATGATAATACAGGTTTATTTCCGGATGGGTTTTGCGCGCTTTCTCGAAAGCCAGACCTACCGGAGCGACATACCCCCCTGTTTTTTGCGCAATGGAGATATAAGCATCCGCCAGTTTTTGGCTATCTTCGGGTTTAGCTTTCTTCGCCCAGGTCATGAAATAGACGACTTTTGCACCGGCTTTATGTGCCATTTCGGCCATTTGGGTTGCCGAGTCAACGAAGTTTTGTCGGGTACTTTCTTTCTTTGAGATCGTTTCTGTGGAGTTCCCCTGCAATACCACCACATCCCATTTCTGTAGCGTGTTCTGGTAGCGCATATTCTCAATTTGCCAGCCTAAATGACCGCTGGAAATCGTTATCCCCCGATACTTATAGCCTTTGGCATGGTCCGGCAGTAAAGACTGCGTCAAATCCCGTAATCGGGTGTTGATATTATTGTTATAGAACGTGAATGAGTTACCATAAAGCGCGACGATTTTATTCTCGCCATCCATTTTGGCATGAGCGGAAGGCGCTAATAACGTATCCGCATGAGCGCAGACACTGCTCAGTGCAAGGGCCATTGCAGCGGTAAGCAAAGTTATCTTTTTCATTGGTTATCTCTTAGAAATCATAACGGAGTCCAACGATGAGCGCATCATCATTGGTTTTTTTGTTCTTACTGGCGAATTCTTTATCGTAAGTAAATGATAACCACGTATCCTCAGCCAATGTTAATTGCGCTTCAGCACGCCAGTCTTCTTTTTCAGCGATATCTTTACCATCTTCATTTAAAAAACTGTATCCAGTGAGAACCTTGACGGTGCCAAAGTTGTAGGAAATAAGTGAGTCCATTCCTTTATAATTATTATCACTTTTGTTATCGCGGGAAATAGATGTGCGTAACGCGGTTACCGCAACTTCATAGGCTTTATAGTTGAGTTGTAACCCTCCCATAATTTGATCGTTTTGATTACGTCCATCGGTGGTCACAACACCATCCTGTCGCTTATAACGACTGGCCGCAATCGCCGGTGTAATTCTAAAATCGCCAAATTTGAAAGACTTACGATAGCTGGCCATCGCGCCATAATCGAGGGCTTCGTTATCGCTGTTGCCATTACCGGAGACCCATGCCAGCTGAATTTCGTTACCAGCAAATTTGGCGTTCCACTGTACGGTGCCGTCCTGGCGGTTGAACTGGTACGAATCATCAATGGTTGTAATGCCATAGCTGTAGATATTGGGCGTAAAGTTTTTGTATTTATCGGTCATTTTCATAACCTGGTACAACGGGTTTTTGGTTCTCCCGGTGATCAATTCACCCCATGTTTTATTCGACAGACCGACATAGGAATAGCGGGCTTCCATATCGCTTTCACCGGTATTGTTATCATTTTTTTCGGTACGCACCTGCCATTCCAGGCGACCCACGATTTTGGTATCTGGCAGCAGATCCAGATCTCGGGTGAGATAAATACCTACACGTCCACCCAAATCGCTTCGGCTTTCACTGCCGGCAAATGAATTCTGACCACTCGCAATTTTACCCTCAACACGTCCATAGATATCCAGAGTATTTCCATCTTTATTATAGACGTTTAAGGCGAACGCCGAGGAACTCATACCCATTAGTAATATTAGTGAATAATTTTTTAGCTTCATGTCATCCCTCAAAACAGCATTAATTTCCTGACCATAAAAAGAAAGTTCACAGCGGGATAATTGTTTGTGAAAAAGGAAGGACAGCGGTATGGGAAACATTTTTTCTCGTAATGAAATGTGATTATTCACGCATAAATATATCTGATTGCGCTATTGCATTAATGGTTCTTATATTTAATGAACGTTTTTATTGAAATGTTGTGACTGTTTAAACTGTAATGCAGGAATTACTGTGAAGTACATCCCATTTCTAACGGGAGCAAAAACTGAAAATGGGAATAGTGCATTCTCATAGCCGGTTTTGGGGTGGGAATACTATTTTCCCCTGTAATTTGCAGAACAGATCCCGCAAAATTGATTAATCACATTTTCGATTATAACGCATCATTGGCCGGAGAGGCGCTGTATGTTCGGTAAGCAAACAACGGTATTTGATTCTGATCTTTATTCATCATTGTTCACCCACGAGCGGATGCGGGAAATATGGTCTGACGACAATCTGCTGCGTTGTTGGCTGCGATTTGAGGTCACTGTTGCACGCATTCAAAGTGAGTTAGGGATTATCCCCGAGCAGGCGGCATCTGAAATTGCGCATGCCTGCCAGGAAATACAAATAGACTGGCCTACTCTGGCAAAGGAAACACAAACGGTTGGTATGGCAATAAAACCGCTAATCGATCAGATCTCCGCCTTCGGTACGCCGTTGGTAGGCCAGTTTCTGCATTGGGGATGCACCACTCAAGACCTGCTGGATTCAGGTATGGCGATGAGATTGCAGCAAACGCTGCAATTGCTGCGCGAGCAATTGCTTGATGTAGGTGAAGTTATAACAGCAATGGCAATACGACACACCCGCACGGTAATGGTCGCGCGCACCAATTCGGTAGATGCCTCCGCCACAACATGGGGGCTCCATGTGTGCAGTTATCTGACAGAGATTAACCGCCACCTGGCAAGACTCCAGCAGTTGTATCCACGCGCGGTGACCGGACTCTTTGGTGGTGCGGTAGGCAATCTGGCTTCCGTGGGCGAGCAGGGTATGGAAACCCGTGAACGACTGATGCTGGCGCTGGGTCTTAACGTGCCCTGCGGTATTAATAATGCCAGTCAGGATGCGGTCGTTGAAGTTGTGCAGTTTTTTGCGCTTGTCCATGGCACGCTGTGTCGACTGGCTAACGATGTCGAAACCATGGGGCGCACGCCGATCGCTGAAGTGTTTGAAGGCGAAGGCGGTGGAGGATCAAGCACAATGCCGCACAAAGTCAATCCGCGCGCCAGTAACATGATACAAACGCTGGCCAGAATGGGCTGGATGTATGCTTCCGGCGCGCCGGCCATGTTGGATCAACAGGATGTGCGAGCCGCTTCTATGAGGGTTCTGAACTGGACGATCCTTCCGGAGGCATCGAATGCCTTATCGACCAGCCTGACACGTGCAAAAAATCTGCTTTCGCATCTCGTTATTAATGAAGAGAAGATGCGCGCTAATTTTGACTGCTCGAAACACTTTATTATGTCGGAATCGCTGACGATGAAACTTGCCGCCAAAATTGGCAGAGAGTCAGCCTATAACTTATTGAAAAAACTTCTGAAGAATGCAACTGGTGAGCAGAACTTCATGGAGGTTGTGCTGGCCAGCCCGGAAATCTGCGCATCACTGTCTGTGGCGGAAATTACCGCCGCCTGCGAGCCGCTATCATATATCGGGGCTAATGATGCGCTAATTGCTGAAACGATAGCTGAATTCGAACGCGTAAAAACGGTAGAGATTGCCTGATTTGCCATGCTGCCGGGAGGAGGCACTCTCCTGGCGGCGCTAAGTGTTGTGGGCTGATGCCGAAAAAGTTTCAAAAAAGACGAATAATTCCTCCAGTTGGGCAAAATTCCCCTCGTTATCGCCTTTCTCATAAGCCAGATGCAAAATGAGTTCGATAAAAAAGAAGCCGAGTATACGGCTTTGAAAAATGGACTGTACGTCGCTGGGAAGAACAAACTGCAGATCGCAGAATTTACCGTAAGGGTTCGCTTCTGAGTTGGTAACCAGTACCACGACGGCATTCTTTTTTCTGAACCACTTTGCAATATTGAGGGCAACCCGATTGAATCGATAGTAGGAGAAGACAATCAGTACGTCCTTCTCCTCAATATTGATAAGACATTTGGGAAGTTCGCTGATGTCTGTCGGTAACAGTGTTATATCGCTGCGAAAGTATTTTAGCAGGGTACAAAAATGTGTCGCCATGGCATGAGAAGATGAAGGGCCGACAACATAAATATGACGTTGATTGTTCAGTACCAGATCGATAAAAGCATTCAGGCTTTCAATATCGATATTATTTTTAAATTGATTAAATAATTCTGATACTTTACATGTGAAATCAGTAACGATACTTTCTGTGGTAATGCTGGGGTTGTTACGTAGTTTGGTGTTTTTCTCAAAAGGCGCAGAAATTTTATTTTTTGACAACGTAATGTCTAATGCTTTGCGGAAAGCTGCATAACCTGTAAAGCCAATTTTATTTAAGAACCGGCCAATGGTCGCTTTGCTTACCATCGCATTTTGTGAAAGATCCACAATGCCATGATAGGGGAGTTCATTAAAGTGTTTATTAATGTACTCATTAAGTCGGCACTCAGATTCAGTTAGATCACCCATATTAAGAGTGAGTGAGTTATACTCATCCAGACTTAATGTGTTTTTCTTGTACATGGATAACACCCGATGGCTGTTGTATATCAACGTTGTTATAGGATAATACGCTTTCGACGTCAATCATAGAATGAATATGTTGGACACCCACATCCAGTCTTTTCTTGGGAAGGCGGACGCATTCAGATGAGTTGCGATCTTACTCACAAAAAGGGGTGGGAAAACACCTTTCCCGTATTTTACAACCACACAACCCATTACAATTAAAACTCAATGTTTGAGTATGTAATACGATAATTTTATGTACATATTATAGCTGCTTATATATAGGGGTGATTCTTTACTATCCTACATAAGTTATGATGATGTGACAGGTAACCCTACCCGATTTATATGGCATAGGAATTGTTATTATGACGGCGTTTATTATAGCAATAGTGATAACAGTTATTGCTGCATGGTTAATTGTGAAAAATTATCAGCCGCAAACTGTTTTATTACTCGCTGGACTGGCATTATTGACCATTACCGTACTGTTTTATCCAGAAAACAGTATTCTGTATGATAAAGCAAAATCCACGGGGTCAACCTGGCTGGATATCTTTAGCTTTGCAAAAGAATCGCTTACCACACAAATTGCAGGTATTGGTCTTATCATTATGGCTGCGGGTGGATTCGCCAGCTATATGGATCATATTAAAGCGTCGAATGCGATGGTCAATATGTGTATTCGGCCGCTGCAGGTGATTAAAGCGCCTTACTTAATCCTTGCGTTGGGGTATATCTGTGCGCAGCTTCTGCATGTGGCAATTTCAAGTGCGGCAGGCCTGGCGATGCTGCTGCTGGTGACATTCTTCCCGGTCCTGGTTCGCCTTGGGGTGAGTAAAGCCTCCGCGGCCGCGATGATTGGTTTGTGCGCGTTTATGGACTTAGGACCTGCGGTAGGTACGGCCAATCTGGCGGCGAAGCATGCCGGTATGGAAAGTGCTATCTACTTTGCCCATTATCAGATGCCGGTAGCGGTGGTGGTGATGCTGGCTGTGGCGGTGGTGATTTACTTTACCGCGAAGTATTTCGACAAAAAAGATGGCTTCGTACCCGGCGCGCAAAGCGTGGTTGAGGCTGAAGAAGAAGGGCGTAAAGTTCCTGCTATTTACGCGCTGTTGCCGGTTCTGCCGGTGGTACTGGTGTTGGTCTTTAGCCCGCTGGTGATCAAATCTATCAAAATCGATGTGGTGACTGCGATGATTCTTGGCGCAGTTGTCGCCTTTTTCTTCGAGCTGGCGACCACGCGTGATTTCAAAAGCTGCTGTAAAGGGATACAGGTCTTTTTCAAAGGCATGGGCAGTATGTTTACCAGCATCGTTTCTTTGCTGGTATGTGCGGATATTTATGCTCAGGGACTGCAGAAAATTGGTGCTGTAGATTATCTGTTGCAGTCCGTACAAAACGCCGGTCTGGGCTTTACCAGCATGACGCTGGTGATGACCGCCCTGGTGGGGATCACCGCTGTGCTGACCGGATCTGGCGTTGCAGCCTTTTTCTCTTTCTCCGGACTGGCTCCTTCAATTGCGGCAAAATTTGGTGAAAGCGCCGTCAATATGATCCTCCCTATGCAGCTGATGGCGGGTATGGGGCGCTCGATGTCTCCAGTGGCTGGCATCATTATTGCGGTGAGTAAAGCGGGTGAATGTTCACCATTTATGATTGTCAGAAGAACCCTGCTTCCTGCGCTTGCAGGTATCGCAGCGATGCTGATAGCCAACTATGTCCTGATTTGAATACCGAGAGCCTGGTAACACAGGCTCTTATTTTTTATCTGGTTGCAATTTATGGATGACAACGTGACAAACGATGTTTTATACGTCCCGTTTACGGGAAAGTTACTGCTTGAGTCTCCGTTATTAAACAAGGGCAGCAGCTTCACGCAGCAAGAAAGGCATGACTTTAACCTTGGCGGTTTACTGCCATGCGCCATTGAAAATATTGATGAACAAGCCGAGCGAGCTTATCAACAGTATATCGAAGCAGAATCCCATAACGCACGGCATATTTATCTGCGTAATATTCAGGATACCAACGAAACGTTATTTTATTACCTGCTGAAAAAGTATCTGCCAGAGATGCTGCCAATTGTTTATACCCCAGTGGTTGGGGCCGCCTGTGAAAAATTCTCCTGGATATATCGTCGTGCGCGTGGCGTCTTTATTTCCTGGCCCGATCGCGAACGTATTGACGATATATTGCATGATATTCCACGTCACGATATCAAGGTCATCGTCGTCACCGATGGCGAGCGTATTCTGGGATTGGGCGACCAGGGTGTTGGCGGTATGGGAATTCCTATCGGAAAACTTTCGCTCTATACCGTGTGTGGCGGGGTTAATCCGGCCAATACGTTACCCATTCTACTGGATGTCGGCACGAACAATACGCGACTGCTGGACGATCCGCGCTATATCGGCTGGCGTCATCCGCGCGTAACCGGTGAAGATTACTTCGCGTTTATTGGAATGTTTATTGCTGCCGTAAAACGGCGCTGGCCTAATGTTCTACTGCAGTTTGAAGATTTCGCCCAGCATACGGCCGTGCCTTTGCTTGAACGTTATCGCGATGAACTGTGCTGTTTTAATGATGATATCCAGGGCACGGCATCGGTGGCTCTGGCAACCATACTCGCAGCCTGCCGTGGCAGCGGCCGGGACTTTCATCAGCAATCCATCGTGATTGTTGGGGCGGGGGCTGCGGGATGTGGGATCGCCCGGCATATTGTTGCTTGTCGTATGTCAGAAGGCATGGGGCAGGCCGAAGCCCGACGGACCATTTTTATGGTCGACCGCGACGGTCTGGTAATGACCAGCAATAATGCCTTAGCTGATTTCCAGCAACCGCTGGCGCAGTCACCCGAGGAAATTTCTGACTGGCAGTATGAGGGGCTGGCGCCGTCACTTCTGGAAGTGATCCGTAATGCCAAACCCGCGGTAATGTTGGGGGTTTCGGGTCAGGCTGGATTGTTCTCGCAGGAGGTGATTCGCACGATGTACCAATACTGCGATCGCCCTGTCGTGATGCCATTGTCGAATCCCACCTCAAAAATGGAAGCACGGCCAGAAGATATTCTTCACTGGACCGAGGGACAGGCCATTATCGCAACCGGTAGCCCATGCGAGCCGGTAGAGATGTATGGACGTGTCATTCCTGTTTCACAGTGTAATAACGTGTATGTTTTCCCGGCGATCGGTCTGGGGGCTATTGCCAGCGGCGCGACGCGGATAACAGAGGCTATGTTGATGGCGGCAAGCCGTGCGCTGGCGGAAGCTTCTCCGCTGGTGCATGACGGTGAAGGCGCGCTGTTACCAGAGATTGGCACAATATGCGATGTGACTCGCAATATTGCGTTTGAGGTCGGCAAGGCGGCGCAGCAGTCAGGTGTGGCGGAAAAAATGAGCGACGATGCCTTGTTGCGGAGCATTAAAGATAACTTTTGGCTACCGCACTACCGTCCTTATAAACGCAGGGCAATTTAACTATTCTCCCAGGGAATTGTTCGCAGGTCATGGTTGCCTTCACTATTAAGGTGTATTATTTATGCAACTTAATAGGGGAGGCACCATGTCCGGCAAACGTATTGCACGAGAAAAAATGACGATCCAGAGAATGATCTCGCTGTACGAGAGCCAGTGTCCGCAGGCTGTAGACGAGCCGGGACATTACGATGCATTGTTTGCCTATGCGCAAAAGCGCCTCGATAAATGCGTATTTGGTGAGGAAAAACCGGCCTGCAAACAGTGCCCGGTACACTGTTATCAACCCGCCAAACGTGAAGAGATGAAGCAGATTATGCGTTGGGCTGGGCCAAGAATGCTCTGGCGTCATCCGATCCTGACCGTACGTCATCTGATTGATGACAAACGTCCCGTCCCGGAATTGCCCGAGAAGTACCAGCGGAAGAAGTAAGTAACAATTCTATGCCGGATGGCGGCTTTGCTTATCCGGCCTACAAATACACCTGTGGGTAGACCCGATAAGCAAAGCGCTATCGGGTGAACCGTTAAACCAGCGCATCCTTATCAATACCCAGGCGCTTCATGCGTGACAGTAACGTCGTGCGCTTCAGCCCCAGTCGTTGCGCCGCGCCTTTGGGACCGGCAACAACGCCGTTAGTCTCTTTCAGCACGCGCATGATCAGCTGGTATTCATCTTCACCATCTTGTGCGACTTCGGTCGCCACCGGCGGCGTGGAAGGCGACAAAGCGACGACATCCGGCAGAGACAGTTGCAGTACATTGCCTCTTGTGAGCAGTACTGCGCGTTCTACCACATTTTCCAGTTCACGCACGTTACCCGGCCATTCCATACTGCTCAGCGTACGCAGTGCTTCGGCGGGTATACTGTCGATATTGCGCCCCATCCGGCGGGCAATTTTAAAGGTGAAGGCTTTTACCAGCAGCGGAATATCTTCCGGGCGTTCACGCAGCGGCGGCAGATGGATCGGGAAGACGTTCAGCCGATAGTACAGATCGTTGCGAAACTCGCGATCGGCGACCATCTTTTTCAGATCGCGGTTGGTGGCGGCGATCAAACGGACATCGGTCTGGATCAGCTTATTGCTGCCCAGACGCTCAAACTCCTGTTCCTGTAAAACGCGCAATAGCTTCGGCTGAAGCTCAAGCGGCATATCGCCCACTTCATCAAGGAACAGTGAGCTTTTGTCCGCCAGTTCGAAACGCCCAATACGTTGCGTGCTGGCCCCGGTAAACGCGCCGCGCTCATGACCAAACAGATCGCTCTCCAGCAATCCGGCAGGCATTGCCGCGCAGTTCATTTTTACCATCCGGCGGGCGTTACGGCCACTCAGGTTATGAATTGCTCTGGCGATCAGCTCCTTGCCTGTTCCGGTCTCGCCGAGAATCAATACGGTGCTGTCGCTTTGCGCCACCATCTCGACCTGTTTGAGCACACTGTACATTGCTTCGCTGCGGCCAATGATTTCGCCGAACTCACTGTCAACGTTGTTGAGCTGCTCGGTCAGCGCCAGGTTTTCATCGACCAGACGTTCTTTCAGACGGTGAATTTCCTGGTAGGCGAGGGCGTTATCCACGGCAATCGCCACGCGTTCGGCAATCTGGCGCAACAGTTTGAGGTTGGCGGTGGTGAAGACTTTCTCTTCGCACTGCGCCAGCTTTAGTACGCCAAGCATGTTATTACCGGACATTAACGGCAGCAGGCACAGAGTTTGTAGCTGGTTGCCCCAGGTCTCGAACAGCATCCGTTCATAAGGAGCAAGGGCGTCGCGTTCGCTCAGGTTAATCAGCAGCATCTCTTTGCTTTTGAAGACCCGCTCAGAGAGCGTGCCTGCTTCGTCCACTTCGCTCTGTTCATGCGCCGGGTGATGTTCATCCAGATAGTGGGTGGAGTAGATGCTCAGCTTATTTTTGCGACTGCTGCGTAACACGATGCTGATAGCATCGATGTCGAAATAATGGTGGATCTCTTTAGCGACTTCGCTGACCAGTTCGTCTATGTCCAGTCGGGAAAGCACCGCATTGGTGATGGCGACCAGAATGCGAAAGTTGTCACGCTCACGGCACAGCAGATCGTAATCGACGTTATTGCTGACTCTGCTTTGAATTTGTTCAGCCACGACACCGACAATCTGGGTGAAGGTCTGCAGCCGATTGTACTCTTTTTCGCTCCATGGCCGGTCTTCATTGCGAATGAATTCGCAACCGCCAAAGATGCGCCCATCCGCCGCCAGCGGCAGCAGACAGTAGTGACCAAATTCAGAATATAATCCGCCGGATGCCAGCTGCGGCCAGGTTTCCGTGAACTCATGATAGTTGCAGTGCAGCGCGTCGGGGCGCGACAGAATACGGCGTACCGGCCCATGCGCCAGCACCGTTTCGTCTTCATAATCGATAGGTTTACTATTTTCGCGCGTCGCAAAATAACGCGCACGTTGCGTTTGTGCCTGCCATAAGACAATAGCCGCGCAGTCGGCCAGTCCGGAACGCTTGGCCAGCTGTGTAAGCGCCTCGCTGAGAGACTGAAGATCGGGCTGCTGTAATAATGTACGAGTAATATCGAACAGTCCTTGCTGTCCGAGGTCACTCATCGGTGTATACGACATATTGCTTTTCCAGGGAAAGCACCGCAAAACGGTGCGAAAACGGTAAATGAATTATAGGTATAAGTCGTAAATTATTGCCGGATGGCTGACCGCAAACTCGCTGGTCACGCAATCCGTAGGCCTGATAAGCAAAGCGCCATCAGGCGATAATGCAGCGTTAATGCCGGATAGTGACGCAAATGCGTCTTCTCCGGCCTACAGTATGCTGCCAACTGGCTGCTAGCATATACGAGGTAATGGTTCAGCGTGTGGTAAATCGAGGGTTCGTTTCACGCCATACAGTCCGGCAAGACGTACGCCTTTACGTTCAACCACTTCACCAATCATTGCCGCATCGCGTCCTAACGGATGCGCGTGCAGCGCGGCAAGCACGCTTTCAGCAGCCTGACGCTCAACGGCAATCACCAGTTTGCCTTCGTTGGCAAAGTTGAGCGCATCGAGGCCCAACAGCTCGCAAACGCCACGCACCGCAGGCTTCACAGGCAGGGCCGCTTCAGACAGCTCAATACCAAATCCGCATGATGCGGCAAACTCATGCGTCACCGCATTCACGCCGCCACGCGTGGCGTCACGCAGCGCCTTCACGCCGGGTATATCACGTATCGTCTGAATGAGCGGCGTTAACACCGCACAGTCGCTGACCAGTTCGCCATCAAGACCCAATTGCTCGCGCAGATTAAGAATGGTTGCGCCATGATCGCCAAGCGTACCGCTAACCAGCAATACATCGCCAGGGCCGAGAGTTTGCGCGCCCCAGTGAATGTTGGCGGGGATCGCCCCCATACCGGCGGTGTTGATAAACAACTTATCTGCGGCGCCACGCTGCACGACTTTGGTATCACCGGTCACGATGGCGATGCCCGCTTCGCGTGCGGTTGCCGCCATGCTGGTGACGACGGTTTTCAGCGTCTCCATCGGCAGACCTTCTTCAAGGATAAACCCGCAGGAGAGATAACGCGGAATAGCGCCGCTGACGGCGACATCGTTCGCCGTACCGCAGATAGCCAGCTTGCCGATATTGCCGCCGGGGAAGAACAACGGGTCGATAACGTAGCTGTCGGTAGAGAACGCCAGGCGGTCGCCCTCTGCAACCAGTTGCGCCAGCTCCAGACGCGCCTGATCTTCCTGTTCCGCCAGCCAAGGATTAGCAAAAGCTTCCATAAACAGACTGTTGATCAACTGCTGCATAGCCTGACCGCCGCTACCGTGGGCGAGTTGTACGCTGTTCATGCTTCACACTCCTGCTGACGATACTGATACCAGGCGGCACATGCGCCTTCTGAGGAGACCATCAGTGCGCCAAACGCGGTCTCCGGGTTACAGGTTTTGCCAAATAATGGACACTGATGCGGTTTACATCTGCCGGTCAACACCTCTCCACAACGCGCGCGTGGATCGTCATATACCTGCTGTGGCGCTGGCTGAAAATGCGCTTCGGCATCAAAACGTTGATAGTCCGGCGTCAGGTGAACGCCAGACGATTCGATCACGCCCAGACCACGCCATTCGCTGTCGCCGTTGACGCAAAATACCTCAGCGATGGCCTGTTGCGCTAAGGTGTTACCGGCATCCGGTACTACGCGGCGGTACTGGTTTTCGACCTGACTATGGGCGGCGATTTTCTGTTCAACCAGCATCACCACGCCTTGCAGCAGGTCGAGCGGCTCAAAGCCGGCGACCACTAACGGGCGATGGAAATCTGAGGCAATGAAATTATAGGCGTCGGTGCCAATCACCATGCTGACATGCCCCGGTGCTAAAAAGGCATCGATGCCGTTGTCCGGCTGTTCCAGCAGGCTGCGCAGCGTGGGGATAAGCGTAATGTGCTGACAGAAAAAGTAAAAGTTCTGCACATCGCGTTGTTTGGCCTGCTGCAGGGTAATGGCGGTGGTTGGCATTGTGGTTTCAAAACCCAGGCCAAAGAACACAACCTTACGTGTCGGGTTTTCCTGTGCCAGCTTCAGCGCATCCATCGGTGAATAGACGATGCGGATATCCGCGCCGCGCGCTTTGGCCTGTAGTAGTGAGCCTTGTTTTCCCGGCACGCGCATGGCGTCGCCAAAGGTGCAGAAAATCACTTCCGGATGGCTGGCGATTTCAACACAGCTGTCGATCCTGCCCATCGGCAGAACGCAAACCGGGCAGCCAGGACCGTGAATGAACTCCACGTTTTCGGGCAGCAACTGGTCGAGCCCGAATTTGAAAATAGCGTGGGTATGACCACCACAAACTTCCATGATGCGCAGCGGTCGTTCGGCGGTGTAGGGGAGGAGAGCGGCACGTTCACGCAGGTGCTCTATCAACTGCATCACCTGTTCTGGTGCGCGGTATTCGTCAACAAAACGCATTTATTTTTCCTCGCCGTACAGCAACGCGCCGACATCCGGCTCAACGTCAAACATGTTTTGCAGTGCGTCGAGCGTGTCGCGCGCTTCTGCTTCATTAATGATGCTCATCGCAAAGCCGACGTGGACCAGTACCCACTGACCCAGACGCGGCTGACCATTTTCATCACAGCTACCGACCAGCGTCAGGTCGACGTCGCGCTGAATACCGCAAACGTCGACTTTGGCCTGGTTGCCATCAATGGTGCGGATTTGACCCGGAACACCTATGCACATCGCTGTGTCTCCAGCCAGGAGAGCCATTGGTCCATCCCTTCGCCGCTGGTGGCGGAAATCAGGATGATCTCAATGTCCGGGTTCACTTCCCGGGCGCTGGCGATGCACTTTTCAACATCAAAATTGAGGTACGGCAGCAGATCCACTTTATTGAGCAGCATCAGCGATGCGGCGGCAAACATATGCGGATATTTTAGCGGCTTATCTTCGCCTTCGGTGACGGACAGCACCGCCACTTTATGACGTTCGCCGAGGTCGAAGCTGGCTGGGCAGACCAGGTTACCGACGTTTTCAATAAACAGAATGCCGTTGTCATCAAGCGGCAAACGCGGCGCGGCGTCAGCAATCATTTGCGCGTCAAGGTGGCAACCTTTACCAGTGTTGACCTGGATGGCTGGGGTGCCGGTGGCGCGAATACGGGCGGCATCGTTGACCGTCTGTTGGTCGCCTTCAATCACGGCGCACGGTACGCTGTCTTTCAGCTTGATCAGCGTTTCGGTCAGCAGCGTCGTTTTACCAGAGCCCGGGCTTGATACGAGGTTTAATACCAGATGCTGACGAGCGGCAAAACGGGCGCGGTTACGTTCGGCCAGACGGTTATTTTTGTCCAGCACGTCAATTTCGACTTCCAGCATACGGCGCTGGCTCATGCCTGGCGCATGGGTACCCGCCTCGCCATGACCGTAGTGAAGGTCGCCTTCTGCGGTCTGGCTCGGTGCGAAATTAGAGGTTTTCACACCGGTAATATTCAGCGCCGGGCGAGCCGCCGGGGCAAATGGCGCGCTGCGAAACGCCGAGTGGGGATTATGCTCATCACCCTCTATATAAAGGTTGCCTTCAGCGCAACCACATGTCGTACACATCGCTCACTCCTGATCTCTATCTTGCGGTAAATCTGTTGCCGGATGGCGGCTTCGCCTTATCCGGCCTACAACTCAGGCTATTCCTGTAGGCCGGATAAGACGCTTAAGCGTCGCCATCCGGCGCAGAATTACTGTCTATTTCAATTCGTCGAATCTGTAGACCGTCATCGGCCACAATTCTCAGCGTATCGCTGTTGCATTGCGGGCACCGAAGCACGCGTTGCGTCAGTAACGTGACATATTGCTGACAAGATTCGCACCAACATTCCGCTTCTTGTTCTTCGAGGTGGAGTTTACAACCTTCTGCAAGGGTCCCACGGCATACCAGATCAAAACAAAAGGCGAGAGCGCTGGTTTCTACGCAAGAAAATGCGCCAATTTTGAGCCAGACCCCAGTTACTCGCTTTGCTCCGTGTTGCGTGGCCTGTTGTTCAATCAATTCCAGTGCCCGTTGGCAGAGGGTTATTTCGTGCATACCGCCTCCTGTGAAGTTGTCGTATTAAAAGCAATAAACATGCCAGGTTGAATTTTTTCATTCGTGACAATGACGACGATGACGAAATGACACATCGTCACCCGCCTTTGATTTCTTATGTTTATGAAAATAAAGAAAATTAATTTTGGCATGAAATGTGCTTAAGGCTGTTCATCTCTGCTAAACGGGTAACCTGACATGACTATTTGGGAAATAAGCGAAAAAGCCGATTACATCGCTGAACGGCATCGTCGCCTACAGGACCAGTGGCGTATTTACTGCAACTCGCTGGTTCAGGGGATCACCTTGTCGAAAGCGCGTTTGCATCATGCGATGAGCTGTGCGCCGGACAAAGATCTGTGCTTTGTCCTTTTTGAACACTTCGTTATCTATGTCACGCTGGCGGATGGCTTTAACAGTCACACCATCGAGTATTACGTCGAAACGAAAGAGGGTGATGATAAACAACTGATTGCACAGGCACAGTTGACCATCGACGGTAAAGTTGATGAGCGTATCAGCAACCGCGATCGCGATCAGGTGCTGGAGCACTATCTCGAAAAAATCGCCAGCGTCTATGACAGCCTGTATACGGCGGTTGAAAACAATATGCCGGTGAATTTAAGCCAGCTGGTTGAGGGACATAGCCCGGCTTAAGCCTCGGGTGCTGCCCACGTTTGTCATGATGCGGCTTTACTTCTGCGTCACGACAGTTTAGGGAATGGGCATGTCGAAAATGTCGAAATGACATTTGCCTGACATGTTTTCGTCAAAAATGACTATCACCTGAGGAATGCCTGGTGAATCGTTTTGTAATTGCTGACTCCACTCTTTGTATCGGCTGCCACACCTGTGAAGCCGCCTGCTCAGAGACACATCGCCAGCATGGCCTGCAGTCAATGCCGCGCCTGAAAGTGATGTTAAATGAAAAAGAATCCGCGCCGCAGCTTTGCCACCAGTGTGAAGATGCGCCATGCGCTACCGTTTGTCCGGTTAATGCGATTAATCGCGTTGATGGTGCCGTACAGCTGAATGAAAGCCTGTGCGTAAGCTGCAAACTGTGCGGGATCGCCTGTCCGTTCGGTGCTATTGAGTTTTCCGGTAGCCGTCCGCTGCATATCCCGGCAAACGCCAATACATCAAAAGCGCCTCCGGCTCCGCCAGCTCCAGCTCGCGTAAGCACGCTGCTGGACTGGGTTCCGGGCGTTCGTGCCATCGCGGTGAAATGCGATCTGTGTAGTTTTGACGAGCAAGGTCCGGCCTGCGTACGCATGTGCCCGACCAAAGCCCTGCATCTGGTGAGCAACATGGATATCGCCCGCGCCAGCAAACGTAAACGTGAGCTGACTTTCAATACCGACTTCGGCGATCTCACCTTGTTTCAGCAGGCTCAAAGTGGAGATGCAAAATGAGCGCAATTTCACTGATTAACAGCGGCGTGGCCTGGTTTACAGCGGCTGCTGTTCTGGCATTTCTGTTTTCATTTCATAAACCACTGAGCGGCTGGATTGCAGGGGTTGGCGGTGCGGTTGGCAGTTTGTGTACGGCTGGCGCGGGTTTTATGGTGCTGACCAACGCGCTGGCGGTAAGCGGTGTGATGCCGTTTATTGGTCACAGCCTGCAAATTACCCCGTTGAACGCTATCTGGCTGATTACCCTGGGCCTGTGTGGTCTGTTTGTCAGCCTGTACAACATTGACTGGCATCGCCATCCACAGGTGAAAGCCAACGGCCTGCTGGTGAATCTGCTGATGGCCGCAGCGGTATGTGCGGTAGTTGCCAGCAACCTCGGTACGCTGGTGGTGATGGCGGAAATCATGGCACTGTGCGCGGTGTTCCTGACCGGTTGCAGTAAAGAGGGCAAACTGTGGTTTGCGCTGGGGCGCATCGGTACGCTGCTGTTGGCGATTGCCTGCTACCTGGTGTGGCAGCGCTACGGTACGCTGGAACTGCGTCTGCTCGATCTGCGCACCCAGGAGCTGCCGCTTGGGTCTGACATCTGGCTGCTGGGCGTGGCGGGTTTTGGCCTGCTGGCCGGGATTATCCCCCTGCACGGTTGGGTGCCACAGGCACATGCCAACGCCAGCGCGCCGGCTGCGGCACTGTTTTCTACCGTGGTCATGAAGGTCGGTCTGCTGGGTATTCTTTCCTTGTCCCTGCTGGGCGGTAACGCGCCGCTGTGGTGGGGCATTACGCTGTTGGTGCTGGGCATGATCACCGCATTTGTCGGCGGTCTGTATGCGTTAATGGAACATAACATCCAGCGTCTGCTGGCGTACCACACGCTGGAAAATATCGGCATTATTCTGCTGGGTCTGGGCGCTGGCGTAACCGGGATTGCGCTGAATCAACCGGCGCTGATTGCGTTGGGTTTGACCGGTGGTCTGTATCATCTGGTCAACCACAGCCTGTTCAAAAGCGTTCTGTTCCTCGGTGCTGGCAGCATCTGGTTCCGTACCGGTCATCGTGATATCGAGAAGTTGGGTGGTATCGGTAAACGTATGCCGGTTATCTCTCTGGCGATGCTGGTTGGCCTGATGGCGATGGCCGCACTGCCGCCGCTGAACGGTTTTGCCGGTGAGTGGGTCATCTATCAGTCCTTCTTTAAACTGGGTAACAGCGGCGCGTTTGTCGGTCGTCTGTTAGGGCCGTTGCTGGCGGTAGGACTGGCGATTACTGGCGCGCTGGCGGTGATGTGTATGGCGAAAGTGTATGGCGTTACGTTCCTTGGCGCGCCGCGCACGAAGGAAGCTGAAAATGCCTGCTGCGCGCCAATCCTGATGGGCGTGAGCGTGGTTGCGCTGGCTATCTGCTGCGTGATTGGCGGCGTTGCTGCGCCGTGGCTGCTGCCGATGATTTCCTCTGCCGTTCCATTGCCGCTGGAAACGGCGAACACCACCGTTTCTCAGCCGATGATCACGCTGCTGCTGATCGCGTGTCCGCTGCTGCCGTTCATCATCATGGCAATTTTCAAAGGCAACCGTCTGCCGTCGCGTTCACGCGGTGCGGCATGGGTGTGTGGTTACGATCACGAGCAGTCAATGGTTATTACCGCACACGGTTTTGCCATGCCGGTGAAAGAAGCCTTTGCCCCGGTACTCAAACTGCGTAAATGGCTGAACCCGGTATCACTGGTTCCGGGCTGGCAGAATGCGGCCGCCCCGGTACTGTTTCGTCGCCTGGCGTTGATTGAGCTGGCGGTGCTGGTGGTGATTGTGGTTTCACGAGGAGCCTGAAAATGAGTGTTTTATATCCGTTAATTCAGGCGCTGGTGCTGTTTGCCGTTGCGCCGCTGCTGTCCGGTGTGACCCGCGTGGCGCGTGCGCGTTTGCACAATCGCCGCGGTCCGGGCGTTTTGCAGGAATACCGCGACATTATCAAACTGCTGGGCCGTCAGAGCATTGCGCCTGCGGATTCCAGCTGGGTTTTCCGCCTGACGCCGTTTGTGATGGTGGGCGTGATGCTGACTATTGCCACCGCGTTACCGGTCGTGACTGTTGGTTCACCGCTGCCGCAATTGGGCGATCTGATCACCTTAATTTACCTGTTCGCCATCGCCCGTTTCTTTTTCTCTATCGCGGGTCTGGATACCGGTAGTCCGTTTACCGCTATTGGCGCCAGCCGTGAAGCGATGCTCGGCGTGCTGGTTGAACCTATCCTGCTGCTGGGTCTGTGGGTAGCGGCGCAGGTTGCGGGTTCAACGCATATCAGCAATATCGCCGATACCGTTTATCACTGGCCTGCTGCGCGCAGCATCCCGCTGATTCTGGCGCTGTGCGCCTGTGCTTTCGCCACCTTTATCGAAATGGGCAAACTGCCGTTCGATCTGGCGGAAGCAGAGCAGGAGTTGCAGGAAGGTCCATTGACCGAATACAGCGGCAGCGGTTTTGCGGTGCTGAAGTGGGGCATTAGCCTCAAACAATTGGTCGTTCTGCAAATGTTCGTCGGCGTGTTCCTGCCGTGGGGACAGATGGAAACCTTCACCGCGGGTGGGTTGCTGCTGGCGCTGGTGATTGCCGTCGTCAAGCTGGTCCTCGGCGTGCTGGTCATCGCCTTGTTCGAAAACAGCATGGCGCGTCTGCGTTTTTGCGCCACTTCACGCGTGACCTGGGCCGGTTTTGGGTTTGCGTTTTTAGCGTTCGTCTCCTTGCTGGTGGCGTGATTTAAGAGAGTTTGAGCATGTCTGAAGAAAAATTAGGTCAACACTATCTCGCCGCTCTGCACCAGGCCTTTCCGGGCGTGGTGCTGGATGAAGCCTGGCAGACTAAAGATCAGCTGACTATCACCGTCAAGGTGAACTACTTGCCGGAAGTGGTTGAGTTCCTGTACTACAAACAGGGCGGCTGGTTGTCCGTGCTGTTTGGTAACGACGAACGTCAGCTGTGCGGCCATTACGCCGTTTATTACGTGATGTCGATGGAGCAGGGCACCAAGTGCTGGATCACCGTCCGCGTTGAAGTGGATGCCAATAAGCTGGAATTCCCATCCGTGACGCCACGCGTTCCGGCTGCCGTCTGGGGCGAGCGTGAAGTGCGCGACATGTACGGTTTGATCCCGGTCGGTTTGCCGGATGAACGTCGTCTGGTGCTGCCGGATGATTGGCCGGACGAGCTGTATCCGCTGCGTAAAGACAGTATGGATTATCGTCAGCGCCCGGCGCCGACCACCGATGCTGAAACCTACGAGTTCATCAATGAACTGGGCGACAAGAAAAATAACGTGGTGCCGATTGGCCCGCTGCACGTGACCTCCGATGAACCCGGTCACTTCCGTCTGTTTGTTGACGGCGAGAACATCATCGACGCCGACTATCGTCTGTTCTATGTCCACCGCGGCATGGAGAAACTGGCGGAAACCCGTATGGGTTACAACGAAGTGACGTTCCTGTCGGACCGCGTGTGCGGCATCTGCGGTTTTGCCCACAGCACCGCCTATACCACCTCCGTAGAGAATGCGATGGGTATCGTGGTGCCGGAACGCGCGCAGATGATCCGCGCCATTCTGCTGGAAGTGGAACGCTTGCACTCGCATCTGCTGAACCTCGGCCTGGCCTGTCACTTCACCGGTTTTGACTCCGGCTTTATGCAGTTCTTCCGCGTGCGTGAAACGTCGATGAAGATGGCGGAGATCCTCACCGGGGCGCGTAAAACTTACGGTATGAACCTGATCGGCGGTATCCGTCGTGACCTGCTGAAAGACGATATGATCCAGACCCGTCAACTGGCGCAGCAGATGCGTCGTGAGGTGCAGGAACTAGTCGATATGCTGCTCAGCACGCCGAACATGGAACAGCGTACCGTGGGTATTGGCCGTCTGGATCCGGAGATCGCCCGCGACTTTAGTAACGTCGGTCCGATGGTTCGCGCCAGCGGTCACGCGCGTGATACCCGTGCCGATCACCCGTTTGTCGGTTATGGCCTGCTGCCGATGGAAGTGCACAGCGAGCAGGGTTGCGATGTTATTTCTCGTCTTAAAGTCCGTATCAATGAAGTCTATACCGCACTGAACATGATCGACTTTGGTCTGGACAACCTGCCGGGCGGCCCGCTGGCGGTGGAAGGCTTTACCTATATTCCTCACCGCTTCGCGCTGGGCTTTGCCGAAGCGCCGCGCGGGGATGACATCCACTGGAGCATGACCGGCGATAACCAGAAACTGTATCGCTGGCGCTGCCGTGCGGCAACCTACGCCAACTGGCCAACGCTGCGTTACATGCTGCGTGGCAACACTGTTTCCGATGCCCCGCTGATTATCGGTAGCCTCGATCCTTGCTACTCCTGTACCGACCGTATGACCGTGGTCGATGTGCGTAAGAAGAAGAGCAAAGTCGTGCCGTACAAAGAACTTGAGCGCTACAGCATCGAGCGTAAAAACTCGCCGCTGAAATAAGGAATCGCCATGTTTACCTTTATCAAAAAAGTCATCAAAACTGGGGCGCCGACGTCGTCGTATCCGCTGGAGCCGATTGCGGTCGATAAAAACTTCCGCGGCAAACCAGAGCACAATCCGCAGCAGTGCATTGGCTGCGCGGCCTGCGTTAATGCGTGTCCGTCTAACGCGCTGACGGTCGAAACCGATCTGGCTACCAATGAGCTGGCCTGGCAGTTCAACCTCGGTCGCTGCATCTTCTGCGCCCGCTGCGAAGAAGTTTGCCCGACGGCGGCGATCAAGCTGTCGCAGGAATATGAGCTGGCGGTATGGAAGAAAGAAGATTTCCTGCAGCAGTCTCGTTTTTCGCTGTGTAACTGCCGCGTCTGTAACCGCCCGTTCGCGGTACAAAAAGAGATTGATTACGCCATTGCGCTGCTCAAGCACAACGGTGACAGCCGCGCGGAAAACCACCGTGAAAGCTTTGAGACCTGCCCGGATTGTAAGCGCCAGAAATGTCTGGTGCCGTCTGACCGTATTGAACTGACTCGCCATATGAAAGAGGCCAGCTGATGAGCAATTTATTAGGCCCACGTGACGCCAACGGTATTCCGGTACCGATGACGGTGGATGAATCCATTGCCAGCATGAAAGCATCGCTGCTGAAAAGCATCAAGCGTTCAGCATATGTTTATCGTGTGGACTGCGGCGGCTGCAACGGCTGCGAAATCGAAATTTTCGCCACGCTCTCTCCGCTGTTTGATGCCGAACGCTTTGGTATCAAAGTGGTACCGTCGCCGCGTCATGCGGATATCCTGCTGTTTACCGGCGCGGTAACCCGCGCGATGCGTTCTCCGGCGCTGCGCGCCTGGCAGTCTGCGCCGGATCCGAAAATTTGTATCTCTTACGGCGCCTGCGGTAACAGCGGCGGTATCTTCCACGACTTATACTGCGTATGGGGCGGCACGGATAAAATCGTACCGGTGGACGTGTATATTCCTGGCTGTCCGCCGACGCCTGCGGCAACGCTGTACGGTTTTGCGATGGCGCTGGGTCTGCTGGAACAGAAAATTCATGCGCGTGCGCCAGGTGAACTGGACGAACAGCCCGCTGAAATTCTGCATCCGGATATGGTTCAACCGCTGCGTGTGAAGGTGGACCGTGAAGCTCGCCGTTTGGCGGGTTATCGCTACGGTCGCCAGATTGCTGATGACTATATGACGCAGTTAGGGCAGGGTGAACATCAGGTGGCGCGCTGGCTGGAAGCGGAAAACGATCCGCGTCTGACCGAAATCGTCACGCATCTTAACCATGTAGTCGAAGAGGCGCGTATCCGATGAGTGAAACGGTGGTGTTCAGTCAACTGAGCCGTAAGTTTATTGATGAGAACGATGCGACGCCCGCAGAGGCGCAGCAGGTTGTCTATTACAGCCTGGCGATTGGTCACCACCTTGGGATCATCGATTGCCTGGAAGCGGCGTTAACCTGTCCGTGGGATGAATATCTGGCATGGATTGCCACGCTTGCCGAAGGAAGCGAAGCCCGCCGGAAAATGGAAGGCGTGCCGAAGTATGGCGAGATCGTCATCGATTTCAACCATGTGCAAATGCTGGCTCGCGCGTTTGATGATGCGCGCGCCGTGCAGACTCCTCAGCAGCAGGAGTGGAGCAAGCTGATGCTCAGCATGCTGCATGATATTCACCAGGAAAGCGCCATCTATCTGATGGTGAGGAGACACCGTGACTGACGTTTTACTTTGTGTCGGCAACAGCATGATGGGCGATGACGGCGCGGGTCCGCTACTGGCGGAAATGTGCGCTGCCAGTCCTCAGGGCAACTGGGTTGTCATCGACGGCGGCAGCGCGCCGGAAAACGATATCGTCGCGATCCGTGAATTGCGCCCGCAGCGTCTGTTGATTGTGGATGCCACCGACATGGGGTTAAACCCTGGTGAAATCCGCATTATCGACCCTGATGATATTGCCGAAATGTTCATGATGACCACCCACAACATGCCGCTGAACTATCTGGTCGATCAGCTAAAAGAGGATGTTGGCGAGGTGATCTTCCTCGGCATTCAGCCGGATATTGTCGGTTTTTATTACCCGATGACGCAGCCAATCAAAGATGCGGTCGAGACAGTCTATCAACGATTAGCCGGGTGGGAAGGCCACGGTGGATTTTCCGAGTTAGAAGCGCCAGAAGACTAACCTTACCAGCGCCGGATGCCCGTGGCATCCGGCCTGTTTTGAGCCTCACACTCTCTGTTCTTCCGTTGCCTGCTCAATAATTAATTTCCCCTGCATCACCGAAACATTCACTGCCGTCCCGGTAGGGAATCCCGCTTGTTCCAGCCAGTCGCCGTTCAGCGTTAGCGAGGCATGCCGACTGATACGGAGCGTGAAACCCGTGTTACGATCTTCATGGCGTTTTCTGACATAACCCACTTTCAAACGACGTACGGGTTTGCTGATAGCCACTGCTGTTGTGCCATTTTCATCAGACATGAACGCTTCCTTGTGGTGAACGGATAAGAGCAAAAACTACTGAATAAAATGCCAGTAAAAATGCGCAAGGGCAAACCGGAAACTGGAAGGAAGATTCCACATTTTGAATGCAATTCATGAAATGAAAATAAGCGATTCAGCCGGAGGATTACAGACTCCTCCGGCTGAGCGATTACGCCAGATCGGCCCCGTTACTGGCGATCACTTTTTTGTACCACCAGAATGATTTTTTGCGGGTACGCGCCAGCGTGCCTTGGCCCGCATCGTCCCGGTCCACATACACAAAACCATAACGCTTGCTCATCTCGCCGGTTGAGGCGGAAACCAGATCGATACAGCCCCAGGTGGTGTAACCCATTAGCTGCACACCATCCTCAATGGCATCAGCCATGGCGCGGATGTGTTCGCGTAGATAGCGAATGCGATAGTCGTCATTGATCTCGCCGTTGGCATCGATTTCATCTTTCGCCCCCAGTCCGTTTTCCACCAGAAACAGCGGCTTCTGATAACGGTCATACATCATATTCATGGTGATGCGCAGGCCAAGCGGATCGATACCCCAGCCCCATTCGCTGGCGGCAATGTACGGATTACGCAGTGATTTCACTACGTTGGCAGCGCTGGTGTTGCCAGTGTTCATGTCAGCGGAGGCGCAGCGTGATGCGTAATAGCTAAACGAGACGAAATCGACGGTGTTCTTCAGGATGTCGTCATCTTCCGCGGCTTTTTCTATCGCTACGCCTTTTTCGCGAAACACGCGGGCAGAGTAAGCCGGGTAGGCCCCGCGCGCCTGCACATCAATAAAGAACAGGTTTTCGCGGTCTTTTTCCAGCGCGGTCCACACATCTTCCGGCTTACACGAATAAGGATAAAAATTACCGCCAGCCAGCATACAACCGACCTGGTTTTGCGGATTAATTTCATGGGCTATTTTAGTCGCCAGGGCGCTGGCTATCAGTTCGTGGTGAGCGGACTGATATTTCACCTGGTCCTGATTTTCACCTTCTTCAAATACCAGCCCGGCGCCTGAAAAGGGGCTGTGCAGCATAATGTTGATTTCGTTGAACGTCAGCCAGTACTTCACCAGACCGTCAAAGGCCTCGAAGCAGGTACGGGCGTAGCGGGTAAAGAACTCCACCATTTTGCGGTTACGCCAGGAGCCGTACTCGGTGACAAGATGCATAGGCACATCGAAGTGACACAGCGTGACTAATGGCTCAATACCGTATTTTTTACACTCGGCAAACACGGCCCGATAAAACGCGATTCCGTCTTCATTCGGTGCTATCTCGTCGCCGTTGGGGTAGAGGCGGCTCCAGGCAATGGAAGTACGAAAAACCGTAAACCCCATTTCCGCCATCAGCGCGATATCTTCTTTATAGCGATGATAAAAGTCGATCGCCTGATGGCTGGGATAAAATTCGTCATCCCGCAGCGCAAAGCGCTTCTCCTGACCCAGTTTGACGGGCATACGGTGTGTGCCGTGGGGGATCATATCGACGGTAGTCAGCCCTTTGCCCCCTTCCCGGTATGCCCCTTCAGACTGGTTGGCGGCCAATGCGCCGCCCCATAAAAATCCTTGCGGAAAAACAGACATAATTAACCTCAGTTCATACCAGTCAAATGCTGGCTCCATTGATATTGCCCGGTTGTGCGGCCTGGTTTTTTCTGGCCTGCGCGGCTGCATCTTCGACAGGAATATCTTCAAAGCCGAGAATCAGTGTTAATACAAAGGAAAGCACTACCGCCAGCGCCATCACGCCAAATACCCAAACAATGGTCATCGGATTGGCCGGATCGAAAAATTGTACGCTGGTGAACAGGCCCGGAGCCGCCATGGAATGGCTTGCAAGCCCGGCCATTCCGGCAACAGCACCGCAGATAAAACCGCTGATAAGGCTCGCAATCAGCGGACGTTTCAGGCGAATTGCCACGCCATACAGCGCGGGTTCAGAAATGCCCGCCATGATGGCTGAGGCGGCTGCCGCTATCGCCGTCTGGCGCAGCTCCGGGTTTTTGGTTTTCCATGCCACTGCCAGCGATGAACCACCTAACGACAAATTGGCGCCGATTTCCGACGGCATCACCATGCCTTCTTTACCGGTTTCGGCAATGGTCTGGATAATGGTGGGCGTAAACACGCGGTGCATACCCGTCATCACCAACAGCGGCCACAATGCGCCCATAATGGCGACCGACAGCCAGCCGAGATAGCCGTGAATGGTATAGACCAGCGCTGAAATTGCGCTACCGATCCAGATACCAATCGGACCGATTAAAACGATCGCGAGCGGGGCGGCGATCAGCACGATCAGCATCGGTTTGAGGAAGTTTTTTGTCACTGCCGGAGTGATACGATCCACCCAACGTTCGATGTATGACAGACACCAGGTCATGACCAGTGCCGGGATCACTGTGTAGGTATATTTCACCGCCGTCACCGGGATCAGGGCGAACTCAACGTGCTCACCCTGCGCGGCTTTTGCCATAAGATCGATAAAGCTGGGATGGACCAGCACACCCGCAATAGCAATTGCCAGCGACATGTTGGTTTTGAATTTAATGGCTGCCGAAGCGGCGACCATCAGCGGCAGGAAGAAAAATGCGCCGTCGCCGATAACGGTCAGAATGGTGAGGGTGGACGATCCTTTCACCAGCACGCCGGTCATTTCCAGAACCATTGCCAGCAGCTTGAGCATTGATCCACCGATAATTGCCGGGATCAGCGGTGACATCGTGCCGATCAGCGCATCGAGGATCCCCGCGCCAATCCGTTTCAGCGTCAGCCGGGGTTTGGTTTGCGGCTCAGCAGGCTGCATGTTGGCAGGTAGCAGGCTGACAACTTCGCGATACGCCTGCGAAACGGTGTTGCCGATGATCACCTGACACTGATTATCGTTACGTACTACGCCCAGCACGCCAGGAAGCGTTTTCAGTGTCGCGCTATCGACCTGCGCATCATCTTTGATAACGAAACGCAAACGGGTCATACAGTGGGTCACTGCTGTGATGTTGTCGACGCCTCCCAGAGCCGTCACAACGGAGCGCGCCAGCGCTGCATAATTCTTGGACATCGGATTTAATCCTGTTTTATCAGTAGGGTACGTTATGTTTTTATCCGTTTGCGCAGGTCGCGTTTCTGAGTTGATGAAACTCAAATGGGAAACCGGTTCCACAAAAGAATGTTTAATTTATAATTTTTAAACAAGATTTAATTTTTATTATTTTTATAATTGTGATGATGATCACCAGATGTCAGGCGCCGCGTTTTAGCAGCAAGGACAGCGGCGAAACGGTGCAGTACACTGCGTCACATTAAGAGAAAAGGGATGAGTACTATGACCACGATGCTGGAAGTGGCGAAGCGGGCCGGGGTGTCGAAAGCGACGGTTTCCCGGGTGCTTTCCGGGAACGGTTACGTCAGCCAGGAAACCAAAGACCGTGTGTTTCAGGCCATTGAAGAGAGTGGTTACCGCCCTAATTTACTGGCGCGCAGTCTGGCAGCGAAGACCACGCAAACGCTGGGTCTGGTGGTGACCAACACTCTTTATCATGGCGTCTATTTCAGCGAGCTGCTGTTTCACACCGCGCGGATGGCGGAGGATAAGGGGCGCCAGTTGTTGCTGGCTGATGGTAAGCATAGCGCAGAGGAAGAGCGTCAGGCGATCCAGTACTTACTCGACCTGCGCTGTGACGCGATTATGATTTATCCGCGTTTTCTCAGCGTAGATGAAATAGACGAGATCATTGACGCGCACGCCCAGCCGATTATGGTGCTTAACCGACGGCTGCGTAAAAACAGTAGCCACAGCGTCTGGTGCGATCAAAAACAAACCAGCTTTAACGCCGTTGCGCAGTTGATTGCCGCCGGGCACCAGGAGATTGGTTTTATTACCGGCTCGATGGATTCACCTACCGGCGTGGAACGACTCTCAGGCTATAAAGACGCGCTGACTGCGCATGGCATTCCGCTAAATAATGATTTGATTGTCAAAGGAAAATGGACGCCAGCCTGCGGAGCGGCGGGTGTTGATACCTTGCTTGCACGCAAGGTCAATTTTACCGCGCTGGTGGCCAGCAATGATGATATGGCGATAGGTGCGATGAAGCAGTTGCATGAGCAGGGTGTCCGCGTGCCTGCACAGGTGTCGGTGATTGGTTTCGATGATATCGCCCTCGCGTCATACACTATTCCGGCGCTTTCCAGCGTCAAAATTCCGGTGACGGAAATGATCCAGGAAACGATCGGCCGCCTGATATTTATGCTGGGCGATGGAGTATTTACACCGCCAAAAATCTTCATCGGGGAACTCATTCAGCGCGACTCTGTTGCGCCGTATGTTTCGCGCTGACGGCTGTCATTTGTCATCGTCACTAGTGACGATGACACACCATTCTCACATCCATCAAAATAAAAACCCTTTAATAACAGTGCATTAAAATTTGGCACGATTCGTGAATGCTTCGGCAGATAATCTGTCATTGCTGGAGAAATTGATGAACCGTTTCATCATTGCAGACGCCAATAAATGCATTGGTTGCCGTACCTGTGAAGTGGCCTGCGTGGTATCCCATCAGGATAACCAGGACTGCGCATCGCTGACCCCTGAAACCTTTTTACCCCGCATTCACGTCATCAAAGGCGTTAACGTCTCCACGGCAACGCTGTGTCGCCAGTGTGAAGACGCGCCGTGCGCTAACGTCTGTCCGAACGGAGCAATCAGCCGTGATAAAGGCTTTGTCCACGTGATGCAGGAACGCTGCATTGGCTGTAAAACCTGCGTGGTGGCGTGTCCTTATGGGGCAATGGAAGTTGTCGTGCGTCCGGTTGTGCGTAACAGCGGCGCGGGTCTGAACGTTCGTGCAGAAAAAGCCGAAGCCAACAAGTGCGACCTGTGCCACCACCGTGAAGCGGGTCCTGCCTGTATGGAAGTCTGCCCGACTCACGCGCTGATTTATGTGGATCGCAATAAGCTTGAGCAACTGAGCGCTGAAAAACGCCGTCGCGCGGCGCTGGACTCCACCGCATCTTTGCTGTTCTGATCGCTAAAAATCCGCGTAAAATACGTGCCTGATGGCGCGCTGCTTTAAGGCCTACACGGGAGTCATGTAGGCCGGATAAGGCGCAGCCGCCATCCGGCAAACCGGGATAGATGACTGCGGGAAGGACATAATGACAATCAACAACCACTCCGGCGTACAACTGCGTATTCGCGGTAAGGTACAGGGCGTCGGCTTTCGCCCCTTCGTCTGGCAACTGGCGCAGCGCCTGCAACTGCATGGCGACGTGTGCAACGACGGTGACGGTGTGGTGGTGCGCTTACAGGAAGATCCGGCGGAGTTTATTGCGCAATTGCATCAACATTGTCCGCCGCTGGCGCGCATTGATAGCATTGAGAGCGAACCATTCGCCTGGACGCAGCAGCCTGCCGATTTCTCGATTCGCCAAAGTGCAGGCGGCACGATGAATACGCAAATTGTCCCGGACGCCGCGACTTGTCCCGAATGCCTTGTTGAAATGAACACTCCCGGCGAACGTCGCTATCGCTACCCCTTCATCAACTGTACCCATTGTGGTCCGCGTTTTACGATTATCCGCGCCATGCCGTACGACCGTCCGTTTACCGTGATGGCGTCCTTCCCTCTCTGTTCGCAATGCGATACAGAGTATCGCGATCCCTACGACCGTCGCTTTCACGCCCAACCCGTTGCCTGCCCGCAATGCGGTCCACATCTTGAGTGGCTAAGCGCGGGTGAGAGAGCGGAAAAAGAAGAGGCGCTGCAGGCGGCGGTGGCGTTGCTAAAAGCGGGCGGCATTGTCGCTGTGAAAGGCATTGGTGGATTTCATCTGGTTTGCGATGCGCGAAATGATAACGCCGTAGCGCTACTCAGGCTGCGCAAACACCGTCCGGCAAAACCTCTGGCAGTGATGCTGCCTGGCGATGACGGGCTACCTGAAGCCGCACGTCGTCTGTTAACCGCCCCTGCCGCGCCGATCGTGCTGGTGCAGAAACGCTGTGTAGCGGCACTGAGCGAGGGAATTGCGCCAGGGTTAACGGAAGTTGGCGTCATGTTGCCAGCGAATCCGTTGCAGCATCTCCTGTTACAAGAGATGAATTGCCCGCTGGTAATGACCTCCGGCAACCTCAGCGGCAGGCCGCCAGCCATTACCAACGCGCAGGCGCTGGAAGATTTACGCGAGATTGCCGACGGTTTCCTGCTGCATAACCGCGAAATTGTGCAGCGTATGGATGACTCCGTGGTGCGTGAAAGCGGGGAAATGCTGCGCCGTTCGCGGGGTTACGTGCCGGATGCGATAGCACTGCCGCCGGGATTTCGCGACGTGCCGCCGATGCTGTGCTTAGGCGCGGATCTAAAAAATACCTTCTGTCTGGTGCGCGGCGAACAGGCGGTTATCAGTCAGCATTTGGGCGATCTCAGTGATGACGGCATCCAGCAGCAGTGGCGTGATGCGCTGCACCTGATCCAGAACATTTATGACTTTACGCCACAGCGTATTGTGCATGACGCCCATCCCGGCTATGTTTCCAGCCAGTGGGCCAGTGAGATGAATCTGCCGACCGAAACGGTGCTGCATCACCATGCGCATGCCGCTGCGAGCCTTGCCGAGCACGGTTGGCCGCTGGACGGTGGCGACGTGATTGCTCTGACGGTAGACGGTATCGGCATGGGGGCAAACGGCGCGCTGTGGGGCGGAGAGTGTTTGCGGGTCAACTATCGTGAATGCGAACACTTGGGTGGCTTACCCGCGGTCGCGCTGGCGGGCGGCGATCTGGCGGCAAAGCAGCCGTGGCGTAACCTGCTCGCGCAGTGTCTGCGTTTTGTCCCTGACTGGCAGCGTTACCCGGAAACATCGGCGCTGCAACAGCAAAACTGGAACGTGCTGGCACGCGCCATTGAGCGGGGGATCAATGCCCCGCCGGCGTCATCGTGCGGACGGCTGTTTGATGCCGTTGCCGCCGCGCTCCAGTGCGCTCCGACTTCATTGAGTTATGAAGGCGAGGCCGCCTGCGCGCTGGAGGCGTTGGCCTCGCAATGTGATGGTGTTGAGCATCCGGTAACCATCCCGTTGCAAGGTAATGAACTTGACCTGGCTGTGTTTTGGCAGCAATGGCTGAACTGGCAGGGGGCGTCTGCAGCAAGGGCGTGGGCGTTTCATGATGCGCTGGCGTGTGGGTTTGCCACGCTGATGCGTGAGCAGGCCGAAGCGCGTGGCGTGAAGACGTTAGTATTCAGCGGTGGCGTGATGCATAACCGTTTGTTGTCATCGCGGCTGGCATTTTATCTGGCTGATTTCACCTTACTGTTTCCGCAGCGTTTACCGGCGGGGGATGGGGGATTATCTCTGGGGCAGGGCGTGATTGCCGCGGCGCGGGCGTTCGCGGAAGGGTAAGATGCCGGATGGCGGCTGCGCCTTATCCGGCCTACAAATAGATGCTTGCTCGTAGGCCGGATAAGGCGCGAAGCGCCGCCATCCGGCATCACAAACTTACATGGGCAATGTTTTCAGCAGCGCAAAGGCTTCTTTCATCCGGTCTTCACTGACCACAAACGCACATAGCTGGCCTTCTTCGTTCATTCCTCTGGCCACCATACCTTGCGCTTCAGCGGCAATATGCCAGTTCAGATCGCGACGCTGGGTTTCCCCTGCCAGATGTAATGGCAGTTCCGGCGTTTTAACTTTTACCAGCATGGCAGGCAGCTTCAATGGCGCATTGCCGCCGAGCAGGTTTTTCGCCAGATACATGGCGCTCAGTTGAATCGGCTGCAGGAACGGCAGCACCTGACCGTTAATTTCCGCACAGTCGCCGAGCGCATAAATATCCGGGTGGCTGGTTTGCAGATAGCTGTCGACGCAGACGCCACGATTGATGTTCAATCCCGCGCGACGGGCCAGCGCCGTTTCCGGGCGCAGACCGGTGGCGGCGATCACCGCATCGACTTCTACGCTGCGGCTACGATCGAGCGTGGCGCGAATACCCGATTCAGTTTTTTCCAGACCCTGAAGCTGTGATTTCAGCAGCAGATGCACACCCATATCGGTCAGACGATGCTGTAAGCGACTGCTGACTTCCGGCGGCATCAGCGAAGCCAGAATGCTGGCGGCGTTGTCGATAAGCGTCACCGCTTTACCGGCACGACAAAAATCCATCGCCAGTTCACTGCCAATCAAGCCACCGCCGACAATCAGTACCCGCTGGGCATCACGCAGTTGCGTTTCACAGGCGCGGTATTCTTGCTGGCTGTTCAGTGTGAGCATTAACTCACGTCCGGTAACTGGAGGCACAAAGGCTGAAGCTCCCGTCGCCAGAACCAGCTTGTCATACTGCCACTGTTGGTCCTGACTTTTCACGATGTGGGCATCGGCGTCGATGTCGGTCACCCAGGTGTATGGGAACAGGCGCAAGTTAAACTGTTCGGCAAACTCCCCCGCCGACTGGCGGGTGAGGTCGTCTGCATGCTGTGCCTGACTGATAACGTGGCTGAGATCCGGCTTGTTGTACTCATCCATGCTGTCAGCGGCAATCAGGGTCAACGGAACAGTTGCATCCTGTTTACGGATATTTTTGACTAACTGGCGGGCGGCGAAGCCCGAACCAATAATGACAATTTCGCGGCTCATTTTGCCTCCGTTGCCAATACGTCGAAGACGTCTTTACCTAATGAACATTCTGGACACAGGAAATTATCCGGCACGTCGCTCCACGGTGTACCTGGCGCGACATCCTGCAACGGTTCACCTTTTGCTGGATCGTAAATCCACTGACACACGCTGCACTGCATGCTTGGGCCAAGGTCAGCGGCAGCCGCAGCTGCACAGGCGCACTCTTCTTCTTTGGTTGCCGCTTTGACGGTCGTTTCCGGCAGCGGAGCAAGCGCCCACTGACGTGCAATTTCACGACCGTGCTGACGACACAGTTCCAGTGCATCCAGATCCGGACGCCATTTCGCCTTCAGGCTAAGCGACATCTCAAAACCTGCATCCTGTAAACGGGTGGACAGGCGGTCAACTGCGCCGCCGCTCCAGCCGTGAGAACCAAAGGCGCTGGCGCGTTTGTTACGAAAACGCAGGCCGGTCATCTCTTCCACCAGTCCGGCGATTTTCGGCATCATCACGTTGTTCATGGTGGAAGTACCGACCAGCACGCCTTTAGAGCGGAAGACGTTGGTCAGGACTTCGTTTTTGTCGCTACGTGCGACGTTAAAGATTTTCACCGCCACGTTCGGGTCAACTTCGTTGATGCCCTGGGCTATGGCGTCCGCCATCATGCGGGTGTTGTTGGACATGGTGTCGTAGAAGATGGTGATGCGGTCTTCCTGATAATCGGCCGCCCATTTCAGGTACAGCTCAACGATCTGCGTTGGGTTTTCGCGCCATACCACACCGTGAGAAGTCGCAATCATATCCACCGGCAGGTTGAAGCCGAGGATTTCAGTGATTTTCGGTGTCACCAGACGGCTGAACGGGGTCAGGATGTTGGCGTAGTAGCGTTGGCATTGTTCGAACAGTTCGGTCTGGTCAACTTCGTCGTTGAACAGGCGTTCGTCGCAGTAATGCTGGCCGAAGGCGTCGTTACTGAACAGTACCGCATCGCCGGTCATGTAGGTCATCATGCTGTCAGGCCAGTGCAGCATCGGCGTTTCAACAAAGATCAGCTGTTTGCCGTTGCCGATGTCCAGAGAATCACCGGTTTTCACCACGTTGAAGTTCCACTCCGGATGATGGTGGTGGCCGGTGATGGAATCAATTGCGTTAGCGGTGCAGTAAATTGGCGTGTCCGGGATGCAGGACATCAGTTCGGTCAGCGCTCCGGCGTGGTCTTCTTCTGCGTGGTTAATGATGATGTAGTCGATATCCGCGAGGTCAATTTCACTGCGCAGGTTCTGCACGAATTCACGGCTAAACTTATGGTCTACTGTATCGATCAGCACGTTTTTTTCTTCACGGATGAGATAGCTGTTGTAGCTGCTGCCGCGCAGCGTTTTGTATTCAGTGCCGTGGAAATCACGCACTTCCCAGTCACGTTGGCCAACCCAATGAATGTTATTTTTAACCAGAATAGACATAGCAACCTCAATTAATTCAGCGTTTTTCTAAAAAGATATTTTGTTAATTGCAGGTTGCGTGCCAACTTTTTAATTGTTTGATTTTTAATAATTTATTATTTGCTTCCTATAAATTGGTAGTCAAAATGACTGTTTATTTCATTGTCGATATGACAATATGAATTGTCAAAATGACAATGAGGTTGCCATGAGCTTTTCAGTAGATGTGCTGGCGGGTATCGCCATTGAATTACAAAGCGGTATCGGACATCAGGACCGTTTTCAGCGCCTGATCACGACCTTACGCCAGGTGCTGGAGTGCGACGCATCGGCACTGCTGCGCTACGAGTCACGACAGTTTATCCCGCTGGCTATCGATGGCCTGGCGCAGGATGTTCTGGGCCGCCGCTTCACGCTGGAGGGACATCCGCGGCTGGAGGCGATTGCCCGCGCCGGGGACGTGGTACGTTTTCCTGCCGACAGCGATCTGCCCGATCCTTATGACGGGTTAATCCCGGGTCAGGAGAGCCTGAAGGTCCATGCCTGCATTGGGTTGCCGTTGTTTGCCGGACAAAATCTGATTGGTGCGTTAACGCTGGATGGCATGGAGCCCGATCAGTTCGATGTCTTCAGCGATGAAGAGCTGAGGCTGATTGCCGCCCTGGCGGCGGGGGCGCTGAGTAATGCGTTGCTGATTGAACAACTGGAAAGCCAGAATATGCTGCCGGGTTCGTCGACGGCTTTCGAGCAGGTGACGGAAACCCAGATGATTGGCCTGTCGCCCAATATGATGCAGTTGAAAAAAGAGATTGAGATTGTTGCAGGGTCCGATCTCAACGTATTGATCAGCGGCGAAACCGGGACCGGGAAGGAGCTGGTAGCCAAAGCTATCCATGAAGGTTCGCCGCGTGCGGTGAATCCGCTGGTGTATCTCAACTGCGCGGCGTTGCCCGAAAGCGTGGCGGAAAGTGAACTTTTTGGTCACGTAAAAGGGGCTTTTACCGGGGCTATCAGTAATCGTAGCGGTAAGTTTGAAATGGCGGATAACGGCACGCTGTTTCTCGACGAAATTGGCGAACTCTCGCTGGCGTTGCAGGCCAAGCTGCTGCGCGTATTACAGTATGGCGATATTCAGCGTGTGGGGGACGATCGCAGCCTGCGCGTTGACGTGCGCGTACTGGCGGCGACCAATCGTGATTTACGCGAAGAGGTGCTGGCGGGGAATTTTCGCGCAGATCTGTTTCATCGCCTGAGCGTTTTTCCCCTTTCCGTGCCGCCACTGCGTGAGCGCGGCGAAGATGTAGTGCTGCTGGCGGGCTATTTTTGCGAGCAATGTCGGCTGCGGCTGGGACTTTCCCGCGTGGTGTTAAGCCCCGGCGCGCGTAATCATCTGCTGAGTTACGGCTGGCCCGGAAACGTGCGCGAGCTGGAACATGCCATTCATCGGGCGGTTGTGCTGGCAAGGGCTACCCGGGCAGGGGATGAGGTGGTGCTGGAGGCACAGCATTTTGCCTTGCAGGATGAAAGCCCTGTACCGCAGCCGGACGTCGTGGCAGAGATCCCGCAGCATCACAATTTGCGTGAGGCAACGGAGTCATTTCAGCGCGAGATGATCCGCCGGGCCTTGGCGCAAAATAATCACAATTGGGCGGCAAGCGCGCGGGCGCTGGAAACAGACGTCGCCAACCTGCACCGGCTGGCGAAACGCCTGGGGCTGAAGGATTAGATAATACCGGCCTGATAGAAATCCTGCAGGTTGATAGCACCGGTGAGTTTCCCGTTTTCATCTATCACCGGTGCGGCAGTGATTTTGCGTTTCATCAGGATCTCTTTGGCGTCAATCGCGCGGCTCTGCGCCTGCAGCGTAATGCCATTATGGGTCATTGCTTCGCTAACCTGCGTGGTGAGCGCGCCGCCGCCAACCAGCCAGCGGCGCAGGTCGCCGTCGGTAAAGACGCCTTTCACCAGCGACGCATCGTCACAAACAGCCACCAGACCAAGGCCCGTGCGGCTCAGCTCCAGCATCGCGTCCATGACGCTGGTGGTCAGAGTCACCTGCGGAATGGCATCGTCACGGCGCATCAGATGATGCACTTTATTTAACAGACGAGCGCCCAGCGCGCCAGCCGGATGCGAGCGGGCAAAATCTTCTTCGTTAAAGCCGCGCGCCTGCATCACGGCGATTGCGAGCGCGTCGCCCATCATCAGCGTGTTCACGGTGCTGGAGGTCGGCGCCAGGCGCATCGGGCAGGCTTCACGTTCAACAGAAATATCCAGCACGGCTTTGGCCGCCAGGCCCAGCGGCGAAGTCGGTTTTCCGGTCATTGCCAGCAGGGCGACGGATTTGTCTTCCAGGCGCGGGATGATGAGATCCAGCTCTTTCGCACCGCCGGAGTAGGAGATAAACAGCATGACATCACGGCTTTCGATCATCCCTAAGTCGCCGTGCAGGGCTTCAGCGGGATGCACAAAAAAGGCTGGGGTGCCGGTACTGGCGAGGGTCGCAGCAATTTTTTTGCCAATATGGCCTGATTTGCCAATCCCGGAGACAATGACTTTGCCTTCACAGTGGATGATCGTATTGGCGGCGCGGACAAAATCATCGCCCAGCCGCTCTGGCAGTCGGCTGGCTTCCTGTAGTTCCAGCATTAACGTCTGACGGCCCGCGTTCAGTAGTGCATCACTCATTGGTTTCTCCGGTTATGATTACTTCAATCCCTTTTGCTTCCAGCGCCTGACGAAATGCAGGGTCGATACCCGCATCGGTAATCAGCTTGTCGACGCTTTCCAGACTGCACACAACATTAGGGCTTTTACGCCCAAATTTTGAGGAGTCGGCCATCAGAATCACTTCGCGAGCGGCATTGCACATCGCTTTACTGACGCTAAACACCTCATTAAAGGTGGTCACGCCGGCATTGAGATCAATGCCGTCGGTACCCATGAAGAGTTTATCAAAGCTGAATTGCTCAAAGGCGTTTTCTGCCAGCTGACCGTGAAATGACGCAGATTTTTTGCGAAAGGTCCCGCCGGGCATCAGGATGGTTTGCTCGTTGTCCAACTCCGAAAGGGCGTTAACAATGTGCAGACTGTTGGTCATGACGGTGATGTTGCTAAAGCGGGTAAGCATCGGCACCATCTGCAATACGGTGCTGCCCGCATCCAGAATGATGGAATCGCCATCATGGATATAATGGACGGCAGCTTCGGCAATCTGCTCTTTTTTGTGCGTGTTGATTAGCGTTTTGTGATCGATAGGCGGATCGGATTCGTCTTTATTTAACACCACGCCGCCATAGGTACGAATGACGGTTCCGGCATTTTCCAGAATGACCAGGTCTTTGCGAATGGTTGTGCCGGTCGTGTCAAAGTAGTGGGCCAGTTCTTCAACCGAGCATTTTCCCTGCTTTTGCAGGTGCTCCAGTATGGCAGCCTGACGCTGACGAGGTTTCATAGGCGTGATTACCCTGACTTAATAAGTTGCAAAATGATAATTTCGCAAGCTATTAGCATTCACAACGAAATTACCCATGTTTCAGTTTAAGCGCCAATGATAGTGCATTCTGTGATAACGGATCATGGGGAAAGATCACATCAGGCTGTAAATCATCAAGATGTTTGCCCATTATCGTGGCAATTTTTCCGGGTCTGGCGAATACCGTCAGACCTTTCATAAATAACGTATCGGTAACCCGCTGCTGCTCATCAAGCGCAATGGCGACGACCACGCGCGGTTTAAACCGTCCGCCGGAACGACCTACACCAACCCGGCCCTGCTGGCAGAGTTTGTCAAACGCCTGGTTAAAGCGGGATATTTGCCAGCCGCCGAGCGCCAGTTGCAGGCACCAGGCGATAGCGGCGACGGTAATCAGTGCGGAAACCATTATGTACTCCTTTGATTTTGCCGGATAAGCGCAGCAGCCATCCGGCAATTCAACATTAAAACATCACCTGACCGCCGGTCACGTTGATGGACTGCCCGGTGCAGTAAGAGGCTTTTGGACTGGCGTAAAACAGCAGCATGTTCAGTACGTCCTGATAATCGCAGCCGCGTTTAAGCGGAACCTTATCAATGTAGTACTGCTCCACCTCATCTGGCTTAAGGCCCAGCTTGGTCGCATATTGCGGTAATAACGACTGAAACATTGGTGATTTCAACAGGTTGCCGAGCATCAGCGAATGGACGGTAATACCGTATTCCGCCAGATCCAGCGCCAGCGATTGGGTTAAACCCACGCCGCCGAATTTTGCCGCGCTGTAGCCCGAATTGTGTTTACTGCCTACTTTCCCTGATTTGGAGTTGATCTGGATAATGCGTCCCTGAACGCCATCGCGGATCATCAGGCGTGAGAATTCACGGGCGCAGAGGAAGTAACCGACCAAATTCACCTGCAGCGAGCGGTCGAAATCCCCAAGCTGAAAATCGCTGATAAACGCGGCTTTAGCGATACCCGCGCTGTAAACCAGCAGGTCGACGCGACCGAATATTTCATCCACTCCGCGTGACAGTGCCAGCACGCTCTGTTCGCTGGTGGCATCAGCGCCAAAACCGTACGCTGTGCCTTCGCCAAACTCGGCGTTAATCTCCTGCGCGACGTTGGCGGCTTTATCACTTTGAATATCCACCACCGCGACGCGGTATCCTTCTGTCGCAAGCCCACGGCAAAGGAATGCCCCCAGGGTCTGGCCTCCACCAATGACAACGGCAACCTGATTCATCTTTTTCTCCTTCAATCTTAAGCAACAAACTTCAAAATACAGCCCGGCGCGATATCGTCCGGTACAGGGCCCGCCACATGTACGGTGCCTGGGAATTCCGCTTCACTGAGCCCGTCAAAACGTAGGGTGATATGCCCCAGTTCACGTAAGTTCTGTTCCGCCACGCTGCCAACGGCGGTGACCGGGTAGTGATGCTGGCCTAGCTCAAACTGGAGCCCAGCTCGCAAAGCGCCATTCAGCTCTCCGTGGCAATGGATGAAGCAAAACTCTTCGATATCCGCTGGCGCACCTTCACGAAAGGTGATCAACATCTGGTCGCAAAGTGCGTCCGGGGCGCTCTGTCCGATACGGGTGATGGTGGTTTGATAAATCACGGTCATTTTTGAGTGCCTCTTATTGGTAAATAAAGCCGGATACAAACCAGGCGATGAGAACGGTAGGCGCGCCGGTCAGGAAGCGGCTTACCAGGACGGATGGCACACCGACGCGGACCGTGTCCTGACGCGCTTCGGCCAGCGATAATCCCACCGGAATAAAATCGCATGCCGCTTGCGCATTAATGGCAAACAGGGCCGGTAGCGCCAGATGGGGAGGGATGTTCCCCAGGCCAATCTGTACGCCGATCAGCACCCCGATAACCTGGGCGATGACCGCACCAGGGCCGAGGAAAGGCGACAACAGCGGGAAAGAGCAAATCAGCGCCAGCGTCACCAGTCCCAGCGGGTGGCTGGCGAGCGGTGCGAGACCGTGGGCTATCCAGTCTCCCAGACCAGAAGCCATGATGATGCCGATCAGCGCCGAGACGAACGCCATAAACGGTAGAATGGTTTTCAGAACGGTATCAATAGTGTCGCGACCGGCCTGGAACAGGACAGCAACGGCTGACCCCATGCCCATACCGACTTTTGCCAACAGACCATCGCTTTGTTCAGTAATCTTTTTACTGGTGTCGTAATCGCGACCGATAGTGCTGCTTGCAGGCTGTGGCGCAGCGGATGCTTCCCCGACAACCGTGATGTTTTCTTCTTTCACGCCAGAGACATAGATATCTTCAACAATGTACTGGGCCAGCGGACCGGATTTCCCCGTGGCGTGAATATTTATCGTGGGTATGCGACGTTTGGGATAGATCCCACAGCGTAGCGTGCCGCCGCAATCGATGATCGCCACAGCAATTTCATTCTCCGGCGGTTCGCCCTCTTTGAAACCATCAACGGCCTGCCAACCGGTCAGGTTCGCCAGTTTGTCGACAATCGCAGGGCGAGTCCCGGCAGTGATATAGACAATTTTCTTGCCCGGCACAGCATCCAGTTCAAGTGGGCCGCCCCAGCCGCCGGTGCCTTTTTCAATACGAATACGCGTCATGATGTTGCTCCCGCCAGATGAACTTTCTGCTCAAGTTGAATGCCCATTTTTTTCTCGAAAATGGCGGTGGTGAAATCGGTCACCCAGCCGCGGAAGAAGTTGGTCACCAGGCCGACCAGCAAATAGCTCACCGCCAGCGGGCCAAGAGGAAGCCCCAGCGTCGTCAGGCCGCTGGCGATACCCAGATAGACAAACAGCTCGCCGGGGTTGATGTGCGGGAATAAGCCGTTCATGGAATGGCAGCTATAAGAGGCCGCAGCGTAGTAGCTGGGTTTGTACTTTTCTGGCATAAAACGGCCCAGGCTCAACGTCATCGGATTACAAAACACAAATGTGCCGATGCACGGCAGTAGCAGATAGCGGGATAGTGGGTTTCCGGCGCAGCGCTGGGCAAAACGTTCAATACGCTGCTGGCCGATAAAGTTAATCAGCGCATTCATGATGACCAGCAGGCTAATCAGCAGGGGAAGGATACCGGTCACCATGCCGGTAAACACCTCTCCGCCTTTCTGGAACAGCCCGATAAACCACTCAGCACCGAGTGTGATGGTGTCGATCATTATTCTCTCCTGTAGGGTATTTTAGTTATCTTGCCAAACGGAAACTAATTTTAATCAGATCGAAAGATTTAAAAGTGTTATTTTGATCTCAAAATGAAAGATAAATATTTTAATGTGAAAGTTATTGTGTAAGCGCTCGCAAATATGACGGTCGGAAGTGTAAGAGGGGGAAAATTCTGTGAAGCAGAGCGACTACTGCTTCCTTGTATGGCGGAGGATGCTTTACCATACTTCTCCCAGGCTGAATTTGTTTAATGGATGTCTCATGTTCAAGCGTCGTTATGTAGCGTTACTTCCCCTTTTCGTATTGCTTGCTGCCTGTAGCAGCAAACCTAAACCTTCAGAGACTCAAACGACTACGGGTACGCCATCCGGCGGTTTCCTGCTTGAGCCACAGCATAATGTCATGCTAACGGGCGGCGATTTTGCCAATAACCCGAACGCGCAACAGTTCATCGAGAAAATGGTGAACAAGCACGGCTTTGACCGTCAGCAGTTGCAGGAGATCCTGTCGCAGGCCAAGCGCCTGGATTCGGTATTACGTTTAATGGACCGTCAGGCGCCGACGACGCAACCGCCAGCCGGACCTAACGGCGCATGGCTGCGTTATCGCAAACAATTCATCACCCCGGACAACGTACAAAACGGCGTAGCCTTCTGGAATCAATATGAAGATGCCCTGAACCGCGCGTGGCAGGTCTACGGCGTTCCTCCGGAAATTATCGTCGGTATTATTGGCGTGGAGACGCGCTGGGGCCGCGTGATGGGCAAAACGCGAATTCTCGATGCGCTGGCGACGCTGTCCTTTAACTATCCTCGTCGTGCGGAGTACTTCTCCGGCGAACTGGAAACTTTCCTGTTGATGGCGCGGGATGAAAGCGACGATCCGCTCGATTTGAAAGGTTCCTTCGCCGGTGCGATGGGCTACGGCCAGTTTATGCCGTCTTCCTATAAACAATATGCCGTTGATTTCAATGGCGATGGACACATTAACCTGTGGGATCCGGTAGATGCCATCGGTAGCGTGGCGAACTATTTTAAAGGCCATGGCTGGGTGAAAGGCGATATGGTCGCGGTGCCGGCGAATGGCCAGGCCCCCGGGCTGGCGAACGGTTTTAAAACTCAGTACAGCATTTCACAGCTTGCCGCCGCGGGACTGACGCCGCAGCAGTCGTTGGGGAATCATCAGCAGGCCAGCCTGCTGCGCCTGGACATTGGCACCGGTTATCAGTACTGGTACGGACTGCCGAACTTCTACACGATCACCCGCTACAACCACAGTACGCACTACGCGATGGCCGTGTGGCAATTGGGTCAGGCGGTAGCGCTGGCGCGCGTACAGTAATCGCGTCAACCGGCCTACCGGAAGATATCGCTGGTAGGCCGGATAAGATGCTCTGACATCGCCATCCGGCAGGTCTTATTTATGCAACGGATCAATTTTTGGAATCCCCCTCGTAAAACGTTCTCCCCATCCCCACATTGGTTGTGAAAGTGCTATCTTGTCCGGCATATTTTTTTAACTCACAGAGGCTGAAATGACCGACAGTGAACTGATGCAGTTAAGCGAGCAGGTTGGCCTGGCGCTGCAAGCGCGCGGGGCGACCGTTACGACGGCAGAATCCTGCACCGGCGGCTGGGTGGCCAAAGCCATTACGGATATTGCTGGCAGCTCCGCCTGGTTTGAACGCGGGTTTGTGACCTACAGCAACGAAGCCAAAGCGCAGATGATCGGCGTGCGCGAAGAGACGCTGGCCCAGCATGGCGCGGTGAGTGAGCCTGTTGTCGTGGAAATGGCGATTGGCGCGCTAAAAGCGGCCCGCGCGCATTTCGCGGTCTCGATCAGCGGCATTGCGGGGCCGGATGGCGGCAGTGAGGAAAAGCCTGTAGGTACGGTGTGGTTTGCCTTTGCCAGCGCAAGCGGCGAGGGCGTGACGCGCAGGGAATGCTTCAGCGGCGATCGCGATGCGGTACGTCGGCAGGCGACTGCCTATGCGTTACAAACCCTGTGGCAACAATTTCTACAAAATACTTGATACTGTATGAGCATACAGTATAATTGCCTCAACAGAACATTATCTTTCACGTTTCGCGGTTTACCCCGAAAGCGGCATGACAGGAGTAATTAATGGCTATCGACGAAAACAAACAGAAAGCGTTGGCGGCAGCGCTGGGTCAGATCGAAAAGCAATTCGGTAAAGGCTCCATCATGCGCCTGGGTGAAGACCGTTCCATGGATGTGGAAACTATCTCCACCGGTTCGCTTTCTCTGGATATCGCATTGGGCGCGGGCGGTTTGCCAATGGGCCGTATCGTCGAAATCTACGGGCCTGAATCCTCCGGTAAAACGACGCTGACTCTGCAGGTTATCGCCGCCGCACAGCGCGAAGGTAAAACCTGTGCGTTCATCGATGCGGAACACGCGTTGGATCCCGTCTATGCCCGTAAGCTTGGCGTTGATATCGACAACCTGCTGTGTTCCCAGCCGGATACCGGTGAACAAGCGCTGGAAATCTGTGATGCGCTGGCGCGTTCCGGCGCGGTTGACGTTATCGTTGTCGACTCCGTGGCGGCGCTGACGCCGAAAGCGGAAATCGAAGGCGAGATTGGCGACTCTCACATGGGCCTTGCGGCGCGTATGATGAGCCAGGCGATGCGTAAGCTGGCCGGTAACCTGAAGCAGTCCAACACGTTGCTGATTTTCATCAACCAGATCCGTATGAAAATTGGCGTGATGTTCGGTAACCCGGAAACCACTACCGGTGGTAACGCGCTGAAATTCTACGCCTCCGTTCGCCTGGACATTCGTCGTATCGGCGCAGTGAAAGAGGGCGACAACGTGGTCGGTAGCGAAACCCGCGTTAAGGTCGTGAAGAATAAAATTGCCGCGCCGTTTAAACAGGCTGAATTCCAGATTCTGTACGGTGAAGGTATCAACTTCTATGGCGAACTGGTTGACCTGGGCGTGAAAGAGAAGCTGATTGAAAAAGCCGGTGCATGGTACAGCTATAACGGTGAGAAAATCGGTCAGGGTAAAGCGAATGCGACCAACTGGCTGAAAGAAAACCCGGCAACCGCAAAAGAGATTGAGAAGAAATTGCGCGAGTTACTGCTCAATAACCAGGATTCAACGCCAGATTTCTCCGTTGATGACGGTGGTGCAGACGTAGCAGAAACGAACGAAGATTTCTGATAATCTGTTTTACATCGCATAATAGTAAAGGGCTGCATATCATGCAGCCCTTTTGCATTTCTGAAGGTTCACTATGACAGATGCAACTTCCCGCCGATCCGCTTATTCCCGACTGCTCGACCGCGCCGTGCGTATTCTGGCAATGCGCGATCACAGCGAGCAGGAACTACGGCGTAAACTGGCCGCGCCGGTGATGGGTAAACATGGACCGGAAGACATTGATGCTTCTGCGGAAGATTACGACAAGGTCATTGCCTGGTGCATTGAAAGTCGTTATCTGGATGATGACCGCTTCGTTCAGCAGTTTATCGCCAGCCGTAGCCGTAAAGGCTATGGGCCTGCGCGAGTGCGGCAGGAACTCAGCCAGAAAGGGATCTCGCGTGAGGCTATCGAGCGCGCCATGCGCGAGTGTGAAATTGACTGGGCAGTACTTGCGCGCGAGCAGGCAATCCGGAAATACGGTGAACCTTTACCAGTGGATTTTTCAGATAAGGTAAAGGTCCAGCGTTTTTTGCTCTATCGCGGCTATCTGATGGAAGATATTCAGGCAATATGGCGAAATTTTGACGATTGAGCGCATACGGGATTTTACTTCCCAGTAAAGAAAACTTATCTTATTCCCACTTTTCGATTGCCAGAGGCGCAGTTTACGTGTCGATGCTGGTAATGACATTTCGTTAGCTTGATTTCTTCAGGATAATTATGAGCAAGAGCACCGCTGAGATCCGTCAGGCGTTTCTCGATTTTTTCCATAGTAAAGGACATCAGGTAGTTGCCAGCAGCTCCCTGGTACCGAACAATGACCCTACTTTGTTGTTTACCAACGCCGGGATGAACCAGTTCAAGGATGTTTTCCTTGGCCTCGACAAGCGTAATTATTCCCGCGCAACTACCTCGCAGCGTTGCGTACGTGCGGGCGGTAAGCACAACGACCTGGAAAACGTCGGTTACACTGCACGTCACCACACCTTCTTCGAAATGCTGGGCAACTTCAGCTTCGGCGATTATTTCAAACACGACGCCATTCAATTCGCATGGGAACTGCTGACCGGTGAAAACTGGTTTGCCCTGCCAAAAGAGCGTCTGTGGGTTACCGTCTATGAAACTGACGATGAAGCCTATGAAATCTGGGAAAAAGAAGTCGGTATTCCGCGCGAACGTATCATCCGCATCGGTGATAACAAAGGCGCGGCCTATGCATCCGATAACTTCTGGCAGATGGGTGATACCGGTCCTTGCGGTCCGTGTACCGAAATTTTCTACGATCACGGCGACCACATTTGGGGCGGCCCTCCGGGAAGCGCAGAAGAAGATGGCGATCGCTACATTGAGATCTGGAACATCGTCTTTATGCAGTTCAACCGTCAGGCTGACGGCACCATGGAACCGCTGCCGAAGCCGTCCGTGGATACCGGTATGGGTCTGGAGCGTATTGCGGCCGTGCTACAACACGTTAACTCCAACTATGAAATTGACCTGTTCCGCTCACTGATTGAATCCGTAGCGAAAGTTACCGGTGCGACCGATCTGAGCAATAAATCGCTGCGCGTCATCGCCGACCATATCCGTTCCTGTGCATTCCTGATTGCCGATGGCGTTGTCCCATCGAATGAAAACCGTGGCTATGTGCTGCGCCGTATCATTCGCCGCGCGGTACGTCATGGCAACATGCTGGGCGCGAAGGATACCTTCTTCTACAAGCTGGTTGGTCCGCTGGTGGAAGTCATGGGGTCAGCAGGTGAAGAACTGCAGCGTCAACAGGCTATGGTTGAGCAGGTTCTGAAAACCGAAGAAGAGCAGTTTGCGCGTACGCTGGAGCGTGGTCTGGCGCTGCTGGACGAAGAACTGGCAAAACTGTCTGGCGATACGCTGGATGGTGAAACCGCATTCCGTCTGTATGACACCTACGGTTTCCCGGTTGACCTGACGGCAGACGTTTGCCGCGAGCGTAACATCAAGGTTGACGAAGCGGGCTTTGAAGCTGCAATGGAAGAACAGCGCCGTCGTGCGCGTGAAGCCAGCGGTTTTGGCGCAGACTACAATGCAATGATTCGCGTTGATGGTGCCTCAGAATTTAAAGGCTACGAGCACCTGGAACTGAACGGCAAAGTGACTGCGCTGTTTGTTGATGGTAAAGCGGTAGACGCAATAAATGCGGGTCAGGATGCCGTTGTCGTACTGGATCAGACTCCGTTCTATGCGGAATCTGGTGGTCAGGTTGGCGACAAGGGCGAACTGAAAGGTGCGGGCTTTGCGTTTGCCGTGAGCGACACGCAAAAATATGGCCAGGCGATTGGTCATATCGGCAAACTGTCTGCGGGTTCTCTGAAAATTGGCGATGCAGTGCAGGCTGATGTGGATGAAGCTCGTCGTGCGCGTATCCGTTTGAATCACTCCGCAACGCACCTGATGCACGCGGCGCTGCGCCAGGTATTGGGCACCCATGTGGCACAGAAAGGCTCGCTGGTTAACGATAAAGTGCTGCGTTTCGACTTCTCTCATACCGAAGCCATGAAGCCTGCTGAAATTCGTGCCGTTGAAGATCTGGTGAATGCGCAAATTCGTCGCAACCTGCCGATTGAAACGAACATCATGGATCTGGAAGCGGCGAAAGCCAAAGGCGCAATGGCGCTGTTTGGCGAGAAATATGATGACCACGTGCGCGTTCTGAGTATGGGCGATTTCTCCACCGAACTGTGTGGCGGTACTCACGCCAGCCGTACGGGGGATATCGGTCTGTTCCGCATTGTGTCTGAGTCAGGCACGGCGGCGGGCGTTCGTCGTATCGAAGCCGTAACCGGTGAAGGCGCTATCCAAACCGTGCATGCTGAGAGCGACCGCTTAAGCGATATCGCGCAGCTGCTGAAAGGCGATAGCCAGAATATCGGTGATAAAGTGCGTTCTGTACTGGAACGTACGCGTCAACTCGAAAAAGAATTGCAGCAATTGAAGGAACAGGCTGCGGCGCAGGAGAGTGCAAATCTCTCCAGCAAAGCGGTTGATATCAACGGCGTGAAGCTGCTGGTCAGTGAACTCGCGGACGTTGAGCCGAAAATGTTGCGTACCATGGTTGATGATCTGAAAAATCAACTGGGGTCTACCGTTATCGTTCTGGCAACGGTAGTTGAAGGTAAGGTTTCTCTGATTGCTGGTGTGTCTAAGGATGTGACAGACCGTGTGAAAGCAGGGGAGCTGGTTGGTATGGTCGCTCAGCAGGTAGGCGGTAAGGGTGGCGGTCGTCCGGACATGGCGCAAGCCGGTGGTACGGATGCAGCGGCTCTGCCTGCAGCGTTAGCCAGTGTGAAAGGCTGGGTCAGCGCAAAACTGTAATAACTATAAGCGTAAGTCGACGCTGCGGGCTTCAATCCGCAGCGTTTGCATCAACGCTATCGACAACGATAAAGTCAGGTTGAAGTTGTGTATATCGGCTAAACTTAGGTTTAACAGAATGTGATGCCGTGACTGCTTACACTTAGGTGTTTGTCATCGCTTACTTTTTGGCGTTATATGATGGATAATGCCGGGATACAGAGAGACCCGACTCTTTTAATCTTTCAAGGAGCAAAGAATGCTGATTCTGACTCGTCGAGTTGGTGAGACCCTCATGATAGGCGATGAGGTCACCGTGACAGTTTTAGGGGTGAAGGGCAACCAGGTACGCATTGGCGTAAACGCCCCGAAAGAAGTTTCTGTCCATCGTGAAGAGATCTACCAGCGTATCCAGGCTGAAAAATCCCAGCAGTCCAGTTACTAAGGTTTTCGCGTCTCACCTTTCTGGTGAGGCGCAACCTGATTGAGTTGTCCTCTTTCTTCGCTTTTCTGCTTCATTCCCTCGTTTTCTCGTTTCCCATACGCATATTGTCGTTCCCGGCGAATTTTCTGTTTGTACATTGCCGGCAGGAAACTGCCAATTTATCTGTTGATAAAACACTCTTTTTGCCGTTTTTGCAGACTAATTGCGCGTGAAATGTGCAAACGATAAAAGCTCTGGAAAAATTGTTTGACTTATAAGTCCCAGAAAGTAATATGTGCGCCACGCAGCGACGATGAGCAGAGACAAGTTCTTCGAAGCACTCGCAAGAGGCGTGTTGGTGAGGTGGCCGAGAGGCTGAAGGCGCTCCCCTGCTAAGGGAGTATGCGGTCAAAAGCTGCATCCGGGGTTCGAATCCCCGCCTCACCGCCATTTGCATCCGTAGCTCAGCTGGATAGAGTACTCGGCTACGAACCGAGCGGTCGGAGGTTCGAATCCTCCCGGATGCACCATATTACTTGATAGCGCTTTAGTAGCGGTATCAATGTCGGCAGTAAAGCAAGTTTCACCGATGCATCCGTAGCTCAGCTGGATAGAGTACTCGGCTACGAACCGAGCGGTCGGAGGTTCGAATCCTCCCGGATGCACCATCTCTTGTTTTCTCCAATCTAGTTTCACCGATGCATCCGTAGCTCAGCTGGATAGAGTACTCGGCTACGAACCGAGCGGTCGGAGGTTCGAATCCTCCCGGATGCACCATCTTCTCCTAAATAATAGTGAAACTGTTATTTCACGGTCTGCGAGATAATCGCCAGCACCAGGGAGGATAACGTTGCTTCAGCAACGGCCCGTAGGGCGAACACTAGTGAGTAATCCTCCTGGATGCACCATCTCCCACTTGAATTATTTCCACATACTCTCTGAACATCCCTCAATTCGCTGTCAGCGACAAAATCAATCAATTACGATAAAATAACGTCTGGTCATTCGGCTTGTGAGAAGACGATGTACGAACGTTATGCGGGTTTGATTTTTGATATGGATGGCACCATCCTGGATACCGAACCTACGCACCGTAAGGCGTGGCATGAGGTATTGGGCCATTATGGGCTAAGGTTTGATGAACAAGCCATGGTCGCCCTCAATGGTTCCCCAACGTGGCGTATTGCCCAGTCGGTTATTGAATTGAATCATGCCGATCTTGACCCTCATGTTTTGGCACGAGAAAAAACGGACAAGGTAAAAAGCATGCTGCTGGATAGCGTCCAGCCTTTACCGTTGGTTGAAGTGGTGAAAGACTGGCATGGTCGCCGTCCTATGTCGGTAGGGACGGGGAGTGAAAGCGCAATTGCAGAGGCTCTGCTCGCTCACCTTGGTCTGCGTCGCTATTTTGATGCTGTGGTTGCTGCCGATCACGTACAACGCCATAAGCCTGCTCCTGATACGTTCTTGCTCTGTGCTGAGCGAATGGGGGTTGTTCCGGCGCGCTGCGTCGTGTTTGAAGATGCCGATTTTGGACTGCAGGCGGCGAACGCAGCGGGGATGGACGCCGTGGATGTTCGGTTATTGTGAGTGATGGACTATCGCTCCTGTCACTGTTTGCCAGCAGTTTTCTCAGCGCCACGCTATTACCCGGCAATTCTGAAGTTGTTCTGGTTGCCTTGCTGGTTTCTGGGGCCAGTCATCCCTGGGTCTTAGTCTTAACAGCAACAATGGGTAATAGCCTTGGAGGGTTAACTAACGTTATCCTTGGGCGTTTCTTTCCATTGCGTAAAACATCGCGCTGGCAAGAGAAAGCCACTGGTTGGCTGCGGCGCTATGGCGCTGTCACACTATTATTAAGCTGGATGCCGGTTGTGGGTGATTTACTGTGCCTGTTAGCTGGATGGATGCGCATCTCGTGGGGCCCAGTTCTCTTTTTCTTATGCCTTGGCAAGGCGTTGCGCTATGTTGTTGTCGCAGCGGTTACGACGCAAGGCATTATGTGGTGGCACTAATTGTGTTGTGAGATAGCCTTCAGGGTAACCAATACCATTATGCTAATTAAAACGATTTTGACAGGCGGGAGGTCAATTTGATCCCGAACGTATCACAGGCACTGGCCTGGCTGGAAAACCATCCTCAGGCGTTAAAGGGGATTCAACGTGGGCTGGAGCGTGAAACGCTGCGCGTTAATGCTGATGGGTCATTGGCAACGACAGGCCATCCTGAGGTGTTAGGCTCAGCGCTAACACATAAGTGGATAACCACGGACTTTGCCGAAGCGCTGCTGGAGTTTATTACTCCACCTGGCGACGATATTCATAAAATGCTGACGTTCATGCGCGACCTGCATCGTTATACCGCCAGAAACCTGGGTGACGAGCGTATGTGGCCGTTGAGTATGCCTTGCTATATTGCCGAAGGTCAGGATATTGAGTTGGCTCAGTACGGTACGTCGAATACCGGTCGTTTGAAAACGCTTTATCGTGAAGGCCTCAAAAACCGTTACGGCGCGTTGATGCAGACCATCTCCGGCGTACATTACAACTTCTCGCTGCCGATGGCTTTCTGGCAGGCGAAATGCGGCGTAACGGACGGTGAAGATGCTAAAGAGAAGATCTCTGCGGGTTACTTCCGTCTGATCCGTAACTATTACCGTTTTGGCTGGGTCATCCCGTATCTGTTTGGCGCTTCTCCGGCCATTTGTTCCTCCTTCCTGCAAGGAAAACCGACCACCCTGCCGTTTGAAAAAACCGACTGTGGGATGTATTACCTGCCGTACGCGACGTCGCTACGTTTGAGTGATTTGGGCTATACCAATAAGTCGCAAAGCAATCTCGGAATTACGTTTAACGATTTGCATGAGTATGTGGCAGGATTAAAGCGCGCGATCAAAACCCCTTCCGAGGAGTACGCGGCGATCGGTCTGGAGAAGGACGGTAAGCGTCTGCAAATTAACAGCAACGTTTTGCAGATTGAAAATGAACTGTATGCGCCTATTCGTCCAAAACGCGTTACTCGTCGTGGTGAAACGCCTTCTGACGCCCTTCTGCGTGGCGGTATTGAGTACATCGAAGTACGTTCACTGGATATTAACCCGTTCTCACCAATCGGCGTAGACGAGCAACAGGTGCGCTTCCTCGATCTGTTTATGGTCTGGTGCGCATTGGCCGATGCGCCGGAAATGAGTAGCGATGAGCTGTTATGTACGCGTACTAACTGGAATCGGGTTATTCTGGAAGGGCGTAAGCCTGGCCTGACCTTAGGCATTGGCTGTGAGACAGCGCAGTTCCCACTGCCTAAAGTGGGTAAAGATTTGTTCCGCGACCTGAAACGCGTAGCACAAACGCTGGACAGCATCCACGGGGGAGAGGAGTATCAAAAGGTATGCGACGAGTTGATTGCCTGCTTTGATAATCCTGAACTGACTTTCTCCGCCCGGATCCTACGGTCTATGATTGATGAAGGTATTGGCGGTACGGGGAAAGCGTTGGGTGAAGCTTACCGCAATCTGCTGCGCGAAGAGCCGTTGGAGATATTGCAGGAAGAAGAGTTTATTGCTGAAACCGAAGCTTCAAAGCGTCGTCAGCAGGAGATCGAAGCGGCTGATACCGAGCCGTTTAGCGTGTGGCTGGAAAAGCACGCTTGATACAAAAGAAAAAGGCCACTCGGGAGTGGCCAAAATTTCATCTCTGAAAACAGGGATGATGATAACAAATGCGCGTCTTTCATATACTCAGACTCGCCCCGGAACAAAGAGTTCAGATTATTTTTAAAAAATTTATCGGAGGTGGCTAAATGCCGTTGTTAGATAGTTTTACTGTCGATCACACCCGGATGGAAGCTCCCGCGGTCCGGGTTGCAAAAACGATGAACACCCCGCATGGCGACGCAATCACCGTGTTCGATCTGCGTTTCTGCATTCCGAACAAAGAAGTGATGCCTGAGAAAGGTATCCACACGCTGGAACACCTGTTTGCAGGTTTTATGCGTAACCACCTCAACGGTAACGGCATTGAGATTATTGATATCTCTCCGATGGGATGCCGCACCGGCTTCTACATGAGTCTGATTGGTACCCCGGACGAGCAGCGTGTTGCCGACGCGTGGAAAGCGGCGATGGCGGACGTACTGAAAGTGCAGGATCAAAACCAGATCCCAGAACTGAACATTTACCAGTGCGGCACGTATCAGATGCACTCGCTCAGTGAAGCGCAGGACATTGCCCGTCATATCCTTGAGCACGATGTTCGTGTGAATAGCAATGAAGAGCTGGCGCTACCGAAAGAGAAACTGCAGGAACTGCATATTTAGCAGCGTCACCCGGTATAAAAAAAGCCAGTTCATTTGAACTGGCTTTTTTGATCAATGCGCGCCGCCGCCACCGCCGCCTGCACCAAACGGTGGTTTAGCGAACCAGACAAGACCAAGCAGCACCAGGAAGATCCCCGCCGACATCCAGAAGATTTCGTTGGCGGAAATGATCAGCCCTTGATTGGTTATCTGCTGGGCCAGCCAACCAGAGGCTTGTTCCTTGCTCATCCCCAATCCCTGCAGCTGGTCATACATAGCCTGCGCATTGGGGTTGTAGGGGTTAACGGACTCCGTTAGCTGTGCATGGTGTAGCGACTCACGGTTAGTCCACATTGTCGTGGTAATGGAAGTCCCGATAGAACCTGCCAGCGTTCGCGTAAAGTTAGACAAGCTGGACGCCGCAGCCAGACGTTCAGGCGGTAAACCGGACAGCGTAATGGTTGTCAGCGGCATAAAGAAGCAGGCTACTGCGAAACCCTGAATAAACTGCGGCCAGGCCGATGCGCCAAAGTCCATACCCGGTTCGAACGTCCACGCGCGCCAGTAGAAACAGACGGCGTACATAATAAAACTGAACGTGACCAGCCGACGCATATCCAGCTTATGCGCGAAGCGACCGATTATCGGTGACAGGATCACCGGGATCACCCCAACCGGCGCGGAGGCCAGACCGGCCCAGGTTGCCGTATATCCGTAAACCTCCTGCAATAGCTGCGGCAGCAGGACGATTGCACCGAAGTAGAGCATATAGGCCAGACTGATACACAAACAGCCGATGGTAAAGTTTCGCGACTTAAACAGCGAGAGGTCGACAATCGGATGCTCGTCGGTAAGCTCCCAGACGATCAGGAAGCTGATAGCGACAACGGCAACCACCGTCAGGATGATAATCTCCTGTGAGGCAAACCAGTCCAGCTCTTTGCCGCGGTCGAGCATAATCTGCAAGCTACCGATACCAATGACCAGCAATGCCAGACCAATGGCGTCAATGCGTCGCTGCTCGGTTTTGGTTTCTCGCCCGCGTAGAGTTTGCAGGGTCATCAATACCACCGCCGCGCCGATTGGCACGTTGATGAAGAATATCCAACCCCAGTGATAGTTGTCGCTAATATAGCCCCCAAGAATCGGGCCGCATATTGGGGCGACAATCACCGTCATCGACCATAGCGCGAGGGCGATGGAACGCTTGGCGGGAGGATAATTATTCAGCAACAGGCTTTGCGAAAGCGGAATTAATGGACCGGCGACAATCCCTTGTACCACGCGGAAGAAAATCAGCATGTTCAGGCTGTTGGACATACCGCACGCCCACGACGCAATGGCGAAAGCGATAGTCGACCACATAAATAGCTTCACTTCGCCAACGCGCTTTGCCAGCCAGCCGGTGATCGGAATAGAGATAGCGTTCGCCACCCCAAAAGAGGTGATCACCCAGGTCCCCTGGCTCAGCGAAGAGCCCAGGTTCCCGGCGATAGTGGGGATCGCCACGTTAGCAATGGTGGAGTCCAGCACCTGCATGAATGTCGCCATAGACAGCGCGATCGTCATAATGACGAGCTGCGCGCCTTCCAGCGGTTTTTGCTGTTGCATCACACGCACCTTTGAATTAGCCCGCGTTGGCCCGCACGATCTCTTCGATCATCTTATTGACCGGATCAAGGTTGATTTCACGTGCATTACTTTCTGATACCGGTGTGGTACGGACCTGGCTTGCCAGAATTTGTCCGTCGCGATTTGAGGTATCCACCGTAACCAGCGTGGACAAACCGATCCGCAGAGGATGCTGCGCCAGTTGCTGCGCATCCAGTTCGATACGTACCGGCAGACGCTGGACGACTTTGATCCAGTTACCGGTTGCGTTTTGCGCAGGCAGGAGAGAAAAGGCGCTGCCCGTACCCATATCCAGGCCAACAATTTTACCGGTGTATTTCACGTCATCGCCGTAAATATCACTGATAACTGTCGCAGGCTGGCCGATACGCATGTGCGCAAGCTGCGTTTCTTTAAAGTTGGCATCGACCCACAGGTTGGTGGCCGGAACAACCGCCATCAGCGGCGTGGTTGGGCTGATTTGCGCGCCAGGCTGGACGGAACGACGGGAAACATAGCCGGTCATTGGACTGACGATTCTGGTACGTTCCAGCGCCAGCCAGGCGTTGCGCACTTCGGTGGCGGCCTGTTGCACGGCAGGCTGATCTTCCAGCTTGCTGCCGAGAATCATCGCCTGGTTAGCATTATATTGTTGGATTGCGACATCAAGCTGCGCTTGAGCGCTGGCAACGGCATCACGCGCATGTTGCAGTTCTTCGCGGCCAATCAGGTTCGCATTGCCCAGCGGTACGCGACGATTAAAATCGCTTTGCGCCTGTGCCAGAGCGGTTTTCTGCACTTCAATGCTTGCCTGTAACTGCTTGCTGTTGATCATCAGCTGGTGCGTCTGGCGCACGCTGGAAGCCAATGCCGTTTTGGCTTTTTCAAATGCCTGCTTAGCATCCGTCTGATCGAGGGTAACCAGCACATCGCCTTGTTTAACAAAGTCAGTGTTATCAGCCCAGACTTTCGTCACGCTGCCTGATACCTGCGCCATGATTTGAACCTGGTTCCCTGCCACGTACGCATCGTCCGTCTCTTCGACATGACGCAGTACTAAAAACCAATAAATCCCAATAGCCCCGGCAATGATAATAAAGAGCAAGGTCAGAAGGAGCAGCGCATTTTTACGTTTGCCATTCTTCTTAACCGGTTGCTGCGGGGTTTGAGTCTCCGCATTTGCGCTCATGTTGTTCTCCACGATCTTATTTTTTTCACATCGGCTGAGCCGACCTGTTCATCAGAAAGGCCAGCAGTATGCGTGCTGGCCTGTCGGTTTTCATTTATAAATCTGGATTTCTGAGCGAGTCAGCGCGTTAGCGCAGCGCTTCTAATACCGTGCCATCCTGCTCCATCTGATCAAGACGGGTCAGAAGTTTACGGGTGATTTGCTCAAGCTGATCTTTTTCGGTGGTGCTGAGAGATGACCAGAGTTGATGCAGGCAGTTGTGCTGAGGTGGTAAAACCTCTTGCAAAAAAGCATGGCCTTTTTCGGTCAATTGCAGATGCAGACAGCGGCGATCGTTATCGCTTTCGCGACGTTCAATCCAGCCACGTTTTTCTAACTCATCCGCAATGCGGGTAGCGTTAGTCCGTGACGAGCCAAGCGCGCAACTCAGTTCAGAAGGCTGAATACTGTGGTTTTCCTGAGACTCCAGCGTAATCAACGCCATAAACAATGTCTCGTTAATCCCTTGAGCTTTCAGCATCTTATTGCGATTTTCCAGCAGCTTGCCTTGCATGTGCATGCAAAGACGAGTCAGAAGCACTTCCTGATAAGGGAACTCTTCGTAGCGGCTGGCGCGAAATTTTAGCATTTGTTCAATGGGCGTAAACGAACTATCCATTTGGGTATAACCTCATTAGTTTCAGCCGATATAGTAACGACAGTGACAAATAAAGTAAATGTATTATTTATTTAAAATGATTGTTTTTATCTATAAGCCAACCAGCATTTTCCAGGCTAATCCGTAGCCCAGAGCACTCAGTAAGGTCGGAATGATGATGCTGCGGGTCTTATAGAAGCTTGCGCCCAGTATGACAAACCCCACCAGCGTAGGCACGAACCGGCGAGCATCGTGCATCACTTCTGGCGCGGTAGACACCACCAACAGGGCGCAAATTGATGCAATGCCAATGGTGTCGAGTAATATGCCCGTCGCGCCGCGTCTTGTCGGGCGAACATTCCCCACCCCAAGACGGAGCGGTAAATAGCGAAAGCAGTAATTCACGCAGCCGACCAGCAGGCCGAGCAGTAAAACTTCATAGCTCATCCGGTCCTCCCTGCCAAAATGACTGGAGCAACGCGGTCAGGCATCCGCAGACGATGCCCAAAAGGATGGCGGCAGGGATAGAAAAGAGTATTACCCCGGCCAGCGCGCCAGCCAGTGCGGCAGTCACGCAGAGCGCCTGTTGACGCTGGAAAGAGGCGAGCAGGAAACTCATAAATAGCGCCGGAAGCATGAAGCCCAGTGCCGCTTCAACCGCGGGATAATCTTTGAGTAAACCACTACCGGAAAACGCGCCGACCACCGTGCCGAATACCCAGGAAGCCCAGGAACATAGCGCAATGCCAATCATCCAGTTTTCACTCCAGCGCCGATTATCCCGTACCAGTTTAGCCGTTGCAGCGGCAAAGACTTCATCGGTGAGGCCAAAGGCCCACAGCGCGCTTTTGGGCTTGTTCAGTCGCTGTGTGATACGGCTGCGCAGGGAGGGACCGTATAAAACATGGCGGACATCCATAGCCATAACGGTCAGTGCGGCGACCCACAAAGAACTGCCTGCAGCAAGCATGGTGGTAATGACAAACTGGCTGGCTCCCGCATAGATAATGCAGGAGAAAAAGAGGCTTTCGACCGGCGTAAAGCCAAGGCGAGTAGCATTGAGACCAAATGCAAAAGCGACCGGAATATAGCTGATAACTATCGGTAGACTGTCTTTGCATCCTTCCGTTAACGTCGCCGAACGGGATCCGGACTGGGGTATAGGGCTTTCCATAGGGTTATAGGTTTCATTACCGAAATTAATATAACTTGGTTCAATGAGTTATAACCTTAGCAGACTGATGGGCTCCTTAACACCCTGTGGAGCCCAATCAGCGGTAAACAAGCGCTATACGCTTAATTTACGGCTTCCTGACGGTGAAAACCTCGCCACCAGACCAACAGGTTGAGTACGGCAACGGTAGTACCCGCCAGACAAACGCCAGCCCAACCGGCATGCTGCCAGGCGGAAGCGGAAATCAACGAACCAGCGGCCCCGCCAATAAAATAGCTGGTCATGTAGCCGGCGGTCAGACGGTTACGTGCATCCGGATGAATGCGATAAATAACCGTCTGGTTAGTGATATGCACTCCCTGAACGGTGAGATCCAGAATCAGGATGCCGATAATCAGCATTGGCACCGAAGTATGCCCGAGCCAGATAGCCAGCCACGAGAGCAACAGTAACAACAGGCCGACGGTTGTGGTGAGATGTGATTTTCCTTTATCGGCAAAGCCACCCGCCGGGCGCGCGCCTAACGCACCAGCCGCCCCCGCCAGACCGAACAGACCGATCATCCCCTCTGAATAGTTAAACGGCGGCGCGGCGAGCAAAAATGCCATTGAGGTCCACAGAATGCTGAAGTTGGCAAAGGTCAGACAGCCCAGCATCGCGCGGGTACGCAGCAGTTTATCGTGGATAAACAGGCTGAATACGGAGCCTAACAGTTGCGGATAGTTAAGATGGGTATCTGATTTCATCTTCGGCAGACCGCGCCACAGCGCAATCGCCATCAACGCCATCAATATCGATGCCACCCAAAATACGGTGCGCCAACCGCCAAGGTTCGCCAGTAACCCCGCTACGGTGCGCGCCAGCAGAATACCCAGCAACAGGCCGCTCATAATCGTCCCGACGACTTTCCCGCGCTTGTCCGGGGTGGCAAGCGTTGCCGCCAGTGGAACCAGGATCTGCGCCACTACCGAGAACAACCCGGTCAGGGCGGTGCCGAGGATCAGCATGCCCAGCGACTGGCTGCTGGCGGTAATCAGCATGCCGCCTGCCGCTAACAGTGTCATGGAAACAATCAACATCCGACGCTCAAACATATCGCCAAGCGGTACCAGGAATAGCAAACCTGCGGCATAGCCGAGCTGGGCCGCGGTGACGATGAATCCCGCTGTACTGGCAGACAGTGAGAAGTTGCGGGCGATGGTGTCGAGCAGCGGTTGCGCGTAATAGTTACTGGCGACGGCAAGGCCGGTGGCGATAGACATTAACAGGATCAGCGAAGGGCTAAGTCCCTGAGTGGTTTTCGTCATGGTTTTCAACTGAATAATGGGTTGCAGGAAACAATCATAACGGAAGTGATTAACTGTTGCTGATTTGTTGGGTGATGGATTGTGCGGTTTAGGGGGGATAGAGGGAAACAGGCCGGATAAGCGTTAGCGTATCCGGCATTCAGTCGATGTTATTTCTGCGCAGCCAGCGCTTCGTTTACCCAGCCGTCGAACTGCTGCTGGTGGGCTTTGATCCAGCCGTCTACGTGACCCTGAACATCGGCTTCAGACGCTTTACCGTCATGCATCATCGCGTTCTGTGCGTTGATATCCGCCAACGGTAATTTCATGATAGCGAACAGTTTCGCTGCCGCTGGGTTTTTCTCCGCCCAGGCTTTGTTGGCGACGATGTGCATGGTGTTCACCGGGAAACCGTAGTTTGCACCGTTTGGCAGTTTGGTATCGATATCTTTCTGCTCACCCGGCAGGGAAGAGAATGGTACCTGCAACCAGACCACATCTTTGCCCGGCTTCATCACGTCGCTGACCCAGTACGGAGTCCAGGTGTAGTAGAGGATCGGTTTGCCTTCTTTAAAGCGGGTGATGGTGTCTGCCATCATCGCCGCATAGTTACCGTGGCTGACCTCGACCGTTTTTTCCAGATCGAAGGCTTTGTTCTGGTGGTTGATCACCGCTTCACAACCCCAGCCAGGAGAACAGCCCATCATATCGGCTTTTCCGTCACCGTTGGTGTCAAAAATTTTGGCAATCTTGGGATCTTTTAACTGGGCGATGTTGGTGATTTTGTACTGCTCAGCAGTTTTTTTGTCGATCAGATAACCCTGTGCAGCACCCGTAACGAATACCCCCTCGCGATAAAACTTTTTGTCTCCGCCCGCCGCGGCGTACATATCATCATGCAGCGGCTGCCAGTTCACGGCGGTAAAAGTTGCATCGCCAGAGGCAATGGAGGTATAGCCGACGTTGTAGTCAACTTCGCTGGTTTTGTTAACGGTGTAACCCAGTTTCTCCAGCGCGCGGGCGACCAGTTGCGTCTGGAAGGATTCTTCAGAGATAGTGCTCTGGATTGGCTGTACGGTAATGCCTTTGCCTGGCAGGTCGGCAGCGAAAGCGCTGGTGGAGACAAGGGTGGCAAACGCTGTGGCAATAATTACTTTCTGTCGCATCGTTGTTCCTTATTGCACTTCATCCTTCAAGCTGCCTCTTTGTTGGCTGCACTCATGCACCCCAGTCACGTACTACTTGTACGCTCCTGGGGATACATTCGTTTGCCGCCGCGATGCAACTTGAATGATTTTGTGCAAGCTAATGAATTGTAGGCCCGGTAAGCACAGCGCTACCGGGCAACGGGTGTATTACTTCGTGAAAGGGCGAGTGATAAGCCCAACGGGACCGGTGGTGTACCAGCGACGGTTACCCCGGCTACGCGAATCGCGACCAACGGCCTGCGTCAGGCGGTCCAGGATGATGGCGAGGATCACAATCCCAACGCCACCAACCGTGGCTAATCCCATATCCAGACGACCAATTCCTCGCAGAACCATCTGACCCAATCCGCCAACGGCAATCATCGAGGCGATGACCACCATCGAGAGCGCCAGCATCAGCGTTTGGTTAACCCCGGCCATAATGGTGGGCATCGCCAGCGGGAGCTGCACTTTAAACAGCATTTGACGTGGGCTGGCGCCAAACGAGCGCGAGGCTTCAATCAGGTCGGCCGGCACCTGGTTAATCCCCAGAATGGTCAGACGGACGATTGGCGGCAGGGCGAAGATAATCGTCACCACTACGCCAGGGACGTTACCAATACCGAACAGCATGACAATCGGCACCAAATACACGAAGGCGGGGGTGGTTTGCATCGCATCCAGCAGCGGACGAACAATCTTTGCCGCCCGAGGGCTGCGCGCCAACCAGATGCCCATCGGCAGACCGATTACCACACAGAACAGTAATGCGGTCAGCACCAGCGCCAGCGTGATCATCGCTTGCGACCACGCGCCAATGGCGCCGATAGCAATCAACGAAATCAGCGTCGCGACCCCCATTCCTACGCCGGAAATCTGCCAGGCAATCAGGGCGAACAGGATAATCGCCACGGGCGCTGGCATACCTAACAGAAGCTGCTGGAAGCCGTTGAGAATGTAATCCACCGGTACACGGATGCCCTGGAAGACCGGACGAAAATGGGTAACCACCCAGTCGATCCCTTCGGTGACCCAACTGTCCAATGGGATCAGCGTCTTATGGAACGGATCCATAATGTTGAAATGCTCTGGTGCCGGCGCGGGCGCGCTGGTCAGCCAGTCTGCGCTACCGCCGTCAGTAGGTGCGCCAGACGGCGTGCTCCAGGCATCGGCGGTTTGTGCGGCGCTATCGGCCGCTGGTGTGGTGTCCCACGGATTAGTTTGATCAGCCATTGTTTACCCCCTCACGATCTAAAGCCTGTAACAGCATGCGTTTTGAAATGACGCCCACATACTGCTGTTCCTCATCTACAACCGGCACCGCGCACGGGGCCTGACCGACATGAGAAAGCAACTCGCTGAGAGGGGTTTGTGCATCTACGGCTAACGGCTCATCGATCAATGCCGCTTCAATACCTTGCGCCTGACTTAACGCTGTTTTTAATGAGTCGATAGAGACAACGCCAACGAATTTATTGCCGCGTTCGATCACGTAACCATATTCGCGATCTTTGTCCTGCAATAATTGCAGCGCAGAACGTGGACCCACCCCGGGGTTTTTACGAATCAAACCTTCGGGACTACGGCGTGAAATATCTTTCGCGCTAAAGACCTGGCTAATATCGACGCCACGGAAGAAGGTGCGTACATAATCATTGGCCGGATTATTCAGGATTTCATCTGGCGTGCCGACCTGGACCACTTCACCGTTTTGCATAATGGCAATTCTGTCGCCAATGCGCATGGCTTCGTCGAGGTCATGCGATATAAAGACCACGGTACGTTGATGCTTCGCCTGTAGTTTTACCAGTTCATCCTGCATCTCAGTACGAATTAATGGATCGAGGGCTGAGAAGGCCTCATCCATTAATAAGATGTCAGGGTTAATGGCTAATGCGCGGGCGAGACCTACACGCTGACGCATCCCCCCGGAAAGTTCATCCGGGTAAGCGTGAGCGTAATTCTCCAGACCAACCTGACGTAGAGCATCCAGCGCCTTTTCGCGACGTTCATCCGCGGCGACGCCGGCTAATTCCATGCCGAATGCCGTATTGTCCAGCACCGTCATATGCGGCATCAGGGCAAAGGACTGAAAGACCATCGCAATCTTTTTTCTGCGCACCTCGCGGAGTTCGGCATCGGAGATCCGGGCGATATCTACGCCGTCGATCAGTACCTGTCCGCGGGTGGGTTCAATCAGGCGATTGAGAAGGCGTACCATTGTGGATTTACCCGAGCCGGATAATCCCATGATGACAAATATCTCGCCTTCTTCAATGGCCAGACTGGCGTCTTTAACGCCAAGCGATAGCCCTGTTTTATCCAGAATTTGCTCTTTGGTAAGTCCTTTTTCAATATATTTGAACGCTCTCTGAGGATGCTCGCCAAATATCTTATAGAGGTTCTTCACTTCTAATTTAATTGCCATGCAATAGAATGATTCCTGTTATTTGTTTATATCGATATATTACCTGATGGAAATAGTGACCTTTTTCTACCCTAACATACTGAGAATCTGAGACAACCCTGAATTTAGTTGTGGCATGAATATTGCCGAAGCTGAGATGGCGGGACTTCCCGTGATATAAGGGCTGAGCGCGAATATGAGTAGACTGATATTTTTTGTAAATGCCAATGAAAAGGCGCCTGAATTGATGGAATGCAGGCGAATAATGCGGCTGATATTGAGTGTAGATCACACAATTATATTTGCACGATAAAAGTGTGATCCTGTTAAAATATTTCCGCGAAAAATGTACGGTATTTCCCGTGAAAATGAGAGTTAAAAATTCCAGTCGTCGTCTTCAGTTTCGACCGCTTTGCCCATTACATAAGATGAGCCAGAACCTGAGAAGAAATCGTGGTTTTCGTCTGCATTGGGCGACAGCGCGGCAAGGATTGCCGGGTTAACCTCCGCCATCTCTGGCGGGAATAACGCCTCATAACCCAAATTCATTAATGCCTTATTGGCGTTGTAACAGAGGAAGGCTTTGACGTCATCCACCCAACCGGTTTCTGCATACAATTCTTCCGTATAACGCGCTTCGTTATCATACAGTTCCATGAGCAGGTCGAGGGCAAAATTCTTTAACTCCTCGCGTGCGGATTCAGAAATATACTCCAGGCCTTTTTGAAATTTATAACCAATGTAATACCCGTGGACCGCTTCATCACGAATGATCAGACGAATGAGATCGGCGGTATTCGTCAGTTTGCCGCGGCTGGAGAAATACATCGGCAACCAGAAGCCGGAATAGAACAGGAAGGATTCCAGAAACACGCTGGCAATTTTCTTCCGCAACGGATTATCGCTGGCGTAATGGGCCAGAATAATCTGCGCCTTACGTTGGAGCGGATTATTTTCCTCACTCCAGGCGTAAGCTGCATCCACATCTTTGGTCTGGCAAAGCGTGGAGAAAATAGAGCTGTATGAGCGGGCGTGAACGGCTTCCATAAAGCTGATATTCGACAGCACCGCTTCTTCGTGTGGTGTTAATGAATCCGCCATTAGCGCTGGCGCACCGGCAACATTCTGAATGGTGTCGAGTAGCGTTAGCCCGGTAAAAACGCGGATAGTTAACTGCTGCTCGGCAGCGTTCAACGTTTGCCAGGACGGGACGTCGTTAGAGAGCGGGACTTTTTCCGGTAGCCAGAAGTTACTGGTCAGGCGATTCCATACTTCAAGGTCTTTATCATCTTCAATCTTGTTCCAGTTGATGGCGCTCACGCGGGATAATGTCATGATCTCCTCCTTACAGCGCGCATGACACGCAACCTTCGATTTCGGTCCCTTCCAGCGCCAACTGACGCAGTCGGATGTAGTACAGCGATTTGATGCCCTTACGCCAGGCGTAGATCTGCGCTTTGTTGATATCGCGGGTAGTGGCGGTATCGGGGAAAAAGAGCGTCAGCGACAGTCCCTGATCGACATGGCGCGTCGCTTCTGCATAGGTATCAATGATCTTTTGTGGGCCAATCTCGTAGGCATCCTGATACAAGGCCAGATTGTCATTGGTCATAAAAGGAGCAGGGTAGTAAACGCGCCCGGTTTTGCCCTCTTTGCGAATTTCCACTTTTGACACGATTGGGTGAATACTGGATGTCGCATGGTTGATGTAGGAAATAGAGCCGGTTGGTGGGACAGCCTGTAAATTCTGGTTATAAATGCCGTAGCGCAACACATCTTCACGCAACTGCGACCACATCTCACGCGTCGGCAGCGTAATGCCGCTGGCGGCAAACAGCGCGCGAACTTTGTCGGTTTTTGGCTGCCAGTCACCCTGCAGATACTGGCTAAAATACTCGCCGCTGGCGTAGCGAGACTGCCTGAATCCGGCAAAGGCTTTACCACGCTCGCGGGCGAGCTTCATTGACGTATTCAGCGCATGCCAGGTGATGGTGTAAAAGTAGATATTGGTGAAATCCAGCCCTTCCGGCGAACCGTATGCGATGCCTTCCCGCGCCAGATATCCGTGCAGGTTCATCTGACCCAGACCAATCGCGTGCGATGCGCTGTTTCCGGCTGCAATCGAGGGCACGCTGCGAATATGACTCATGTCCGAAACTGCGGTTAAGCCGCGAACCGCCGTTTCCACGGTACGACCAAAATCCGGGGAATCCATGGTATGGGCGATATTCAGCGAGCCGAGGTTGCAGGAGATATCGTGTCCGGTCTGCGCGTAGTTGAGATTTTCATCGTAGGTAGAGGCGCTGTTAACCTGCAAAATTTCGGAGCACAGGTTGCTCATGTTAATACGACCGGCAATCGGATTGGCGCGATTCACCGTATCTTCAAACATGATGTAAGGGTAGCCGGACTCAAACTGGATCTCAGCCAGCCGCTGGAAGAAATCGCGGGCGTTAATGTATTTTTTGCGCACGCGCTTATCGGCAAGCAGTTCGTCATAGCGTTCACTGACGGCGATATCGCCGAACGCTTTGCCGTAAATGCGTTCCACGTCATAGGGTGAGAACAGCGCCATGTCGGCATTCTCTTTGGCCAGTTTAAAGGTGATATCCGGGATCACCACGCCAAGCGACAGGGTTTTGATACGGATTTTCTCGTCGGCGTTTTCACGTTTGGTATCCAGAAAACGTAAAATATCCGGATGGTGTGCGTGCAGGTACACTGCGCCCGCACCCTGACGCGCGCCGAGTTGATTGGCATAAGAAAACGCATCTTCCAGCATTTTCATTACCGGGATTACGCCGGAGGACTGATTCTCAATGCGTTTAATCGGCGCACCTGCTTCGCGCAGGTTAGAGAGCAAAAACGCCACGCCGCCACCGCGCTTGGAAAGTTGCAGCGCAGAGTTAACCGCCCGGCCAATGGACTCCATGTTGTCTTCAATGCGTAACAGGAAGCAGGAAACCAGCTCCCCGCGCTGCTGTTTGCCGCAGTTTAAGAAGGTTGGCGTGGCGGGCTGAAAGCGCCCGGAGAGCATTTCATCGGTAAGCTGCATGGCGAGCGTTTCATCTCCCTGCGCCAGCGTGAGCGCCACCATCGTTACCCGATCCTCAAAATCTTCGAGATAACGCTTACCATCAAATGTTTTCAGCGTATAGCTGGTATAGAACTTCCACGCACCGAGGAACGTCTGGAACCGGAATCCGCTGGCGTGAGCGTGGGCAAAGAGCTTTATCACAAACGCGCGATCGTAACGAGCTAACACGCTGGCATCGTAATAGCCTTCATCTATCAATGTTTCCAGGCGCTTCTGCGGGCTGGCAAACGCTACCGAGTTGGGGCGGACATGCGTGGCCAAAAAAACCTCTACCGCCTGGTGGTCTTTGTCGAACTGAATACGCCCGGCCTGATCGTACAGATTCAGCATGGCGTTCAGGGCGTGATAATCCAGCGTGGGCTGGGTTATGCGTTCTGCGGTTGTCGTTGCCAAAATTCACTCACTCCTTGTCGAACGTTGTCGATATCGCTTTGGGTGCCCATCAGCTCGAAGCGGTAGAGCCACGGCACGCCGCATTTTTGTGAGATGACCTCACCCGCGCGACCATAGGCGTCACCGAAATTGCGATTGCCGGAGGCAATCACCCCACGGATTAACGCGCGGTTGTGCGGATCGTTTAAAAAGCGGATCACCTGTCTCGGAACCGCACCCGCCGTTCCGCCGCCACCGTAGGACGGCACGATTAAAATGTAAGGTTCGTCTACCCGCATCCGCTCGCGTTCGTTAAGCGGAATGCGGATGGCAGGCAGCCCCAGACGCTGGATAAAGCGGTGTGTATTTTCGGAGCTGCTGGAGAAGTAGACGAGCTGGCTCATGCGCTGACCATATGGGGTTGTGGACGCAGACGGTTGATCATGTCCGGGCGAAACCCGGACCAACTGGTTTCCCCGGCGACGACGACCGGTAACTGACGAAAGCCTTGATCGCGCAGGCTGTCAGCCATATCGGGCTGCAAATCAATATTTACCATCTCAAAGTCAAACCCACGGCTTTCCATTGCCCGCTTAGTGGCGTGGCACTGAACACAGTTATTACGAGTGTAAATAACAATACGCATGATTCGTATTTCCATTTATGGGTGAAGGATCGACGCGATTGATAGCGTCGGATTGTAGGTGTCTTGATAGAAATGATACTAGATGTAGTTTTAAAAAGATTCAACCATACAAGATATGGGAATTTTAGATTGATGAAGGGGAAAGTGATGAGCGTGACGGGGGAAGGGATATGTAGCATGACGGGGTGTCGGAGGACGACGCGTCGCGTCTTATCCGGCCTACAGGGGAACACATCGTAGGTCGGATAAGGCATTTATACTGCCATCCGGCAGGGCAGAATTACATGCGCATCCCAACCGCCAGGCGGTTGAAGCAATTCATTAGGCTGATGGCAAACGTCAGATCGCTGATTTCTTTGGCACTAAAATGGTCAAGCAACGGCAGATAAACATCATCTTCCGCGTGGGTGCTGGCGATATGAGTGACTGATTCGGCCCACGCCAGCGCCGCACGTTCCTGCTCACTGAAATGGTGGCTCACTCGCCAACCTGCCAGCGCGTCAAGTTTGGCCTGCGCAACGCCTGCTTTGCGCAGCGCCTTACTGTGCATTTCCAGGCAAAATGCGCAGCCGTTGATTTGCGAGACCCGCAGGTACACCAGTTCCGTCAGCGTAGGTTCCAGCGCGCAATTTTCCAGCGCTTTGCTGGCCTGAACCAGAGCGTTATAAATTTCAGGACTGAGTTCATAATAGGGCTGGCGTAACATTGTCATGGTATCTCTCCTCGTTTGGATAACCCGCAATGTAGCACTATAATGGACTGCTACAGAGAGCCATATTGTTGCAAAAAAAGCAGACCATAAATGCCGCGCTATCAACAAATCGCCCGCCAGTTAAAAAATGCCATTGAGACCGGTGAACTCAAACCAGGCACAAGATTGCCCTCCAGCCGGACGTGGTCCCAGGAACTGGGGGTTTCGCGTTCGACGGTGGAACATGCCTATTCCGAGCTGGTGGCGCAGGGCTGGCTGGCTCGACGTGGGCAGGCGGGAACTTTTGTCAGCGAGCAATTGCGACCAGAGACCGCGCCTACGGCTCCCACTATCTTCGCAGGAGAAAATCCCAGACCACAACCTTTTCAGATGGGGTTACCCGCACTCGATCTCTTCCCGCGTGAAGTCTGGGCGCGGGTGATGGGCCGACGTTTGCGCACCCAAACGCGTTTTGATCTGGCTGTGGGGGATGTTTGCGGCGAAAGGGGGCTGCGTCAGGCGATTGTTGATTACCTGCGCGTTTCGCGCAGCATTGAGTGCCAGCCGGAGCAGGTTTTTATCACTTCTGGCTATGCGGCATCGATGACGCTAATCCTGCGCGCGCTGTCTCAACCCGGTGAAGGGATGTGGGTCGAAGATCCCGGCTTTCCGTTGATCAGACCGGTGGTGGCTCAGGAGCGAATTGCGCTGATGCCGGTTCCTGTTGATGCCAATGGTCTGGATGTCTGCGCTGGGATCCGCGATTACCCGCAGGCGCGCTTTGTTTTGCTTACACCCGCGCATCAAAGCCCGCTGGGTGTGGCCCTTTCATTGGAGCGTCGCCATCAGTTGCTGGAGTGGGCGGCCCGCACCCAGGCATGGATTATTGAAGATGACTATGACAGTGAATTTCGCTACCACGGTAAACCGTTGCCGCCGTTGAAAAGCCTGGATGCGCCGCAGCGGGTGATTTATGCCGGAACGTTCAGCAAATCAATGTTTCCTGCCCTGCGCACGGCATGGCTGGTGGTGTCTATGACTCAGGTCGAACATTTTCGCCAGCAGGTGGCGCTAGCGGCCTGTAGCGTTCCGGTTTTATGGCAACAAACGCTGGCGGACTTTATGCGCGAGGGGCACTTCTGGCGGCACTTAAAACGCATGCGTCAACATTATGCCCAGCGACGTCAGTGGATGGAAAATGCCCTGACCGAACACGGTTTTAGCGTACTCCCGCAAGAGGGTGGGATCCAACTGGTGATGAGTGTAGACGCAGACGATGTTGCGTTAGTGCGTAAAGCGAATCGGGCAGGTCTGGCCGTACAGGCCTTGAGCCAGTGGCGTATAACGCCGAACGGACAAGGGGGAATATTATTGTCATTTACCAATATTAGCTCAGCGGAAATGGCGCAGCAGGCGGCATATCAATTGCGGCAGGCGCTGACATAAATCTGCACGGTTCTTAAGATATTCGTCCCACCGTCTTCACTCGTTTATGGACTTTTCTGAAAGCGTTGCTAATGCTGAATCAGGTAAGGTAAGCCCGCAGTAAAAGATAACGAGGAAAATAATATGTATTTACGACCTGATGAGGTGGCGCGCGTACTTGAAAAAGTGGGCTTTACCGTTGATGTAGTGACGCCGAAAACGTACGGCTATCGACGTGGTGAAAATTATGTGTACGTTAACCGGGAAGCACGTATGGGACGTACCGCTTTAGTCATCCATCCCACGCTTAAAGAGCGCAGCTCTTCACTGGCGGAACCTGCGACAGACATTAAAACCTGCGATCACTACCAGCAATTCCCGTTGTATTTAGCTGGAGAGAACCATGAGCATTATGGTATTCCTCACGGCTTTAGTTCGCGTATTGCACTTGAGCGTTATCTGAGTGGGTTATTTGGCGACGTTAACGCTAACTAATAACGCGACTGGCAGGGCCAGTCGCGAGAGGCGTGTCAGGCTTTAGCCTGGTGATAGCTGCTGACCTTAAACAGGCGGCGGCAATAATCAAGGAAGTAGCCGTATACTGCGCCCATCAGCATCGATACCACGATGTTCGAACTTACCGCAGCCGTAATCTGGTGCCAGTCCGCGCCAACCGTCAACAGAATAATCACGTAAACCGGCGACTGGAAGGTGACATAAGCCAGCACGTCTGCCAGGTTTTTTGCCCATCCAGCCTGCGTGGCTTTACGTGCCGCGCGCATAAACAAATCACGGTACATGCCGTATGGCCAGGCGATCAGAATATTGACAGGGATGGCCACCAGTCTGGAGTACAGTGACTGTTCAAAGCTCATTCCAGAAAGGAATATCTCGATCAACATGTTCACGACAGAGCAATAAACAACCATCGCGAACGTGTCTGCTACAGCATGACGCAAGCGTGACTGCGGAGAGAACATGTTAATGCTCCTTGTAAAAAGGGGAAAAAAGGTTTTGAATACCTTTGATGCTAGTGATTTGTCTTGCTGCTTTCGCGTTTCAATAGGATATCTGCCTGGATAATAACTGGCAACTAGCTTAAAATTTTTATTTATTGTCTTTTTGTCGATAAAATGCTCTGTATTGGTTTGATTTTTGTTCGTTTTGGTGTTTTCGTTGTTTAGCTAATTAAAAGCATTTTATATCAATAAGTTATGGAGACTTGTTTTTCTGAATTTTTTGCGCTCCTTTTCTGAAAGTTGACTGATGTTCAGAATGTGCGCGTGCCGGCCCCGGACAATAAAGTGATGTGTTTATCAGACGATGTGCTGAGACGTTATGCGAGTATATTTACAGTGACTAGCCAGGGAATATAAAATATTTGATGTCAGGTTTCAGGATAGCCATTTAAATAACGGGAATGGCTATTTGTTTAATAATCTGTGAAAAAATTAGACTGGAAAAATAATAATCAGTTGCATACAATATTTGGCGTAATACCATTTTTACGTTAAAGAGGTTTTGTTAATATGAGTTCAATGTTAAAAAACTTAAATAATATCCGCTCGCTGCGTGTAATGGCGCGTGAATTTTCCGTTGATGTGCTCGAAGATATGCTCGAAAAATTCAGAGTAGTAACCAAAGAACGCCGCGATGAAGAAGAACAGATTCAGCGCCAACGTGCAGAACAGCAGGAAAAAATTAATAATTTGCTGGCCCTGATGCAGGCAGATGGGATCAATCCGGAAGAGTTGCTGAGTATGACGCCAGCGACGTCGCGGGCAGCCAAAAAACGTCAACCACGCCCGGCGAAATATCGTTTTATCGATTTCAACGGTGAAGCAAAAACATGGACCGGGCAAGGCCGTACACCAAAGCCAATTGCCCAGGCGCTGGCTGCCGGTAAATCTCTTGATGATTTTTTAATCTAATTATAAATGCGGTGAGGGTATCCTCACCGCCTGTTTTCAGCAGACGCCGAAATCACCGTCTTCGGTATATCGCGTCACGTCAGCTGCTTTCAGTGTGAATTTCTCACCGCTTTCATTACTGGCTTGTACCGCCACAATTTGATCTTCGTTGACTTCGACAACTTTCAGTTTAGGTCCGCCCATGCGTGGTTGAACCAGATCGCCAGGTTTAAACATATTGCGCTCCTTTATTTATCGCACAACTCACCATAGATCACGTCAATCGACGGGTACAGCGCTGATTCAGGTATTACCGCTTAATGAGTACGACGATTCCAGGGCATTTTGTCCAGCAACCGCGCCATGCCGCAAAAGCCGGTCACGCCAGCGAGTATCAGCCCGGCACCCACAAAACCGCTCAGCAGGAAGAAGGCGCTGCTGACGGCGTAACCCAGAATGACGCCGAGTAAGGCAAGACTACCTGCGGCTATCTGCACCTGACGCATCAGCGGCAACGGTTGCGAACTGTCTTTTGCCACCGGTAAACCTGCGGCTTTCCAGCCATCAATTCCACCTTCAAGCAACCAGACTTGTGCTGGCGCGGCAATCGCGCTGAGCCTGTTCGCTGCATTTTGTGTGCGTTTGCCTGACTGGCAGTGAAAAATCACCTGCTCGGCGCGTAAATTCGTAGGCAACGATCCCTGCTCAAGTGTGGGTAACGGTGCCAGATGCGCCTCAGGAATATGCTCGTGCAGGTACTCGTCGGCATCGCGGATATCAATCAGTTTCGCGCCTTGCGCGACCAGCGTCTGCGCCTCGCGCGGGGAAATCGTCCCAATGGTCATGATGGCTCCTTATGGGCAATACAGTGTTTTTAATGTGGCGATCAGCGAATTCACGGCCGCATTTTTAATGGAATAAAGGATGCGCTGGGCATCGCGCTGGCTGTCTATCAGACCTTCTTCGCGCATACGCGCCAGATGCTGTGAAGTAGCGGAAGGACTCAGGCCGGTAGCGCGTGCTAATTCGCCTGCGCTGGTACCGGGCGAACCGCAGAGCATGCACAAAATCAGCAACCGCTTCGGGTTACTCATCGCTTTGAGCAGAGCGGCCGCCTGTTCAGCGCTGGCCTGGAGTTGTTCAAGTTCTGTCATATGTATTTAAGTATATTCTAAATTAAGTAAATTCTAAAATAAAAAACCAACGTACGCCAGCGTAAAGAGCGTAAAAGAGGGTAAAACAGCAGGGGAAGGCTGGCAGATTTGAGTAGAATGACTACTCTTAGAGATAAAATCTCTTTTTAAACAATGATTAACTTTTTTGCTTGTAGGGAGTTTGTATGGGTTTCTGGAGAATCGTTTTCACTATTATTCTGCCCCCGCTTGGCGTACTGCTGGGAAAAGGATTCGGCTGGGCGTTTATCCTTAATATCGTTCTGACGCTGCTGGGCTACATTCCAGGTTTGATCCACGCCTTTTGGGTACAAACGCGTAATTAAGATTTCTTTTCATAAACGGCGCATTTGCGCCGTTTTCTTTGCCGTCCTCTCTCCTCTGCTACACTTCCTGGTGTTGCTTGTTAATAACCGAGGTGGATATGGGACTCTTCAATTTTGTGAAAGATGCAGGTGAAAAACTTTGGGATGCGGTCACCGGAAATCATGACACGGCCGATCTGGCGAAGAAGGTGCAGGAACACCTGAATAAAACCGGCATCCCCGATGCAGATAAGGTGAACGTCCAAATTAACGAAGGCAAGGCCACCGTTTCTGGTGATGGATTAAGCCAGGAAGCGAAAGAGAAAATCCTGATTGCGATTGGTAATATCTCCGGTATCGCCAGCGTAGACGATCAGGTCAAAACCTCTGCACCCGCGAGCGAAAGTCAGTTTTATACCGTGAAAGCGGGCGATACCCTGAGCGCTATTGCCAAACAGGTTTACGGTAACGCTAATCTGTACAATAAAATCTTCGAAGCGAATAAACCGATGCTGAAAAGCCCGGATAAAATTTATCCCGGGCAGGTGTTACGTATTCCGGAAGAATGATGAAGTGCAGGCTTATTCCGTCAGCAGCTTGCCGGCCATCGCCTGTTGAATAATTGGAATCGGCGTCAGCAGGTGCTGGCGCATTAATTCGCTAGCGCGCACGGCATCGCGTGCCAGAATCGCTTCGGTCAGTGTTTGATGCTGATCGTGTTTATCTTCCAGCATCTCAACTGACAACACCGTTTTACGTAGCCAGATAAACCGGTAACGTGCCGCTAAATCAAACAATCGTTCGCGCATTTGCAGCAGATATTGGGAACCGCAGCCGGCGACAATCGCCGAGTGAAACGCCTGATGGCGCTGATCCCATTCATCAAGCATCTGTTCGCTGGCGTCCACGGCTTCAAGCTTACTGAGCATATGCGCCCTGGCTAAAATCTCCGCTTCCCAGGCATCGTCGCCGCGTTCGATGGCCAGCGCGACCAGCATGGCCTCCATATTGGCGCGGGCATCGAAAATATCGAGCAATTCCTGCTCGGACATCGGGGCGACACGATACCCTTTCTGATTGACCACCGTGACCAGTCGCTCCGCCACCAGCTGTGAAAGCGCTTCGCGCAGCGGTCCCACGCCAAGCTCGTAGCGCGAGGTCAGAAGGCTCATACGCAGTTTCTCATCAGGCTGATAAATACCGCGGATGATGTCGTTCTTTAGCCAGCGGTATCCATCAATGGCCGTCGGTTGGGGAATGGCGGTCATGGTCTTACTCCTGAATAAATGTCCCGGCGTGCGCCGGGAACAGATTTAATGCGTATTTTGCAAGGGTGCTTTTTGCCACGATAGCAGTTTTTTCCAGCGTGCCATAATGGGCACCGTGCAAATAATTCCTATGGCTAATAACCCGGTAGAGATGACTTCCAGTTGTTGCGCCGGGCGAAAGAGCATGACCACCAGCACAAAGATAATAAAGGCGATGACCAGCCAGGTAAGCCACGGATAAAGCCACATTTTCAGTTTAATTTCACCACCTCGCGCCAGCAGAATTTTGCGCATCCGCAGTTGGGAAATAGCGATTACCAGATAAACCAACAGAGCGATAGCACCAGAGCTGTCGATCAGGAATTTAAACACTTTGGCCGGGGCGTAATAGTTGACTACCACGGTGAGGAACGCCGCCCCCGTAGACAGTAACACCGCCACGTAAGGCGTTTTACTGCGGTTAGTTTTCCCCATAAAGGCGGGGGCATCGCCACGACGGCTCAGGGAATAGAGCATACGGGATGAGGTATACAGCGCGGAGTTCAGACAGCTGGTCACCGACAGCAAAATGACGCAGTCCATGATCAGTTTCGCGTGCGGAATATGCAGTAACTCCAGCACCGAGCGGTAAGAACCCACTTCTTTTAGCCCCGGCATGTTCCATGGGATCAGCGCCACCACCACGAAAATGGAGCACAGATAGAAGATGGATATACGCCAGATAACCGAGTTGGTGGCGCGGACGATGTGTTTATCCGGGGTGTCGGACTCGGTGGCGGCGATGGTGACAATCTCAGCGCCCATGAAGGAGAACATGGTGATCAGCATCGCGCTGAGTACGGCGCCAAAACCGTTCGGCATAAAGCCGCCCTGATCCCACAGGCGTGAAACGCCGCTAACCTCGGCATAAGGATAGAAACCGCTAATCGCCACCGCGCCGAGGACAATAAACGCCAGAATGGCAATCACTTTGCACAGCGCCAGCCAGAATTCGAATTCACCGTAATTTTTGACGCTCAGCAAATTACTGCCAGTTAATGCCAGCGTGATAACCAGAGAAAATAACCAGACAGGTATGCCAGGGATCCAGGAATGCAGAATGATGGCGGCAATATTGGCCTCCAATGGGATAACCAACACCCAGAACCACCAGTACAACCAGCCGATGGTATAACCTGCCCATGGGCCGATGGCTTTATCGGCGTAGGTGGAAAAGGAGCCGGTATCCGGGGTGGCGACGGCCATTTCGGCCAGCATGCGCATAATCATCACCACCAAAAGTCCGGCAAACAGATAAGCTAATAATACGGCGGGACCGGCTTCTGCAATCGCCACGCTTGAACCTACGAATAAACTCGCGCCGATAACCCCGGCAATAGACAGCATGGTGACGTGGCGTGATTTCAGCCCGCCCCCTAAATCATGTGATTGTGACACTTGCCCCATCTTTTAAACCTCTCGAAAGTATTTCACTTGGGAGAGCACCCCGGCATTCCCGCGCCGGGGCACGCGTATTATTGTTATTGACCCTATGTGCCGGATGGCGGCTCCGCCTTATCCGGCCTATGGATTGCGTTTTTTATAGGGTTAGCCCTGCTTCGCCTCAGCAAAACACTGGGCGATAATGTCCAGCCCCTGGCGGATTTGCGCATCTTCAATGGTCAACGGGACAAGGATGCGCAGTACGTTGTAGTAAGATCCGCAGGAGAGCAGGATCAGACCTTTATCACGCGCGCGGGCCACCACTTCCGCGGTCAGTTTGGCGTCTGGCTTCGTATGGTCGCCGTCTTCGAACAGTTCGATGGCGATCATCGCCCCCAGCCCACGCACGTCGCCAATTTCGCGATGCGTTTCGGCGATAGCAAGCAGGCCTTCGCGCAAGGTTTGCCCCAGTTCGTTGGCCTTTTGCAGCAGATTTTCCTGTTCGAAAATGTTCAGCACCGCCAGCGCGGCGGCACAGGCAATCGGGTTACCGGCATAGGTACCGCCCAGGCCACCCGGCGGGATAGCGTCCATGACTTCGGCGCGACCGGTTACTCCTGCCAGCGGGAAGCCGCCAGCGATAGATTTGGCGAAGGTGGTAAGATCGGGTGCTACGCCCATCTGCTCCATGGCGAACAGCGTACCGGTGCGGCCTGCGCCGCTCTGCACTTCATCGGCAATCAGCATGATCCCGTGTTCGTCACAAATGGCGCGCAGACGCTGCATAAATGCCGGGGTGGCCGCGTAAAAACCGCCTTCGCCCTGGACGGGTTCAATTACGATGGCGGCAACGTCTTCCGGCGCGGCATCATTTTTGAAAATACGGTGAATGCTGGCGATAGCATCGTCTTCGCTGATGCCATGCAGCGGGCAAGGATACAGCGCGCGATAGACGTGACCCGGCATCAGTCCCATTCCGGCAGAGTACGGATTTACTTTTCCGGTCAGAGACAGGGTGTAGTGGGTACGACCATGATAAGCGCCGCTGAAGGCGATCGTACCTGTACGTTTGGTGGCGGCGCGGGCAATTTTCACCGCGTTTTCCACGGCTTCAGAACCGGTGGTCACCAGCAGAGTTTTCTTGGCGAAATCGCCCGGCACTTTCTTGTTCATGATTTCGCACAGCTCCAGGTATGGCTCATAGGCCAGCACCTGGAAGCAGGTATGCGACAGTTTTTTCAACTGCGCTTCTACCGCAGAAACAATCTGCGGGTGCAGGTGACCGGTATTCAGCACCGCAATACCGCCAGCAAAATCGAGGAATTCGCGGCCTTCAACGTCCCAGACCCGGCAATTTTCTGCCCGCTCGGCAAAAATAGGGTGGATCTGTCCTACGCCACGGGGAACGGCGTTGCTGCGACGTTGCATAAGTTCTTTGTTGGTGCTCATCAGGTGTTCTCCAGTATTTGTTTTATTAAAGGCCGATGCACATATATTTGATTTCTAAGTAGTCTTCGATGCCGTATTTCGATCCTTCACGGCCAAGACCGGAGGCTTTTATCCCCCCAAATGGGGCGACTTCGTTGGAGATGATGCCGGTGTTAATCCCGACGATGCCGTACTCCAGCGCTTCGCCAACGCGGAAGACGCGGCTTAAATCACGGGCGTAGAAATAGGCTGCCAGGCCAAACTCGGTGTCATTGGCCTGCGCGATGACGTTAGCTTCGTCTTTAAAGCGAAACAGCGGCGCCAGCGGGCCGAATGTCTCTTCTTTGGCGACCTTCGCGTTGTCCGGCACATCGACCAGGATGGTGGGCTGGAAGAAGTTACCGCCCAGCGCGTGAGGCTTGCCGCCCGCGATAATGCGCGCGCCTTTATCCAGGGCATCGGCGATGTGCTCCTGCACTTTGGCGACCGCTTTTTCGTCGATCAGCGGCCCGGTGGTGACATCTGGTTGCAGACCATCACCGAGGCGCAGCTTGCTCACCGCCTGCTCGAGTTTTTCGGCAAACTGGTCATACACGCCGTCCTGCACGTACAGACGGTTGGCGCAGACGCAGGTTTGCCCGGCGTTACGGAACTTCGACGCCAGCGCGCCTTCCACGGCTTTGTCGAGATCGGCATCGTCAAAGACGATAAACGGCGCATTGCCACCCAGCTCCAGTGACACCTTCTTGATGTCTTTGGCACACTGTTCCATCAGCTGACGGCCAATTTCGGTGGAGCCGGTAAATGACAGTTTGCGCACCAGCGGGTTGCCGGTCAGTTCGTTACCGACCGCGCTTGCTGAACCGGTCACCACGCTGAATACGCCAGCCGGGATCCCGGCGCGATTGGCCAGCTCTGCCAGCGCCAGTGCGGAATAGGGGGTTTGGCTGGCCGGTTTAAGCACCATGGTGCAACCCGCCGCCAGTGCCGGACCGGCTTTGCGGGTGATCATCGCCGCCGGGAAGTTCCACGGCGTAATCGCGGCGGTCACGCCGATTGGTTGCTTGATGACGATCAGACGCTTATCTGCCTGATGGCCGGGGATCGTATCGCCATAAATGCGTTTGCCCTCTTCGGCAAACCACTCAATAAATGAGGCGGCATAGGTGATTTCGCCTTTGGCTTCCGCCAGCGGCTTACCCTGTTCCAGGGTCATCAGACGAGCAAGATCGTCCTGATGTTCAATCATCAGGTTGAACCAGCGACGCAGAATATTGGCCCGCTCTTTGGCGGTCAGTGCACGCCAGGCGGGTAGAGCGCGGTTCGCGGCGTTAATGGCTTCACGGGTTTCATCCGCCCCCATTTTCGGTACGCTACCCAATTGCTGACCGTTGGCGGGATTCGTTACTGCGATGGTCTCTCCGTTGTTGGCGTCACGCCAGTTGCCGTCAATCAACGCCTGTTGGCGAAATAAGGTTGGATCGTTCAGTTGCATAATTGCTTCCTGTCTTAATCATGTTAACGGGTGAATGCGGCGTGTAATGTCTCCACGCTACGTGCCGCACGCAGCATGCGTCCGGGATTACTCTGGCTCTCCAGCAGTGCATGAACTTTGCCGACAATATGCGCGCCGATAGGGATCGCTGATGTCGCCGCCGGAGAAGGGGCGTTGCAGGTATGAATGGAGCGTGGCGTAGTGACAAACAAGAAATCGTCGATCAGCTTGCCGTCCGGAGACACAGCCTGCGCCCGCACGCCTGCAGGCCACGGTTGCAGATCTTTCTGCGTCAGACTCGGACAATACTTTTGCACCAGCCGCAGGTAGCCGCTTTTGCACAGCGAATTCTTCATTTCGCCAAGCCCGGAGCGCAGGTTGTTTTGCAGTACGCGGCGGATGCCGGAAGAGCCGAAGATCTCCAGCGTATCGCTGAGTGAGAAATCGCGTTTACGGTAACCTTCGCGTTTAAATGCCAGTACCGCGTTGGGTCCCACCGTGACGCTGCCATCAATCATGCGGGTGAGATGCACACCGAGAAACGGCATCGCCGGGTCGGGGATCGGGTAGATCAGATGATTGACTATCTGATTATGTTCTGACGCCAGACGGAAGTATTCGCCACGGAACGGACAGATGATAAAGCCGGGTTCAACGCCGAGCATTTTCACCAGTCGGTCCGCCATCAGGCCACAACAGCTAATCAGCGTTGACCCTTCATACTCCTGACCCTGACGCGTATGGACGATCACGCCCGCGGCATGCTCTTTCAGCGCGCTGACCTCGGCGTTATAAACAATCTCACCGCCCTTGGCCTGGAAAATCTTTGCCATCGCGGCGGTGACTTCGCGGTAGCTGACGATCCCGCTCGACGGGACGAAAATGCCGCCCAGCCCGGTGATATTGGGTTCACGCTCGCGTAGCTCCTGCGCATTCAGCCATTCGCGTTCCAGGCCGTTAGCGGCGGTGCGATCCCATAGCGCGCGCATGCGTTCCATTTCCAGAGCGGAAGTGGCAACCAGCATTTTCCCGCAGACGTCGTAGCGGATGCCGTTTTGATCACAAAAGGCTTTGGTGGCGCGATTTCCGGCCAGGCAAAACTGCGCCTTCAGGCTGCCAGGCGTGTAATAAACCCCGGCATGAATCACGCCGCTGTTATGGCCCGTCTGGTGACAGGCCGGGCCGGACTCTTTTTCCAGCAGCGCGATTCTGGCGTCCGGATAGACATCAATCAGTTGCATGGCGGTCGACATGCCGATAATACCGCCGCCAATAATCACAAAATCATACATCCGCTTTTTTCCTTCGCGCTTACTGATGGGTCTGGTAGTGGTTGGTCGCGTAAGCGAAATAACCACGCTGGCGCATCAGTTCGCGGCGCAGGTCAGGGTGCGAGGTGAAGCGGTCGCGACCGTGCAGCCAGAACAGGTTGTTAATCAGCAGGAATTTACCCACGGGAACCGGAACGGAAATAATGTTCTTGCTGGTTTCCAGCGCATCGGACAAGTCGCTCAGCCAGACGCCTTCTTCATAGTCTTTTGGCTGGACGAACTGGTCGATGTAGCGCATTACCGGGCGGCCCAACTGGTCAACGTCAAACACCGGATGGAACACATCCTTGCTGACGTTTTTGCTTGGCGGGGCGGCAAAGCGCATCGCACGACGCGCCAACGGATGGGTAAAGTACTGATCCAGATGCTCCCAGTCGTCGAGATGCAGCAGCAGCGAGTTACCGCCGGTCATGTTCTGCTCGTCGATCTTCATCATCAGCACGTAATCGGTGATTTCTTCGAGGTAGCTTCCGTCGTTATGCAGCTCCATAACACGGTGCGGCTGGCGCAGATAGCTGTCTGAGTTATCGACGTTTTTCACCACAAAACGGGCATAGTATTGACCGCTCATCGCATCAAAATTGGAGCGTCCGATCAGATGCGCGACCGCCGTTGCCAGCTTGACCATCTCTTCAGCCTGCGCCACGTCATCCACGCCGACGGCGTTGATCAGCAGCGCCCCTTCGGCACGATCGAGCAGCGTTTTCAGCAGCAGGGGCTGTAACTGGTTGCCGCACAAATCATCGAGGATCTTGCCCACTTTGAAACGCAAGAAAGATTTGTATTCCAGGGCCTGCACCGGCCACTGCGCGACGGCCTGCAGAAATTGCTCAGTGGTTTCGGCAGAAAAAGTCAGCTCCAGCAGGCGTGGAGACTGGACTGATGGTTTCAGTGTGAAACCGCTGTAGTGCTGGGCTGGATCTTCAGCGTTCGGTTGTACGGCAGTCAGTGCGTTCATCAAATCGATCCTCTCAGTAGATTGTCAGGGAGATATGGCGCAGCTCGTTTCGTAGCCATAAATTAAAAATATCTACATTTTTGAAAAACGCGCACAGAATGAACTTGTTTGTTTCTTATTTGTGATCAAAAGCAACAATTATTTAACATTATAAAAGGTGAGGATATCTGCGAGTAGAGGGAAGGTTGGCAAGAAAATGTATTTTAAAACATAGGGTTAATTGCTCGGTCGCTGGAGATAAACCAGCGACAGCAGTAAGTCAGTAACCGACTTGATAAATGCGACCCGTTTGGATGCCTTCCACACTGCGGCGATAGGCGTTGGCAACGGTGGCGGCCGGGACGCTTTCGAAGCCAGGGAAGAAATCGTCGTAGGCTGCGGCGGATTCACTGAGTACGGTTGGGCTAATCAGGTTGATGCGCAGTCCACGACCCAATTCACAGGCTGCTGCGCGAACAAACCCTTCCAGACCGGCATTGATTGTTGCCGCATTTGTGCCTTGCGCGATGGGTTCATGAGCGATAATACCGCTAATGAGCGTAATCGAGCCGCCATCATTGAGGTAATGCTGCCCGGTTAAGGCCAGTCGTATTTGCCCTAACAGCTTATCCTGTAAACCCTGATTAAAATTCCGATCGGTCATGGTGGATAACGGCCCAAAGAACAAATTGCCGGTGGCGGAAACGATCGCGTCTACCCGACCGACTTTTTCAAACAATGCCTCGACACTCTTCTGGGAGGTGATATCGACCTGGTAATCACCCTGGCTGCGACCCACACGGATCACTTCATGTTTACGGCTTAATGTTTCTGTAACCGCACGACCCACCGTACCGCTGGCACCAACAATAACAATTTTCATAACCACCTCCGCATTAGTGTGAGCCGCTATTCTTTAATGAAAATGAAATCGGATAAACTGGCTAAAAGTTAGATGATTACTAACCAGGGGTTTGCAATATGGATAAACTGCGCGGCATGGAAACGTTTATCGCGGTGGTGGAGAGCGGGAGCTTTACCACCGCGGCAACGCGACTGGGGATGTCTGCGGTGATGGTGGGGAAATATATCACCCACCTTGAAGCGCAACTCGGTACGCGCCTGCTGGAGCGCAACACGCGTCGCCAGAGTCTGACCGATGCCGGTCGTGTCTATTTTGAAGAAGCCCGGCGTGTGCTGGAACAGGTGACGATAGCCGAACGTTCAGTGGAGCGTCTGCGGCTGGCGCCTGCGGGGACGCTGCGCATCAGCGCGCCAACCTCCTTTGGTGCCTGCGTGATCTCGCCGTTGGCCGCCTCGTTTTTACAGGCCTGGCCGGAAGTGCGAATTGAACTGGATCTGACCAATCGGATGGTCGATCTGGTGAATGAAGGGGTTGACCTGGCGATCCGCATTGGCGATATCCATCAGACTGATGTGGTGGCGAAATATCTGTGTCCGTACCGTATGGCGATTTGCGCTTCGCCGGATTATCTCGCTCGTCATGGCACCCCCTTCACGCCCGCGGATCTGGTGGATCATTTGTGCCTGTCCCACACCGTCTGGACGGCCCGCAACGAATGGATGCTACCGGGCGCAGGGGGCGAAGTCAGATGGAAACGCGATGCGATCCTGCGCTGTAACGATGGTCATGGCCTGCGTATGGCGGCAGTGGCGGGGGCGGGGCTGCTGTTACAACCGGAGGTGCTGCTGGCGGAAGAGTTAGCTACTGGCAGACTGGTGCGGGTGCTGGAGGCGTTTACGCCGCAGCCGCGACCCATTCATTTGCTGTGGCGGCAAGATTTGCGTGCGTTGCCGAAACTGACGCGGTTTGTCGAGCACGTTCTTAGTGCAGTTCAGGAATTAAGATGAAAATGCCGGATGGCGATGCCCATCCGGCATATTACTAGCCGATATCCACCTGCGGTTTGCTGTTACGCTTACGGATCAGGCGCAGCACCGGCGGGATCACGATAACCAGTACCGCCATCACCAGCAGCACTTTTGCTACGCCGCTGGCCCACAGAATATCCATGCTGCCGTTACTGATAGACAGCGCCCGACGCAGGTTTTGCTCCAGCATTTCGCCCAGCACGAAGCCTAAAATCAATGGCGACATCGGGAAGTGCATCTTACGCAGAATGTAGCCCAGTACGCCAAGGGCGACCATCAACACCAGATCAAAGGTAGTGCTGTGAACGGCGTACACGCCAACCGCGGAGACTGCTGCGATAGCGGGCACCAAAAACCACAGTGGGATGGTCAGCATACGGGTAAACAGACCGATCAGCGGGATGTTCATCACCAGCAGCATCACGTTGGCAATCAGCAGCGCCGCAATCAGTCCCCAAACGATATCCGGTTGTTCGGTGAACATCGCCGGGCCAGGGGTGATGTTGTACAGGGTCAGCGCGCCCATCATCACTGCCGTGGTGCCGGAGCCTGGAACGCCGAGCGTCAGCATCGGAATAAAAGAGCCACAGGCCGAGGCATTGTTCGCGGCCTCAGGTGCCGCCACACCGCGAATATCACCCTTGCCGAAGCTGTCGCTGTTGCCGCTGAGCTTTTTCTCGGTCATGTAAGTGATAGCGCTGGCAATGGTTGCGCCCGCGCCAGGCAAGACGCCGACGAAAAAGCCGATCACCGATGAACGCAGGGTGGCGCCCACGCACTGCGCACCTTCTTTGGCATTGAACAACATGCGGCCCGTTTTACGCACCAGCGTCTGGCCACTGCTGGTATGTTCCAGCATTAACAGTATTTCTGAGACAGAGAACAACCCAATTACTACCACGATAAACTGCACGCCGTCGGAGAGATGAACACTGTCAAAGGTAAAGCGATAAACCCCGGTGTTGGCGTCCACGCCGACGGTCGCAAGGCCGAGACCGATAAGCGCTGCCAGAAATGATTTCAGTGGATTTTGCGCCATCATGCTGCCGAGACAGGCAATGGCGAAAACCATTAAGGCAAAGTATTCCGCCGGACCGAAGGCCAGCGACCATTGGGCTAACGCAGGGGCAAACAGAATGATGCCGCCGATAGCGATAAGCGAACCAAAGAATGAGCTGACCGCCGAGATAGAGAGCGCGACGCCGCCGCGCCCTTGTTGCGCCATCGGGTAGCCATCCAGCGCGGTCATAATTGCTGCCGCATCGCCGGGCACGTTCAGCAGGATGGAGGAGATACGCCCGCCGTATTCACAGCCAATGTAGACCGTCGCCAGCAGGATCAGCGCAGATTCAGCCGGCAGGTGCAACGCGAAAGCCAGCGGCAGCAGGATCGCCACGCCGTTAATCGGCCCGAGGCCGGGCAGCAGCCCGACGATGGTGCCGACAAAGCAGCCAATCAAGGCGATAACCAGGTTTTCCGGCGTCATCGCCACCGCGAAACCCTGAGAAAGATAAATCCAGGTATCCATCGTTTCTCCGTTAACCCAGCCAGGCGCCGAGTGGTAAGGTGACGTCAAGCAGCCGGTCGAAGGCATACCACAACAGAATGCCGAGCACCGCGCCGGAAATACCCGCAGCCGGAATGGTTGCGCCGAACAGCATGCCAATCACCACGGTAAGAATGGCGGTGGCGATGGGAAAACCGAGCCATTCAAAACCCCAGGCGTACATCAACAGAACAATCACCATCGTCAGCAGCTTTTGCAGCACATGGCGGCGAGGCCAACTGATGGTGTCCGGGTGGCGCAACAGCAGCGCCACGGCGCATAACAGCATCAGGCTGATAATGCCCAGCGGAAAGGGACGCGGGCCAACCGGCTCATAGCTGTATTCGCTGCTGATTTGCCAGGCCACGAACAGCCCGGCTATACAGAGCAACAGCCAGATACCTGCAAAAATACGATCGCTCATCATCTTTGCCTCTGCGCTTATTTCGCCAGACCGAAGGCTTTCGCCTGCTCACGATAATCCGTAACCTGCTTCTTCACGTACTCGTCGAGTTGCTTACCGCTCATGTTGAACTCGAACAGGCCGCGGAGATCGCGCTGCTTTTTAAATTCCTCGGTTTGCTGGAGTTTGTTAAAGGCATCGACCCACCACTGGTATTCGGCATCACTGACTTTTGGTCCAACGTAGAAGCCACGAATGATCGGCCACACCAGGTCGTAACCCTGCTCTTTGGCGGTTGGCACATTGGCTAACTGACCCGGCAGGCGTTCTTCCGAGAACACCGCGAGCACGCGGATTTTGTCGCCGCTGAGATAAGGCACCATCTCGCTGAGATCGCCGGAAACTACCTGTACGTGATTGCCCATCAACGCGGTAACCGGTTCGCCGCCGCCCTCAAAGGCTACATAGCGCATCTTGTGCGGATCGACGTTGGCTTTTTGCGCCAGCAGCGCCGACTTCATCCAGTCCTGACTACCGATTGAGGCACCCGCGCCAATAACTACGCTGTTAGGATCTTTTTCCATTGCCGTCAGCAGATCTTTCAGCGTCTTCCATGGTGAGTCCTGGCGTACGGCGATCATGCCGTAATCCGTGCCCACGCTTGCCAACCAGCGCACGTCATCCACGCCATAGCGACCAAATTTACCTTGTGACAGGTTCAACAGGGAGCCGCCGGAGAAAGCCACCACGGTACCTGCTTCAGCCGGGCGTTGAGCGACGATTGCGTTATAGGCCACAGCGCCAACGCCGCCGGGCATGTAGGTTACGCGCATCGGTTTTTCGATAGCGCCGGTTTCCATCATGCTCACCTGAATCAGCTTGCAGGTGAGATCAAAGCCACCGCCGGGTTTCGCCGGGGCGATACATTCGGTGCGCGATGGCGCTTGTTCTGCCAGAACAGAGGTACTCATCAGTAAAATGCTTGCAGTAAGGGTACGAAGTAATTGTTTTTTCATTGTTTATCCTCACACCGGAAAACCGGATTTTCAGGTACGAAAGAAGATTTTTGTGATTATGTGAGCCGATGTGTAGCGGTTCGGTTGCGTGATTGTTAAAACATTAACCTTTCAATTCCCTTTCAATGCGGCAGAAACTTTACAGGATGTGATATGCGTCTCTTATTAGCGGAAGATAACCGTGAGTTAGCTCACTGGCTGGAGAAAGCGCTGGTGCAAAACGGTTTTGCCGTTGACTGCGTTTTTGATGGCCAGGCGGCCGACCATCTTTTACATAGCGAAACGTACGCGCTGGCGGTGCTGGACATCAATATGCCGGGGCTGGACGGTCTTGAAGTCGTCCAGCGGCTGCGCAAGCGCGGCCAGACGCTCCCCGTTCTGCTGTTGACGGCGCGCGGCGCGGTGGCCGACAGGGTGAAAGGGTTAAACGTCGGGGCCGATGATTATCTGGCAAAGCCGTTTGAAATTGAGGAACTGGATGCCCGGCTGCGGGCTTTGCTTCGTCGCAGCGCGGGGCAGGTACAAGGCATACAGCAACTGGGCGAACTGGCGTTTCATGATGAAGGCTACTTTCTGTTGCAGGGGCAACCGTTGGCGCTTACGCCGCGTGAGCAGGCCCTGCTGACGGTGCTGATGTACCGTCGGTTGCGCCCGGTTTCGCGCCAGCAGTTGTTTGAGCAGGTCTTTAGTTTGAGCGATGAGGTCAGCCCAGAAAGTATCGAACTGTACATCCATCGTCTGCGTAAAAAACTTCAGGGAAGCGATGTACGCATCGCCACGCTACGTGGTCTGGGCTATGTGCTGGAGCGTAGCGATGAGGTGGGTTAAGCCTCAGTCGTTGTATCTGCAACTGCTGATGTTTCTCGGATTACCGCTGCTGTTGCTGTGGGGGCTGTCGGCGTTTAACAGCTATGTCAGCGCGTTACAGGCGGCGACGCAGGCGTATGATCGGACGCTGCTCTCGTCCGCCAGAACCGTCTCTGAGCGGTTAGTGGTACGTAATAAACGGCTGGAAGTGAATGTGCCGTGGGTGGTGTTGGACAGCTTTGAACTGAATATGAACGACAGGCTGTATTACAAAGTGGTCGACCCGGCGGGGAAGGTGATATCAGGTTATGACGATTTACCTGCGATGCCGCCTGCCACCTCGCGCACACGACTTTATCCGGCGCTGGCGTGGTTTTATCACACTGAATATCGCGGCGAAGCAATCCGCGTGGCGCGTTTGCTACAGCCCGTCAACGAGGGCGGTATTATCGGCATGGCAGAGATTTATGTCGCTGAAACGCTGCAATCACGGCGTTATCTGGCGCGACAGTTGCTGTTCTCCTCGTGGGTTTCGCAAGGACTGCTGGTAATGCTCACGCTGGTGCTGGTTGGCTGGCTGCTGCGCCGGGTGCTACGTCCGATGCGCCAGTTGTCATCGCTGATGGTACGTCGCGAGCCTGGGCTGCTGACGCCGTTGCCGGAGCTGTTGCCGTGGTCGGAAACCCGTCTGCTGATTGTGGCGTTTAACCGCTATCTGGACCGACTGCGCGGCCTTATCTCTCGTCAGGAACGCTTCAGCGCTGACGCGTCCCATCAGCTTAAAACGCCATTAGCGGTACTGAAAACTCAGGCGGCGGTAGCCCTCGCCAGCCCGCAGCCTCAGCAGTGGTACGAGAGTTTACAGGCCATGAGCGTGACTCTGGATAACACGATTCAACTGACGGAAAGGCTGCTTCAGCTGTCGGCTGTGAAGCGCAAAGAGCAGGGAGAAAAGCACTTCTCACCGGTTAATTTGTATGAGGTGGTGCAAAGCAGCTGTTTTACCCGGCTGGCGCAGGCACGCAGTAAAGCTATCGATCTGGGTTATGAGGGGGAACAGGGCGCGGTGTGGATTGAGGGCGATGAAGTCCTGCTCGGCGAACTGTGTGGGAATCTACTTGATAACGCCCTGAAATATACGCCGCCGCATGGTGTGGTGACAGCCCGACTGCAGCGTGAAGGCGAAGCCGTGGTGCTAGTGATCGAGGATAGCGGGCCAGGTATAGATGATCAGATGGTTCATCAGGCGATGCTACCGTTTCATCGACTCGATAACGTTGGCAATGTCCCAGGCGCAGGAATTGGTCTGGCGCTGGTTAACGACATTGCGCGTTTACACCGTACACATCCGCAGCTGACACGTAGCGAAATCTTAGGTGGGTTAAGCGTGCGGGTGCGCTTTTTAAGCGTTGCTGGCTGAGATATTTTTATTGTGGTGTTTAGCCGCAATGAAAGGGTGATTCAAAATAAATCAAATAACACCATTGTGAAATTTGTCATACCTAAAATGTTTTCGCGTAGACCATAAATTGTTAACTGTCAATGATGGTTTTGTTGTGAAAAATCGTCTTTTTTGATTTTATGGTAAATGGTTTGGTTGTATTAATTTCCTTTAAAATCATAGTTATAAAATCACACAGCGGCGAATTTTCACACATGCAAACATTATTTTTTACATTTACTGACAATGGAGCATTGCGTTTTTTAGACTTGTGATATAATTAGCATCATGAAATGAGAAAAAAATAATTAAATATCAATAGATAATGGGCTGAGATATGCTTAAAAAATCGCTAAAGATTAGCAGTCAAGGATATCCAGTCTTTTTAAAACTGGTTGATTTTATCGTTATTAATGTGACGTTAATTTTTAGTGCTCATCTGCTGGGGTTGATGCCATTTAACACCATTGCTATTCTGAGTATTCTGTTCTCCGTCTTTTTTTTATTGTTTGCTGAATATATCAAAATTTATCAGCAAAAGATTAAAACGATTGGTTTGCGTAATCAAAAGCGGTTACTTTTTTGTACGCTGTTGGCTATATTTTTTAACGAGCTGGTGAGTATGACGGTGGCAGAGCCGGAGTCCCTCGGTTACTTAGACAGGCTACCTTCGCCTTTTTATTCTGCCATTATTTACTGGTACTTTATTCCATTACCTTTTCTTTATTACATTCGCTTTTTTATTTTTAAATATTCAACGAAAAAGAGTATGCGCGTGGCGATTATTGGTTTGACCGACAATGGTCTGGCCGCGGAAAGCGCGTTACTGAATGAGTACGCCGATATCAAATTGGATTTGGCTTTTTATGATGAGCGTGCGTTATCGCGCTGTGGCGACATTGTAGATAAGGTTAAAAGCCCCTTTCGTGGCCCGGTGATTAATCTGGTTGAGGAAGCCCGACTGGGAAATATAGACGAAATCTATATCGCTTTACCGATGGTGGCGCTGCATCGCATCCGCCATTTTTTGACCATGATGTCAGACACCACCGTAGATACCTATATTGTTCCTGACTTTTATACCTACAGCAACAATATGTCCAAGCTACGTTCTATCCACAACCTGCAAACCATCGGTATCTTTAGCTCGCCGTTTGAAGGGGCGGGTTCGTTTATTAAGCGGGCGGAAGATTTGGTTCTTGGCAGCATCATTATGCTGATGATTTCGTCGCTGATGTTGGTTATCGCTATTGGTATCAAACTCACTTCTCGTGGTCCGGTGTTTTTCAAACAAGACAGGTATGGTCTGAGTGGGCAAAAAATTAAGGTCTGGAAATTTCGTACTATGCGCGTTATGGAGAATTCCGAGACGGTAATTCAGGCCACGAAAAACGATCCGCGGGTGACGAAATTCGGTAGCTTCTTACGCCGTACATCTCTGGATGAACTTCCGCAATTTATTAACGTATTGCAGGGAAGTATGTCGATTGTGGGTCCCAGACCCCATGCGGTTACGCATAATGAGCAGTACCGCAAACAGGTCGAAAATTACATGATCCGCCATAAGGTAAAGCCTGGCATCACCGGACTTGCGCAGATTAATGGTTTTCGTGGGGAAATCGATGCGCTTTATAAGATGGAAAAACGGGTTCAGTACGATATTGAGTACATTCAAAACTGGTCATTGTGGCTGGATATAAAAATTATCATTAAAACTATTTTCAAAGGATTTGTCGGTAAGAATGCATACTAAATTAATCGTTATTACCGGAATCGTGATAGCGCAGTCCGCATGGGCTGATTTATCACCGAAATCACACATCGGCTTGGCGGGGATCGACTTCCAGGGCAAGGTCGCTGTGGATTATGGTTATAATGATAACGTGATTTATCAGCCACATAACAGCGATGCTGTCGGTTCCTCGTTTCAGAGCGCAGAGCCAGTGCTGAGTATGATCGGCGAGCGCGGTCAGGATAAGTATTTACTGATGTACTCTGGAGATTACCGTAACTATTCAAGCGATTCTGCTGATAACTACACCGATCATTTTTTCCGTTTTAATGGGGCCTGGCGTTATGGACTCATGCATGGCTTAACCCTCAATCTGGAGGATTCGCTTGGGCATGAATCCCGTGGTCGCGGTATTACCGAGGGCTTTTTACCGGGCCAGTTTCAGCAATATGGGATTAAATCGCCACTGACGACAAATTTCATCAACAGTGAAATGCGCTACAGCTACGGTGCGCCAGATGGGCGTGGCAAAGCGGAACTGGCGTTGTTATACAAAAAACTGACTTTCGGTAATACTTCTGATGTACAGGATACCAGTGAGGATTTTTACCATTACATTCAGGAACAGGAATGGCATGAAAATAGCCTGGTCGCGGAAATTTTTGACCAATACACATCCAGAACACGCTTTCGCTATAGCTTTATTACTAACCAGCGTCGCTATGACAACAACTCAGAAAAAGATACTAATGAATACTATTTGCTGTACGGCATGAAATCGCAGTTGACTGGAAAAACCAACGTCGACATGAATATTTCATGGTTGTACAAAACATTTGAAAACAGCGCAAACTCGCATGATTTTAATGGTCTGAACTGGGACATAAAAGCAGAGTGGAAGCCGCTACAACAGTCGGTTTTCACGGCCCACTCGGCGCAAAGCATTAAAGACCCGTCGGAAGTTGGGGGATATATTTTAGTGACCCAGTATGGCATTTCTTACCAGCATTTCTGGTTAGGTAATCGTTTTTCGACTTTGCTGGATTATTCATACACTGCGGAAGACTATAAAAAACAGAACAAGGACCGACATGATAAAGATGGGGTGTTTAGCGTCACAATGAGCTACGACTATACGCCATCGGTTAATTTTGAGATTAAATATCAATTAGATACATTGAATTCGAATAAGGATACTGACTCGTTTTATATCGGTCCCAACGACAACCAGGAAGTTATTAGAACGTTGGGTTATGATAATTCTATGATTATGCTTAAAGCTAAGGTTCAGATCTAAAATGAAAATAATAGAACTGTGCGCGTTTTTGCTATTCAGTATCCTGGTGGCCGGGTGCTCAACGTCCGGCCCAAGATTAATGGACGATCCTGCTGCTGTTCAGCAGGATTACCGGCTTGGGGCGGGGGATACTGTCAATATCGCTGTTCACGGTCAACCCGATATGACGATGCGGTTTATTTTGGATAAGAGCGGGGAGATTAATTTTCCGTTTGTGGGCGCTCTTAAATTAAAAGATAAAACTGTCGATCAAGTGACCAACGAATTAACTCAACGGTTGACGGGAGATTACTTTACCACGCCGATGGTGACGGTGAGCATTGCCGAGTTCCGTAAATACTATGTTTCAGGTGAGGTGAAAAGTCCGAACGGATTTGCCTGGGAGCCAGGTCTTACCGTCGAGAAATCTATTGCGCAGGCAGGGGGATTTACAGATCGTGCTGACCGACAAGATATCAACATTCGCCTGTCTGGCAGCAATCAGCTGCTTGAGAATGTCGATTTAACGCACTCTGTTCATCCTGGGGATGTCGTGATTATTGGCATGGGGTTCTTCTGACGATGAAACTATCTATAGTGGAAAACGGCAAAAAACGAGAAAACACTGTCGAATTCTCCCGCTTTGCCAAAGAGCTGAAAAAGAACGCCTGGAAAATCGCGCTGGCCGGTATCGTTGCCGGGGTCGTGGCATATCCAATAATCAGCATGATGTCCTCAAAGTATGTCTCAACGGCGACGGTACTGATTAAAGCACAGGCCGATAACGTTTCTCCGTTCCCACAGGTTGATGGTTTCGATTCAACGCGCAGTGGTTACTACGAAACGCAATATGCGTTGATGCATTCACGAATTGTGCTTGAGCAGGCCGTCCGCGATATGAAGCTGGATGAAAATCCGGAATTTACCGGGGAAAAACAGGGAGCGGAAAGCAGTGAAAGCCGGCAGTTGAGGATGGAGCAAGCGCTGAAAACGTTGTCGAAAAACCTGAATGTCATCGGTATTCGTACAACGAACCTGGCGTCTATCACCTATGAATCCCCCTCGCCGCTGGTGGCTGCTGACGTTGCCAACGGCGTCGCGCAGGCTTTCATCAACTATACGGTTGAGCAAAAGCGTCTGAAAGTAGAGAAAGCCCGCGAACTGAATTTTGAAAAAATGGAAGAGATTCAGAAGTCGATAGCGAAACAAAAAGAGGAAATGGACAGCTATCTGAAAAACGCCGGGCTGCTGACTTTTCGCGGTATCGATGGTTTTGAAACCGAGCAGTTAAGTATCGTCACCAATCGCCTGGCTGATGCGACCCAGCGTCGCGTTGCCGCTGAATCTGTCTATAACGAGGTGAACAGCGGAGGGCGGTCGGCGGAGAGCGTTATCTCTCAACCTTCGATCTCTAACCACGCCCAGATTCAGGATTTACGTATCGCGTTAATTCAGGCGCAGCGCACGTTGTCTGAACTGCGCAAAGTATACGGGCCGAAAAATCCCGCAATTTTAAAAGCAGAAGCTGATGTCAAGTCGATCCAAAGTCAAACCGGACGGGTACTGGGTGAGCTGAAAGAGGGGTTACGTCAGCAATATCTGGCGGCGCTGGCGGATGAAAAGAACTATCAGCAGCAGGTGGCGCAGCAGAAAGAGATCTTCCAGAAAATGGCCTCAAAACGCGATGCCTGGAACAGCCAAAAGCTGTCGTTAGATAAAATGGAAGATCTGTATAAATCGCTGTATCAACGTACTCAGGAACTGTCGCTGTCCGGCGTGAATGCTGACGCGGTGTTATATGATCCTGCCGTTCCCGCGCTAAAACCCGCGAAACCGAATAAATCCCTCTTGTTGGTGATGGTGGTTCTGCTGGTGGTGGTGTTCAGTATCATGTATTTCATTGTCAAAGCGGCGATGGACAACTCAATCCGTACGTTGAGTCGTATGAAAAAACGCCTGAACGTTACTCCACTGGGCGAAATCCGTCGGTTTAGCGGAACCTCAGGGCGCGCACAGGTTCGCGACATGATCCTCAAGAATCCACTGAACGCCGATATTGTGCACGGTATCCGTACCCGGATTATGTTGGATAATCGACCGTTACAGACGCTCGCCGTGGCGTCGACGGAGCACCGTGAAGGGCGCTCTTTGCTGGCGAGTCTGTTAGCAAATTCCTTTAGTTTCGACCAGAAAACGCTGCTTATTGATGCGGATTTCTTCAATACTGACGGACTCTCATCCGAGCTGGCATCGGCAACGTCCGCAGGCGTAGCGGAACTGCTGCGTGGGGAGACCTTGCTTGAACAGGCGCGGATCAAGCTCAGTGATAATCTCGATTTTATCCCGCACGGGAAGACCACCCTTTCTTCTCTACTTATGTTGTCGTCCGGGCATCTTGAGCCCTTAATGCACGAGCTGAAATCCCACTATCAACGCATCATTATTGATGTGGCTGCCGTGAATCAGAGTCAGGATGTGCAATTGATTAAACGTGCCGTTGATGGCGTTATTTTCATCGTGAAAGCCGGCTCGGGTTCGGCGGGGCATATAGCCAACGCGCTGGATAAGATCGAGGAAAATGATGGCGTTGTGATTGGCGCTGTGCTGAATGCGGTTGAAGAAAAGGACCTTGAAACGCAAGAGGGTCTGCGCTCACTGAACTTCAGTACCGATCAACTGATGACGACGCCAGGCCGAGTATGAGTCTACTGAAGAGCGCCTCCACGATAGCCGGTTCATCAGTCATCTCACAGTTGATTGGTGCGCTGTCTATCTGGTTGATCTCACATAAGTACGATATGGCTGAAGTGGGGCTTTATGCGCTCAACTACAGTATTGCCGTGGTGGGCGCTCAGGTCTGTACCTTTGCATCACAGCTTTTAATTCCTAAACAGCAGGATGATGAACTGGTACAGAATGTCGTGTTTTGTCTGATACAAAGCACGATTATTGCCTTACCCTACGCCGTATTGACCGCGTGGTTGTTCCACCAGAGCATATTGTTCCTCTATTTACTGACGCTTGCTACGGCGTGGGTTCTCATCTCGGAAAACCTGTCGCTGCGCACAGCTAACTTTCGTTTTCTGATCTTCCAGCGCATTTCTGTTTCTGTGGTGGTATTACTTTCGATACTGGTTACGCATCATGTGCAGCTGTTTTATTGGTCGTGGGCCTGTGCGACGATGGTACTGACGGTAAGCTGTATATTGCATTCGTTTGATATTCGTTCGGTGGCGGTCCAGCATTTACGACCCGCCAGCAACTGGCATTTTTTTAAACAGAATATTCATCACATTACTAAAGTCGGTAGCGCTGAGGTGTTGGCGATGGCTAGCAGCAATTTGCCGATTATGCTGATTAACTTCTGGTTTTCGGCGCTGACAGCCGGTTATTTTTCCGTGGTCAGCCGCTTCTGCTTGGCGCCGGTGGTGATCATCGGGAACGCGGTACGTAATACTATTTTTTCCAAGTGGTCTATCGATTTTAGAAATAACACCTTTAATTATCAGGAATATACCCGGGTACGGATGCTGCTGCTGGTGTTGGGAGTTATCTGTACTCTTGGCGTGTTTATTTTCTATCCGATTGTGATGCGCCTCGGTTTTAGCGAAGACTGGATTAACTCCATTGAAACGTCTCGCTACATGCTACCCTACCTGTTCCCGGCGCTGGCGATAAGCCCCCTGACGGTCATAGAGCTAATTTTTGGCTCCCATCGCTATTTTCTGCGCATCCAGTTGGAGCAACTGGCGATTGTGCTATTCGCTTTTGTCGTGACGCCCTATTTTTATAAAGACTATGCAACGTCGGTGATTTTGTTTTCTTCACTGACATTTATTCGCTACGCCTTTATTTATTTGAAAATGAACAAGCGGGCTAATCTGCTGAAAGACAGGCCGGTGATACTATGACGCTGAATACCGGATATTATTTACAAGGTTATACCTTCGTTACGCTGATCCTGTGTGGCCTGGTGCAATACTTTACCGGCATACAGTCGGTGCTATGGATCCCCTTTTTTCTGACCCTGTTGATGGTGGGATTATTGGTGATGCAGACGCGGGATGGCTCGCTGCGTCTGGATGCGCAGGAGACGATAGTGCTGGCGCTGTATTTCTCGTTCCTGATACTGGCCGGGGCCTCAACTCTGATTCAGGGCGGGATCACCGTCGCGATTGTGGCCTTTAAAAATGAAATTGCGCTGTCGCTGGTGATGATCTGCTTGCTGCTGGGATTTTGCCGGGAGTCGCAGATTTATCGCGTGACTCGCTATTTATACTGGGTGTTTTACGCGCAGATCCCGGTCATGATTTATCAGGTTTTACTGGTTGTTCCCCAGCGTGTCGCGGTGCGTGGTGAAGATGAAAAATGGGATTCCGTGGTGGGTACCTTTGGCGGCGACCCGATGGGGGGAGGTAACACTGCCGCGATGGGCCTGTTTTGCCTGCTGATTATGCTGTTAAAGGTCTCTGAGTATAAGCACGGACTGACCACGTTTAAATCCATGGCGTTGCACATTGTGCTCGGGATCGGGCTGTGCATTATTGGTGAAGTAAAGTTCGTTATCCTGCTATCGCCTCTATTCCTGGCGTGGGTGTGGATCTCACCGAGCTACGTTAAAGATGTTAGTAAGGTTAATCTGAAGACGTTGTTGGTTATTGTGGCGGGGATGTTGCTGCTGATTAGCCTGTCGATAGTTATCCTTGCATATTATTATTCTACTGCGTTTGGCGGCGATCCGTCGAAAAGCGCGTTGAGTATTTTTATCGACTCTTTGAGCTATATTTTTGACCCGAACTACATTATGTCTACCGGGGAGTTAGGGCGCTTTACGACTTTCCTGTTCTGGCTAAAAAATAATGATCTGTGGGGACTGTCAGGAACGTTATTTGGCTATGGACTCAACGCCACTAACAGCGGGAGTACGGTATCGCCGGGCTTTCTGAATATTATTTATAACTTAATCCTCGACTCGACTTCTCTGAGTATGCTGCTGTGGGAAGTGGGTGTGATTGGCACGTTAATCTTCATTAGCTTATTTATTTATATCCTGAAAATATGTCAGCCCAAGCCTTTACTGATGCTTGAACAACTGGACCCGCAGGATCTTCAGTTGTTGAGCTTTGCTCCGGCATTTAATGCTTTTGCGATTGCTTGCTTAATTAGCTTACCTTACAGCCAGATACTGATGATTACACCGATGTTACAATTCCTGTTCTATTTATCACTAGGATCAAGTTTAGTGATTCGTCGAACCGTCCTTCGCTGCGTAGGGTAATTGTATGGACAATAAACCGTTTATTTCAGTGAGTATCAAAACGCTCAATGAATCTGAATGTATTGAGAAAACAATTGATAGTATCCGTAAACAGCTTGTTGATTATCCACATAAAATTATTGTGGCAGATAGTCTGTCAACGGATAACACCCAGCAGTTGGCGATCGATAAAGGGGTGACTGTGGTGTCATTAACCGATCCAGGCGATCGTTGCTGTGGTGTCGGACATCAGTTGGGTTACCTTTATAGTGAAGGGGAATATCTGTTGCTGATGGACGGCGACATGGAGCTGGAAGAAGGATTTGTGGATCAGGCTGTCGCGTTTTTGCAGGCGGAACCGGAATACGCTGGCGTAGCGGGAACCGTCGAAATGGACGATGCCGTTAACTATGAATTTAAATCGCGTAAGCAACGCATTAATAAAATCTATCCCGTAGGGGATAGCGACCATTTAGGCGGCGGGGGGCTATATCGCCGCTCCGCCATTGAGAAAATTGGTTATCTCACCAACCGTAATCTGCATGCTTATGAAGAAGCTGAACTCGGCCTGCGTTTACTTGACGCGGGTTATAAATTACGTCGTCTGAATATTCCGTATTTTATTCATACTTCGCATACCATGCCGACCTTTCAGATGCTGAAGCATCGCTGGAAAAGCGGATACTATCAGGCTCCGGGCGAATTTTTACGTTGCGCCTGGGGAAAGCCTTATTTCATTAAAGCGTTAAAAATGGTTAAAAACGAGGCGATTTTTGCTGTTTACCTGGTTGCCTTGTTCATTGCGGCGGTGACCTTTAATCTCGAAATTTTCGATATCGCATTTCTGCCATTGCTTGCCTTTGTGATACTGAAAACCGTACAGAATCGGTCGTTACTGAATGGCCTGCAAAGCGTGATGAACTTAGCTGTGCTTTCCGCGGGGCTTGTTAAAGGGTTAACACATCCGCTACGCGATCCGTTGACTCCGCCTGACAGTAAAATCATTCATGAATAACTAAGGCAGACGCCATGAAAGTTTTATTAGTAAATAAGTTTTTTTTCATCAAAGGCGGCGCGGAAACGGTTTATTTTCAAGAGCGCGATATGCTGAAACAGGCCGGAGTGCAGGTGATTGATTTCTCGATGCAGCATGAGAAAAATTTCCCTTCGGACTATGCGGATTATTTTGTCAGCAATGTGGACTACCACCAGGAAAGTAATTTGTTGGGTGGGCTCAAAACGGCGGTTAACTTTATTCATAATTCGCAGGCCTGCAAAAAGATGCTGGCGTTATTGCAAAAAGAGCGCCCGGATATCGTTCATTTTCATAATATCTATCACCAATTAACGCCGGCGCTGATAAAAGTTGCGCGCAATTTTGGCTGCAAAACGGTACTGACTGCGCATGACTATAAGATTGTCTGCCCTACGTATTCCATGTTGCGCGACGGCAAAGTGTGTGACTCCTGTATCACCGGCACGGTTTTTAATGCTTTCAGGTATCGTTGCCAGGAAGGTTCCGCCTCAAAAAGCTTATTGCTCTCTCTGGAGGCAACCTGGCAATACATTGCGCAAAATTACCAGGCGCTGGATGTGATCGTTTCGCCGAGCGTTTTTTTACGCGGGGTGCTGCTGCGTACGCTGCCGAAGTCGCGCATTGATGTGATCGTCAATGGCGTAGATGACAGTCGTCCTCTGGATGAGGCAAGCGATGAAGGCTATATGCTGTTCTTTGGTCGCCTGAGCCGTGAAAAAGGGGTGGCAACGCTGTTGGCGGCACATGAGAAAATGCAGAACAAAGCGCCGTTGAAAATTGTGGGCCACGGCCCGCTACATGACGAGTTAGTCGCCAAATACCCGGATGTTGAATTTTTAGGTTATGTGCAGCAAGGGGAAGCCCTTGATAAGCTTATTAAGCATGCACGGGCGGTAATCCTTCCTTCTGAATGTTATGAAAACTGTTCCATGGCGATATTAGAGGCGATGTCCCTGGGCAAGCCGGTGATTGGATCGCGCATTGGCGGGATCCCGGAACAAATTCGTGACGGTAGTGAAGGGATTTTATTCGAGCCGGGCAACGTGCAAGCGTTGGCGAATGCGATGGAGACGCTGGCCGACTCGCCAGAGAAAGCGCGGGTTATGGGGTTACAGGGTCGGGCGCGGTTAAGTGAAAAATATGCGCTAAGCAAACATATGGACACCTTGCTGGCGCTGTATAAAGAACTGCTTAGCAGGCCCTAGTATGAAAAAAATAACGGTTTTTGGCACACGAGGTATTCCGGATGTGTTGGGCGGCGTGGAGACTCACTGCCAGAATCTTTATCCTGCTATTAAGCAGCAGCTCGATGTTGATATTTGTGTTATCGCTCGCTCACCGTATGTAAATTACAAACGGTCAACGTATAAGAAAGTCGAAACCTATGCGCTGTGGGCGCCCAAAAAACGCTCGCTGGAAGCGATTGTGCATTCCGTTTTAGCGGCATTGAGGACAGTTTTCGACCATTCGGATATTGTGCATGTGCATGCTATCGGACCGGGCCTTGTGATTCCATTATTACGCGTCCTGGGCAAAAAGGTCGTTTTTACCCACCATGGGCCTGACTACGATCGTCAGAAATGGGGATTCATTGCCAAAAAAATACTGTTGCTGGGTGAGCGCTGGGCGGTGAGATACGCCCACGAGGTGATTGTGATTTCTGAGGTGATTAATCAACTGATCCAGAAAAAACATGGTCGCTATGACGCGCATTTAATTCACAACGGCGTGAATGAGCCGCGGTTGTTATCTGAGCTGACTATCGAAAATACGCTCTCCCGCTTTGGGCTACAGCCGAAAAATTATCTTGTGGTGGTTGGACGATTTGTAGAAGAAAAAGGGATGCATGACGCCATCGCCGCTTATCAACATAGCGGTTTGACCCTGCCGCTGGTGTTAATTGGCGATGCAGATCATCCGACCGAATACAGCATTCGCCTCAAAAAGCTGGCCGCCGACACGCCTGGTGTGGTGATGACCGGATTTTTACGCGGTGATGAACTGCAGGCGGTATTTTCACAGGCGAAACTGTTTGTGATGCCTTCATATCACGAAGGTCTACCTATTGCGCTGCTGGAAGCGATGTCCTTTTCTCTTCCCGCTGTGGTCAGTGATATTCCGGCTAACCTTGAAGTTCAGTTACCTGTCGCAGCCTATTTTAAGGTCGGGGACGTGAACAGTCTGGCCGGGAAATTAACCCAGTGGGTGACAGCCAATCGTGTGGACTATCGTGTATATTTGCAAAACTATAATTGGCATGAAATCGCCAAAAAGACAGTCAACGTCTACCACTCAATTGATAAAGATATAGGTTAATTTTGACCAGTCCTCAAAATCGTCCCCCCGTCATCGAACGGTTCTATGCTCACCTTGATGAGCAAATAGCGGAGGAGTTGACCCCGGAACAAAAAGCAGGGGTGGAAAACGCGATCCTGGCCTCGACATTGGCTGCACGGCATCAGATTGATATTCGCCGGAGTTTTCCTTTTTTCAGTAAACGTTTTTATCTGGTTTTTTTGTTTGGCAGAGATTTACGCCGCCAGCATCGCCAGGAATCGACCTTGTCGCGGATCTTGCTCACTTTTTTGCTGTTGATCGCCGTGCTGTTCGTCACCTGCTGCATATTGCTGACGCTGTATATGATCAAATCAGCGCTAGGTATTGATGTATTCCAAAATTTTCACGTCGGTATTTGGGACTGGTGGTTAAACCTGAAAAAACACTAGTGTTATTAAACCTGCGAGGGCGTTACTGCGATGAAGTGTCAATGGGTTTCTGCGCTGTTGGGTATGTTCCTCCCGCTGTCGGTGATGGCCGCATTAACGACCGTAACCCCCAAAGCATTGACGGGGCCGTTGACCAACCCGGGGATTGGCGTTGCCAGTTTTCATCAGGGATACGGTGAAACGCTGAGCCTGGCGGATTATCCCAATACCGGGTTCGAGTATGAGCGATTTTATTGGCGAGATTTGGAACCTGTTGAAGGGCAGTACAATTTTGCGCTGGTGGATGATGCCTTTAGATACGCTGCGGCGCACCGTCCCGCGATGAATGTCGGGCTACGATTTATGGCGCTTGCCGACCCGGCGGATGGCACTAAAATTCCCGACTGGCTGATTAAAAAAGGCGTAAAAGGAACCTGGACGTCTGATAATAAGACGTTTGTACCGGATTTAGATGACCCACTGTTTATCGAATACAGCCAGCGTCTGCTCAACACATTGGGTCAGCGCTACGATGGTAATGAGAATCTCGCTTTTGTTGATATCGGCATGGTGGGTTCGTGGGGCGAGTGGCATAACAGCAACTTCCCCGATCTGAAGCCACTCCTGGAGCGATACACCACCGGACAGTTGGATCGCTACGTTGCGATGCACTTTTCTGCCTTTCCCAAAACGCCCAAAATTATGCTGATAAGCGGTGGGCAAAGCCTGGCAAATGCGGTGGCGCGTGGGGCCGGGTGGCGAGCGGACTGTTGGGGTGACCTGCGCGTGTTTTCAGACGCCTGGAATCATATGCAAGATGATTACCCGCAGCGATTACTGGCAGCGCAGCAAAGTTATGCAGGGTTTAACGATGCCTGGAAACGCGCGCCAGTGAGTCTGGAAATCTGTTCGTATATGCAGGACTGGAAGAATTCTTTTCATTATACGCGCGCCGAAGTGCAGGGGATTTTTGACTGGGCGTTCAAACAGCATGCCAGTACTATCAACCTGAAATCGAGAGCGATACCCAGCGATTATCGACCGATTGTCGATGATGCGCTGACCAAACTGGGCTATCGATTTCGCTTAGCATCCCTGAGCCATGAGGCCGTGTGGAGCGGTGGACACACGCTGACGTTGAACAGTACCTGGTATAACGATGGTGTGGCACCTATCTACCTGCCCTATACGCTGGCATTTCGTGTGGTAGACAGTGCCAATAAGGTGGTGGCGCAGGGTAATGCGGCGGATGATATACGACGTTGGCTCCCGGGAATTCATCAGGTCAGTTATGCGCTGCCTATGCCAGGTCGACTGGCGAAAGGGCAATATGCGATTGAGGTTGCGATGCTGGATAAATCCGGTGCGGCGAGAATTAACTTTGCCAATGAAGGGAAGCAGAGCAGCGGCTGGTATCGTGTATCAACCATAACGTCACGCTAGCCCGGTAAAGCAACGAGCCTGGTGACCAGGCTCGTTGCTGAGAACATCACAGGTTATAACCATTCGGGTTATTTTTTTGCCAGTTCCACGTGTCGCGCATCATGTCATCAAGGCTATAAATAGCCTGCCAGCCTAACTCTTTTCGCGCCAGAGAAGGGTCTGACCAACACTCGGCAATGTCCCCAGGTCTTCTGGCGGCAAACTGATAATTAATTTTTGTTTGCGCTGCTTTTTCAAACGCCTCAATAAGGTTAAGCACGGAATACCCGACTCCGGTACCGAGATTAATCACTTTGTAGGCAGCGCCTTTGTTCTGGCAATCCAACGCGGCTAAGTGGCCGGTCGCCAGGTCCATAACGTGTATGTAATCACGAACGCCGGTACCGTCGAAGGTTGGATAGTCATTGCCGTATACCGACACGGTTTCAAGTTTACCAATTGCGACCTGGGAGATATACGGGACCAGATTATTAGGAACACCGTTAGGATCTTCGCCAATTCGACCCGATGGATGGGCACCGGCCGGGTTAAAATAGCGCAGGCAGGTGATGCGAAAATCGGGCTGTGCGCGTGAAAAATCTGCCAGAATCTGTTCGACCATTAATTTAGACGTGCCGTACGGATTGGTCGTACCGCCCGTGCGTGATTGCTCGCTTAGCGGCACGCTTTCCGGATTACCGTATACTGTGGCCGATGAGCTAAAAATAAAACGATTAACGCCCGCGGCCAGCATCTCATCCAGTAATACCAGCGTACCAGTGACGTTGTTTTCATAGTAGGCGAGGGGTTCTTTTATCGACTCTGAAACCGATTTGAGTCCCGCAAAATGAATGACATCAGTGATGTTATGGCGGGTGAAAATGTGCTTTAAGGCCTGCCGATTCCGAACGTCGGCGATATAGACAGTCGGTTCCCTGCCGGCAAGTTCCGCGACTCTGTCCAGCGAGACTCGAGAAGAGTTCGACAGATTATCAACGACAACGACATCATCGCCTCTTTCCAGTAGTGTTAAAACAGTATGTGAACCAATATAACCTGCGCCACCAGTGACAAAAATTGCCATACAGACTCCAGATTTATGCTATCAAAACGGGTTTTGATTCACGCCACTACCATAGAAAACTTGCTATTGGTGAAGTCTGGTAAGGTTGTAGTTACGATATCTCACCATACATTTGTAAGATATTTTTTTAAGTATAGATAAAAAACTGAACTTGTTTATTTTAGTGTCATAAACAATATAATTATTTGAGAAGTTTAGTGTATGGACACCATCACTGTGGTTGATCGAGGAATTGATTTTCTCGATCAGGCTTTCATCAAATACAGTATTGCTTAATGTGACTAATTCTTTGATGTAGATGGATTTTCCGTAGGTTTCAGGCGTGCATTCTTGGGTGAGGAAGTACATTTTGTTATCGACAAGGTAGGGCGCACCCGCTCCCCGATGGTGATGGTTGCTCACCTTCAATGAGGGGGCAATCCGCTGCCACTGCCCATAGATATTCTCAGCAGAGTGAATAATAATTTCATTATCCATTGTGGTGGATAAAAGATAACAGGTTTCATTAATTGTGAGAAACACATTATCTGTTACTTCAGTATCCGATATTAAGACTTTGATTTTCTTCCAGCGTACCGGGAACTCTACCGACTGAAACAGTATGACTTCTTTTCTTTCTGAAGACTCGGGGATCATGAATAGCTGATCGTTGATATGAATCAGGAAAGGGAATGACAAATGACACTTTAAGTCGTCAAAGCCCTCAAGTTTAACATCATCGATTTCAGTCAGTTCACGATCCAGAATACGGCATCTTAGCGTACCTTTCGAGTTTCGAAAGCTAAAAGCTTCATAAAAAACATACAGTTTATCGGCCTTTTCAATAATAAAAGGGTCGGCCTGAAACGTATATTTCTTTTTTAACTGCTGGGCAGCAGTTTTACTCAGTATTTCCAGAGTATTAGCGGGGAATAAGTGTGAGCCATGATCCTTTAGAATCATGATGTCCCATGACTCATGATAGAATAACATTTTTATCATTCGTTTTATTTTCGCTAGCATTTGCGCATACTCCTTGTTATCGCCTGCAACTTGAAAAAATGCCTATAGGGACAGCCGTTTTGCAGGTCACTACATGTCATTTGCCGCAATGTTGAATGAATGCGCGATGACTGATGTAGAAATATCTACGCCTATCTTAAAAACTAGTTGCAGATGTTTTTTTGTCGGTAGCACAAAAGTAGGAAAAAATGTCCAGAGCATCCTTGCTCCAGTGGAGGGGTTACTCGAAATGCACCTGCGGGTTGTCAGCAAGGGAAACGTAGGTTTTGCTGTTTTTATCCAGGGTACGAATTTCACCACTTTCGATGTCATACACCCAGCCATGCAGACGCAGCGCATTATTTCGCAGTCCAACAGCTACTGAAGGATGCGTTTTAATATTGTTCAACTGCGCAATAACGTTCTCTTCCACCATGGCGTTAACTTTATCGATGGGGTTATCCCAGGTTTTTTTCTCAACCACGGCTTTGGCGGCATCGGCATAGTGCAGCCAGTGAGCCACTGCGGGCATCGGATCCAGAGGCTGGCTATCAGCAATGGCTTTCATCGCGCCACAGTTGGAATGACCACAGATGACGATATCCGTCACGCCAAGTGCAACTACCGCATATTCGATAGTGGCGGAGACACCACCAGGTTCGGGACCGAAAGACGGTACGATATTGCCGGCGTTGCGAATAACGAAAAGCTGCCCCGGCTCTTGCTGGGTCACCAGTTCCGGCACCAGACGGCTATCGGAACAGGAAATGAAAAGCGCTTTTGGATTCTGGCTGGATGCCAGGCTGCGAAAGAGTTCCTTACGTTGAGGGAAAATCTCTTTTTGGAAGTTGAGGAAGCCCTCAATGATATGTTGCATAGCAGTGTCTCTTTTTTCTGTTTGAACAGGTTATGATGAAGATCACACTTTCCAGTTTAACACCAGCCGACAGAAGGGAAAGACTTTATAGCAGTTTTGCAACATTTCTGGCTAATTTTTCTCCAGCGTAGTGAGGGCGAAATGAGATACGCGTTCTGCCGTTCCTGAGTTAACAGATGGCGGGGGTAAACTTCAAATGCGGGCATTCGCAGACTTATGCCTGGCAAAAAGCCATCGCTTTTTTTGCCAATAAATCGGAGTTATAGCGATAGCCAGTCATCATGGAATACCTTACATTTTTATATGTATCCACATCTTAAGGAATCATCATGTCCAGACTCCGTACTTTAGCAACGGCTTTAGTCGCCGTTGCCGCGATGACGATGTGTGCCACCCCTGTATTCGCTAACCCCGGTAACGGCAACGGGAATGGTAACAGTGGCAACCATGGCAACAGCGGAAACAAGGGTAATAGTGATAACAGCCAGAAAGGAAACGCCGGTCAAAAAAATAATTCACATGCAGAACAGCGTAAAAATTATGGCAGGCCGGATCATGTGGATAGCGACATCAGCTATAACGTGGCCAGGCAGTATGCTGTCAGATACGGTTTGACGGGGTATAAATCACTGCCGCCAGGTATCGCCAAAAATCTGGCGCGAGGAAAACCGCTTCCTCCGGGGATCGCTAAAAAGAGCGTCCCAGCCTCAATGTTGAATCAACTGCCGTATTACCCTGGCTATGAATGGCAGGTCGTTGGCGACAATTTAGTGTTAATTGCACTGAGCACGGCGATTGTTACTGCTGTTATTAATGGTGTGTTTGATTAAGTCGCCAGGGAATTGATTTGCTCTGTTGTACCTGCCGGACGCCCGCATTACGCAGGCTTTTTCGTTAAGTAAGATGGGGGTCATAACCCGTATAGCTTTATTTTTCGATAAAGCGTGGCAATGCTGATCCCCAGTTCAGTCGCTGCCTGTTTTTTTCCCTCCACGCTTGCGCCAAATCGCTGGATGACATTTTCAATGGCCTCCCTTTCCGCTTGCTTTCCCTTATTAGCAAGCTGCTGAGGCTGGGCTGTCATCGACGTTTTTCTGCCGTCAGCTGCGGTGAGCAGGTAAGGAGGCAGATGGCTGGCGTTGATCCCAGCGGCTTCCCCGCGCATCACGAAAATATATTCGATGACGTTACGTAATTCACGAATGTTGCCAGGCCAGTGCCAGGCATAGAGGCGGTTGATGACGTCATCGGGGAGCTTTTGCGACGGTCGCTGATAACTGACCGAAAACTCATCGGCAAAATATTGCGCGAGAACGGCAATATCTGCTCGTCGTTCGCGTAGAGAGGGAAGAACCAACGGGACCACGTTCAGGCGATAGAAAAGATCTTCGCGAAACTGATTATTCTCCACCATGGCGTTAATATTTTTGTTGGTCGCGGCAATAATTCGTACATCAATATTGATGGTGTTGTTAGACCCGACGCGAGTGATCGCCTTTTCCTGCAGAACCCTGAGCAGCTTAGCCTGCAGATGAAGCGGCATATCGCCGATCTCATCCAGAAACAGACTGCCGCCGTTGGCCAGCTCAAATTTTCCCACTCGGCCTTTGGGGTCGGCCCCGCTGAATGCGCCGCGCACATAGCCAAACAGTTCGCTTTCCAACAACTGTTCGGGAATGGCAGCACAGTTGATTGTTACGAAGGGGGCGGCTTTACGGGGGCTGCTCTGGTGAATGGCAAATGCCACGACCTCTTTTCCTGAGCCACTTTCGCCGGTAATGAGCACACTGGCATAGCTGTTGGCGATTTTACCGATGGTGCTTCTGAGCTGTTCCATCAAGGGGGAGTGACCAATCAACCGCACCTGGGTGTCGGCCTCATAAGGCGATGGAAGTAGGGTGCTCAGGTAGTCGTGCGCGTCACGAAAGATAATCATGGTCAAGCGATCGTTATCCAAAGACGAGAGCGAAATTTGCTTGCACAGCACATGGTATTTCTGACCTTCGAGCGTCAGCCAGGCCTCCTCATCGCCATACAAACTGTCCCCGGTTGTTTCAATGGTCAACGGTAATCCCTGAACCTCGCGATTGAGAATGCGATCGGCTGAATGGTTGGCATGCCAGACAAGACCATGACCATCGATTGCCACGACGCCGCGGTCCATGGCGTCGATCAGACGGCGAAAAGCGCCCAGCGTTTCCTGCGCGCGTAAACGTTCCAGACATTCAAAAACCTTACTGGAAATCATCACGGCTATTTGCTCAATGAAAGTAACAAATTTCTCAATCTGGCTCAGGAGAGTGTCTCGCTGCGCCTGGGTTGAGCAAATAATCCCGATCACCCCAATGACGCGATTGTTGAGAAAAATTGGTGCGTTCAAATCCAGCATTTCAGAACAATAGTGGTGTTTTTCACATAACTGACACAGCGGATGTTCGCCAGGATTTTTGATCAGTACCGTTTCCCGCACCTGCAAAACGTGGCGGTAGATATAGCCATTTTTTGCCACGTTTTCATTGAGCATATGCCGGTATTTACCGGTGCCAGCGATGCGCATTAAAGATTCATCAATGATCTCAACATCCGTTCCGGTGATGCCAGAAATAGCATCGGCATAATTGCATATATCATCCTGAATATTGCTGAGTACTGAAATCATGCTACTTCTCCGGCGTGTGTCGCATTTATCATGAAAAGTGATAAATAGGCGAACTAATCCCAAAATGATTTGCGAAAAATCAATCTACTGCTCTGTTTTAGTATGTTTTTTTTTATTTTATCTTCCGCGATCACACTATTTATTAATTATGAGAATTTATCAAAATGAAACGATAAACTAACACGATGATATTTTTGGCTGCAAATCTTTTCTTCTGTCTATTTAATTGAAATTTAAGTATTTATTAAATTATTTATAAGATTTTACTCAATTAATAAAAAGCTGGTAAGCATTTTGCTCTATTGGCATTACCGATAGCGGAAATATCTCTGTATGACATCAATTGCAGGGAATGGATTACCAGCACAATGAGGTTTTATGATGCAGGAAAACTTATCATTTTTTATCAACCAGACATCGTTTACCGAACATCCGAACGCGCCATTGGCTCCGTTTAGCCGCCAGGAGTTGGTCAAGGCGTTGAATTTTCATCGGTCTATTCCGGGATATTCCCCAACGCCGTTGTATACGCTGCCGGCACTTTCACAAAAACTGGGCGTAAAAAATATCTACCTCAAAGATGAGTCGCAGCGTTTTGGCCTGAAAGCCTTTAAAGCGCTGGGCGGTTCCTATGCGATGGCGTGCCATATCGCAGAATTAGTCGGTAAAGATATCAGCGAATTACCGTTTGATGTGATGACCAGCGAAGAGGTGCGCCGCGATCTGCAAACCGTTACGTTTGCTACCACCACCGATGGCAATCACGGTCGCGGCGTTGCCTGGATGGCGCGACAGCTGAAGCAAAATGCCGTGGTTTACATGCCAAAAGGCTCTTCGCAGCAACGTCTGGCGTCTATCCGTAACGAAGGCGCTACCGCTGAAATCGTCGATATGAACTATGACGATGCGGTTCGCATGACCGCAGAACAGGCGGAAAAGCATGGCTGGATTGTGGTGCAGGATACCGCCTGGGAAGGGTATGAAAAAATCCCGCAGTGGATTATGCAGGGCTACGGCACGCTGATGCTGGAGGCGATCGACCAGCTGCATCAGGTTGCGCCGACGCATATTTTTGTTCAGGCAGGTGTTGGCTCGTTTGCCGGCATGGTTCAGGGGATGGTGACAGCGGCATGGGGAGAAAATCGCCCGAAAGTGATCGTCGCCGAGGCGTTAATTGCCGATTGTCTCTACCGCTCAGCCCGCTCGAAAGAGGGTGATGCCATAGCGGTGGGCGGAGATTTGCAAACCGTGATGGCTGGTCTCGCCTGCGGTGAGGCAAATAGCATCGGCTGGAAGCTGTTGCGTGATTATGCCACCGCATTTGCCTCCTGCCCGGATGAGGTTGCGGCGCTTGGCATGCGCATGTTGGGTAATCCGCTGGCAGGCGATCCGCAGATCGTTTCCGGTGAGTCCGGGGCGGTGACGACCGGCCTGCTGTCACTGTTGATGTCCTCACCTGAACTGGCGCAAACGCGTGCGCAACTGGGACTGGATGAGCATTCCCGCGTGTTGTTGATAAGTACTGAGGGTGACACTGACCCACAACAGTATCTGGATATTGTCTGGGGCGGTCAGTACCCAGGCATCAACAAATAATTTCCTGATTGAGAATAAGAACGGAGAAACCCATGTTATCTGCAAACCGTATTGAAGAAGTGATTAAAAACTGTCAGGCGCTAATCCAACAAAAAAGTTATTCCGGTCAGGAAGGGGAAGTGGTTAATGCCATAAAAACAATGATGCAGCATTACCAGTTCGATGACATCCATGTTGATAAGTACGGCAACATTGTTGGCGGTATCGTGGGTAATCAGCCTGGGAAAACGCTGGTTCTCGATGGGCATATTGATACCGTGCCGGTGAACGAAGAGAAGTGGACCCGCAACCCGTACGGCGGTGATATCGAAGATGGCAAGATTTATGGTCGCGGTACGACCGACATGAAAGGCGCCGTGGCGGCAATGATCTCCGCCGTGGGTTTTTTCGGCCAGGACAATCAGCGCAATTTTGCCGGGAAAATCTACGTTGCCTGCATCGTGCATGAAGAGTGCTTTGAAGGTATTGCCGCTCGCCTGGTCAGCGAGCGCTATAAGCCAGACTACGTAATCATCGGTGAAGCTTCCGAGCTAAACCTGAAAATTGGCCAGCGTGGCCGTGCTGAAATTGTGGTTGAAACGTTTGGTAAACCTGCGCACTCCGCCAACCCGCAGGCAGGGATTAACGCGGTGTATAAAATGGCGCAATTGATCGACAAAATTCGCACCATTACCCCGCCAACGCACCCGGTACTCGGGCCTGGCATTCTCGAACTGACCGACATTAAATCTTCGCCGTACCCGGGGGCCTCGGTCGTGCCGGATTACTGCCGCGCAACCTACGATCGCCGTTTGCTGGTGGGCGAAACCAAAGAAAGCGTGATTGCCCCGCTGGAAAATGCCCTTGCAGAATTCATCGCGCAGGATCCGCAATTTAAGGCCCGTGTCTCCTACGCGGTGGGTCAGGAGTCTTGTTATACAGGTGCCACTATTGAGGGAGAGCGCTTCTTCCCGGGCTGGGTGTATGACGAGTCGGACGAATTCGTGCAGGCCGCTCTGGCTGGCGTTCGTGAGGCCGGGTTTAATCCGAGCATCACGCAATATTCATTTTGCACCAACGGTAGCCACTATGCGGGCGAAGCGGGAATTAAAACTATTGGCTTCGGACCTTCGCGTGAAAATCTGGCGCACACCATTGATGAGTATATCGAGATCGATCAGTTAACCGGTTCGGCCAGCGGCTATTACAGCATCATCCAGACACTCTATCGCCAATAAAAAGAACGATAAAAATCCTCTTACCTTACAGGCGGTGCCGCGCAGCGCCGCCGCAATGGAGAATAACGATGAAAACCATTTTCAAAAACGGAAATGTGATCGATGGGACGGGCAGTGAAGGCAGAATTGCCGATGTGGTCGTTGATGAAGGACGTATTGTCGCAATCGGTCAAATAGACGTTGGCGTCAATGAACAGGTCATTGATGCGACGGGAAAAATTATTTGTCCTGGCTTTATTGATACCCATACACACTCTGACTTGTCGGCGATTATTAACCCCGCGCTGTCGGCGAAAATTCGTCAGGGAATTACCACTGAATTGCTGGGGCAGGATGGCGTCGCGTTAGCGCCGTTGCCGGAAGAATATATTCCAGCGTGGCGTAAAAATATCGCCGGCCTTGACGGCGATACCGACAAAATAGACTGGAAATATAAAAATACGGACGATTATCTCAATCTGCTGGCATCTCGACATCCGGCGACAAACCTTGCCTATTTAGTTCCGCATGGCAACGTGCGCATGGAGGCTATGGGGCTGGATGGACGGCCTTCCACCCGTGAAGATGTGGCGAAGATGTGCGAAGTCCTTGAGCGGGAATTAAAAGCGGGAGCGTTTGGTCTTTCCACCGGGCTTATCTATATGCCTTGCGCCTTTGGCGATACTGCCGAAATGATTGAACTGTGCAAGGTCACGGCGAAATATAACGGGATCTTTGTGGTACATCAGCGCAGTGAAGCTGACGATATTATCAACTCAACGCAGGAACTGATTGATATCGCCAAAGCCACTGGCGTCTGGCTACATATTTCACATATGAAGGTTTGCGGAAAGAAAAACTGGGGTCTGATCGACCAGATGCTGGGGATGCTGGAGCAGGCGCAGGAAGAGGGGATCCGCATCTCTTTCGACCAGTATCCATATGTGGCGGGTAGCACGATGCTTGGCGTGATCCTGCCGCCATGGGTCCACTCCGGTGGAACAGACAAATTACTGGAACGCCTGGCCTCACCTGAACTGCGCGCCAAAATGATCGAGGATATTCAGCAGGGTATTCCCGGCTGGGATAACTTTATCGATTTTGCCGGTCTGGACCAGATTTTTGTTACCAGCGTGAAAACGGCCAAAAATCAGGATGCCGTTGGTCTGAACCTCGTCCAGTTGGGGGAATTGCGCGGGAAAGACCCCTACAACGCCACCTTCGACCTGCTTTTTGAAGAAGAAAACGCCGTTGGAATGGTCGACTTCTACGGCACTGAAGAGCATGTGATTAAGTTTCTCTGTCGGCCAGAGCAAAACGTTTGTACCGACGGTTTAATGGGGGCCGGAAAACCGCACCCGCGCGTGTTTGGCGCATTCCCACGTGTGCTCGGTAAATACGTACGTGAAGAGGGATGTCTGAGCTGGGAAGCGGCAATTCGCAAAATGACGGGTAAACCTGCTGAGGTGCTGGGCCTGCAGGATCGTGGGCTGCTGAAGGTGGGTTACGCGGCGGATATCGTGATGTTCGATCCGAACACTATTGCTGATAAGGGCACGTTTGTTGAACCTAATCAGTATCCGCAAGGGATTGAAGTTGTCATGGTTAATGGGCGCATTGCCTTAATTAATGGCACGGAAAGTTATGCCTGTAGCGGTACGGTTATAAGAAAAGAATATTAATAAATAACGCTAAACACGCATTGATCTATCGCGACTATTTATAGCCGCGGTAGATCACTACACCCTAAGGACATCACAATGAACCTACAAACATCTTTACCTTCAGGTAAACCAAAGACCTGGAAAGCAAGATATACCGTCCTGACATTGATCTGGCTGGCGTGGCTCCTCTCTTTTCTCGACAGAATGGTCATGAGCGTTTCGCTCCCTTATATCGGCAAAGATTTAAATCTGGATACGACCCAACAAGGTTTAATTATTAGCGCCTTTTTTATTGGTTATGCGGCATTTCAAATTCCCGGTGGTTTACTGGCGGATAAGTTTGGCTCACGTAAAATTATGGCCATTGGTATTGCCTGGTGGTCTGTTTTTACCAGCTTAACCGGCGCTGTGCTGACGCTACCGCTGATGCTGGCCGTACGCTTCTTCTTTGGTATCGGCGAAGGGTGCTTCCCGTCGGCCTCATGGAAAATGATTTCGACCTATTTCCCGTCGAAAGAACGCGGACGTGCGACGGCGATTCAATCAACGGTGAACACCTTAGGCCCGGCGCTGGCGGTCGTGGTTGCAGCAAGCATTATCGGGGCTTTTGGTTGGCATATGGTTTTTATCGTGCTGGGTATTCCTGGCCTGTTTATCGCCGCAGGGATCTACTTATTTACGCGTGACAACCCGAAAGATCACCCCGCCATTACGCAGCAGGATCTGGCGGAACTGGCCGTTGACGATCAGGGTGGTCTGCAAAACACCAGCGCTATCGCGTTTAAAGACGTACTCAAAATGCCGGTGCTGTGGCAAATGGCAAGTATCTGGTTTTTGTTTGATATCACCTTCTGGGGTTTTTCAACCTGGTTACCCAGTTACCTGATCACTGTACGTGAGTTTTCTCTGGCCAAGACCGGCGTAATGGCGGCAATTCCGTTCCTGTTTGGTGCAGGAGGGACTTTGTTAGGCGGATACTGTTCAGATAAATTCAAACCGATGCGTAAAACGTTGTACGTCGTAACCTCTGTCATTGCTGCAGGCTTCCTGTATCTGACCTTCAGCGTGAGTAGTGCAGATATGGCGGTGGTTTATCAGTGTATTTCAGCCCTGTTCATGTTCTTCGCTATGGCGACGTTCTGGGGAATTTTGATGGATACCATCCCCAGCAACATTATGGGACGGGCGTCGGGGATCGTTAACTTTGGCGGTCAGATGGCGGGCGTTGTTTCCGCACCTATCATCGGCTGGCTGATCCAAAGCAGCGCAGGAAGCTATAACAGCGCCTTTATCTTTATGATTGCCGCACTGTTATGTTCTGCCGTCGTTACGCTGACCGTGAAAAACTCGCGCGCGGTTGGAGCATTACCCAGTCAGGCTTGATTAATGTCTGTCTCCTGTGGCTCTGCTGTTTCAGGGCCACAGGGATTGACGGGTATTAGCGTTTAAGTACTCGCAATAACTGAATTTCCCGCCAGATGTACAGTTACCACGGTAATTCTATTTCTCTTCTTTTATTAAGAATTAAGCATAATAAATGAAAGACCAGTCCTACATGTGTAGGAATATTCCCTCTGTTATGTGTTAATGATTTGATCTACAGAAAGGCTCAAGGTTTAATTCTTGTAAATCTAAATGTTATTTTTATGGTTTATTCATCTTAATTATGAAAAAATCATAAAATATACACGTGACTATGTTAGAATTTGCGTCCTGGGTCTGGCGCTTATAAATTAATAATATCGAAGACTCACCTGCACTATAGCCATCGCCTCTCTTTATTTATCGGGATTCTTATACGCAATGAACGCGATAATCGTTGATGATCACCCTTTGGCCCGCATTGCCATTCGCAACTTACTCGATACTAATGGTATCACTGTGACCACTGAGCTCGACAGTGGCGAGCAAGTCGTGCAGGTGGTTGAAAAAAACAAACCTGAGCTGCTAATTATCGATGTGGACATTCCTGGTATCAGTGGCATCGAGGTACTGGAACAATTACGCAAGCGGCACTATGCTGGCGTGATCATTATCATTTCATCAAAAAATGAATATTTTTATGGTAAACGCAGTGCTGAATACGGTGCCAACGGATTTGTGAGTAAAAAAGAAGGCATGAATAATATTCTTGCCGCTATCGAAGCCGCCAAAAATGGTTATAGTTATTTCCCCTTCTCCCTTGAGCACTTTACTGGCTCATCGGTCAGCGAGCAGGATAAACTTGATACATTATCGACACAGGAAATGAGAGTGTTGCGTTATATTCTTAATGGCATGGATTACAGCACTATTGCCAGTAAAATGAATATCAGTAATAAAACGGTGAGTACCTATAAAAGTCGTTTAATGGAAAAGTTAGATTGTTCTTCATTAATGGAAATTTATGATTACGCGCAAAGAAATAAAATAGGGTAGAGTAATGCTGGAACGCTTATTTATTTTTTTGATGGTCATATTTACCATCGGATTATCTACGGATGTGAGTTCAGCGCGCCAGGTTGAGCTAAAAAGTAACTATAATACTGCGGTACAAAATATCAGCTTCAACAGGGAAGAAACCAACTGGTTGGCGCATAAAAAAACATTAGTGGTTGGCACCTGGTTACCGGAAGTCTCCCCTATTGTCTATCAAAACAGCGGGGAAAATTATCGGGGCGTTAACGCGGACTACCTTGCGCTAATGCAAAAAAGTCTCAATGTAAAAATTGTTATAAAGCAATATGATAACGAGCAGCAGGCGCTTGCCGCACTCGCTAATAATGATGTTGATACGTTGATAACCCAGCTTTCCCGGCGGCAGGATGTCGGCGGGCATTTACTGCGTACTTCAGCATTACTCACAACGTGGCCGACGCTTGTGACGTCATTAAAAAACACCATGCTACCGCTGACGACGCACCATAAGGTCAGCGTCGCATGTGTGCGGGATTGCCCTTTTCTTAACGTTATCCAGGACGCTTTTCCTGATGCTAAAGTCTCATTTTATGACGACGAGTATCAGGCAATGGCGTCGGTAGTGAACGATGATAACCAATATTATATTGGTAACAATATTACCAGCAGTCATTGTATTTCGCGGTATTTTTCGCAATCCCTGGTTATTACGCATTATTTTGACAAGCAAGAACAATATAATTATTTTGTGGTTAATGAAAATCAACCGCTATTAAGAAATATCCTTGATGGTTTTATTACGTCAATAAGTAATGAAATCCATATGCAGGTGATGCAGAACTGGTTAAATCGCGGTAATCTTGCTTATCTTAATGCGCCCATTCCTTTCAGTCGTCAGGAAAAAGAGTGGCTGAAGAATAAGCATACCATCCGCATTTTGATCAACCCGGATTACCCGCCCTATACGCTGGTAGATAGCAGCGGCGAGTTACGCGGTATTCTTGGTGATTTGCTGAATATTATTCATCTGCAAACGGGTCTTGATTTTGAACCTGTTTTAGCCACGTCCAGAAGTGAACAGACCAAACTCATCAGTGGTGGGCAGTGGGATATGTATCCGACGATCGCCCCGACTAACCAAAACCAGGATGATTCGGCATTGAGCGATCCGCTGATGAATGTTGCATTCGTGGTTATCACATCGCGCCAGGAAACAGCCGACTCGCTGCTGGAAAAACCGATACGCGTTGCTCTGCCTGCCGGACATATTCTGGAGCGTGGCCTCAAACAACGTTATCCGCAGGTGACATGGGTGAATGCGGATACCGGTAGCGCTGCCATGGCTATGGTCAAGGAGGGCGACGTTGATGCGGCAATTGCGACTGAATTGTCGGCAAAGTTCATTACCGATCATTACTACCAGAATAATATGCACTTCTTCCGGCTTCCTGATATGCCAGGTGCATCGGTGAGTTTTGCTATTTCTTCTCATGAGCCCATGCTGAAGTCTGTCATTGATAAGGCCCTGCAAGCCATACCTCCGCGTGAAATTTTACAGATGACGGAGAAGTGGTCGAAGATTTCCAATACCCAGGTTGATATCTGGAGCCGATATAGCAAACAGTTCTATCAACTGGTGGTGTTTGCGCTGGTACTTATTGCTATTAGTCTGATCTGGGGGATATCACTCTCCCGTGAAGTCCGTAAAAGAAAGCAATCGCAGCGGTTACTGGAAGAACAGTTGCATCTCAAAGAGGTCTTATCTCAAGAGCTGGAGAGCGAAAAGAATAAAGCGATTGCCGCTACAAAAGCCAAAAGCCGTTTTCTTGCGAGCATGAGCCATGAGTTACGTACCCCGGTAAGCTCGATTGTTGGTTTTGTGGAATTACTCTCAAGCTCAGAGCTCAGTCCGGCACAACGCAAAGAGGCCATTGCTTTGACCGGGGCGACGGCCCAATCATTGCTGGGTCTGATTGGTAAGATTCTGGACGTTGATAAGATTGAATCCGGAAAATATGAGGTTGTTCCCCAGTGGACCGATCTCTCGCAGCTTATTGAATTGCAGTGTCACTCTTTCGATGCTCTGGCCAGGCAGAAAGGTATATCGCTTGCCTGCGTCAGCCAGTTGCCAGTAAACGAGCGGGTATTTGTCGATCAGCAGGCTTTGCGGCAAATTCTCACCAATCTGGTGGGCAATGCGCTGAAATTTACGGTGCAGGGTAGTATTCATGTTACGGCCCGTCTGGCTCCGGACACAGATAATCACGGCACCCTGACAATCGTCATCAGTGATACCGGTTGCGGCATTAGCGAAGAAGAGCAGGCTGGACTGTTCCATCGTTATGCTCAGGGGCGTTGCGGGCGTCAACAAACGGGGTCAGGCCTGGGGTTATTTATCTGCAAAGAACTGGTAACGCTAATGGGCGGTACGCTGGAGCTGAGGAGTATTCTGTCGCAGGGAACCACGTTCACAATTACGCTTCCGGTTGAAACTGCCCGACAATCGATAGTACCGGATGGAGATACCCCTGGCGCTGTGTTGCCGTTACCGTGTCTGTCGATTCTGATTGCAGACGATAATCCTACTAACCGGCTGCTGCTTAAACGCCAGTTGAATACCATTGGCTATAGCGTGGATGAGGCCTGTGATGGCGAGGAAGCCGAAGCTAAACTGGCCAAAAAATCATACGACCTGTTGATAACCGATGTGAATATGCCGAAGAAAGACGGGTTTGATCTCGCGGCTTCGCTACGTCGTCAACAACCTCACTTGCAAATATGGGGGCTGACGGCCAGTGCGCTCCCGCAGTCACGCGATCGATGTCTGCAAAACGGTATGAATTTGTGTCTGTTTAAGCCGGTCTCAATCCAGACGCTGACGCATGAATTGAGCAAAATCGACACGGGCTATGCGTCTCCTTGTGCAATCCGGCATTTAAAATTCAATGTACTGACTGAAAATACCGGTGGCGATCGCGCATTAATGAACGAGATACTCGAAACATTCCGTGAAGCAACGCTGAATGATTTACAAGCGGCTGAGAAAGCCGTTGCGCAAGATGAGCCGCAGCTGTTTTTACGGGCGCTTCATCGGTTGCATGGTTCGGCGCAAATTCTGGGTATCACCGCGCTTCAGACGCTGTGCGAACCTTTTGAGTCTATGCGACATGACGATCTTCCGCTGGCTGTACGGCAACAGGCATTACAGAAAATTGTTGCTGTCATGCGGGAAATTGAAATTGAGATCGACAGTCTGATGAGCCATTAATCCCCCCTGATCGGGTAGCCGTAGCAGCCCGATCAGGAGAGAAATGTCTTGATTCATCACTCGTTAGTGCAGAGTATTACTGGCCTGCACCCACCATTTCGCTATCAATAACAATGCCTTCTTCAGCACCTTTTAACACAAGGTTAGCCTCATAAAATTTACCCGTGGACAGCAGTTTTTGGGCGCTGGCAACGGCTTTACGCGTCTGATTCAAAGGCATCAGGTATTGGGTCTGAAGCACGCTGATCCCTGCCAGTTGCAAGGTATCCACTGCACCTTTCCAGTCACCTTTGGCCATTTTGCCGTTCGCGGTTTTGATAGCAGATTCTTTTTCCGGCGTAGCAATATAATCTTCTGATAATGCGATCGTAGCGTTAATAATTACGTACTGATCGTCAATCATCTTCGCCTTAGGCGCTGCTTTGACAAATTTCGCCCAGTCGCTGCTGTCGCCTGCCAGCAGGGAAGCGGCGTCATTGGTTAATTTTTTTGCGCTGTCAGGCTGTCCGTGAAACAGAGCCAGACGAGCAAGTTGAATATCACGCATCGCATTGGCGCCTTTTACTGCGACTTGCATAATATCGGCTGCTTCTTTTTGTACATTTGCTGTGGCTGTTTGTGCCGCAGTGGTGGTAGTGGCAGAAGCCATTACTGGGGCTGAACCCATCATAGTTGCAAGCAGACCTGCAAGAATAATCTTTTTCATTACGTTCTCCTGAATAAAGTTGGTATTGTTCACCAAACGCAATAATCATATTAAATAAGTTTAAAGAGAGGAATCAGAGCCAGGATAAAATAATGAGCGTTTAATCCTACAGGTGTCAGACGTCTGACATGTGTAGGATTAAACGCATAGCGACATTCCTTTATTCTTATATACGTATCCTTATCTGAAGCCTTATTATTTGATTGTAAGTGATATGTATTGTGTGAGTATTAACTCTTTTATTACCAGGTTACATTACGTTTACATGTAACGGAGGATGTATGTTCATTTTTAATCAGCAAGCTCTGAGAACGTTTAATGAAAAAACACTTTCTCATTATAAAAGACACGCAACAATTATGGCGGTGCTGTTGTTGGTGTGTGGTATTTGCTGCTTAATCTATCCTATTGCTGCTGGCGTTTATTTAAGCTACGCGACAGGTTTTATGTTCCTGGTATGCGGTTTTTATTCTATCTATAGCCTGTTTAGCGCTGGGAAGAAGCAGTTGAAAGCCAGATTTACCTATGCATTTTTTGCTATCGCATGGTTACTGCTGGGGTACTGTTTCCTTGTTAACCCTGTGATCGGCATGAATTCGTTGGCTATGGTTTTTTGCTGTTTATTTATTCTTGGTGGTATTTTTCGTGTGGCTTCCGGAGTTCAAATGTTCCGCAGTCCGGGCTATGTCTGGAACATTTTTATCGGCATTTTAGATCTGCTTATTGCTGGTGTATGGCTGAATATGGATCCCGATAAGTCTTACGTGTTCACTTCGATTTTTATTGGGGTCGAGATGATCTTCAGTTCTTTGGCTTTTATCAGCCTGCGTAGAAATACGAAGTTGGCATCAACAGATAAACTAGCCAATAACAACTAATCCTGTCTCTGGAGTGTATCGTGAATATTAAAATGATGGTTTCAGCTGTTGTGATTATGACCTCTGTTTTGGCACCGATGAGCTGTGCGTTTGCTACTCAGGCAACCGAAGCTGCGCCACAAGATATGACCTGTAAAGAATTTGCTGATATGAGTCGGCAATACATGACGGCAATTGCCTTTGTGATTGTTAATAAAAATTCTGACTTTAAAGGCGATGATTATGTTCCGCTGCATGAGGTGGAAACTGTCGCTGTTCCTAAAATGATTAACATGTGTCATCAGCACCCGAATACGAAATTGGGCGAATTGGCCGTAAATCTGCACACGATTGATTAACCGTTTTGATAGCCTGGCTTTAGTTAGAATTGACAACCTCTGTCCCTACACCCGCATTTCCCCTCACAATAAAATAACTCACCCTGCTATCCACGAGGAAACTCGCTGGATAGCCGCGTCCGCTAACAACCGTAGGTCTGATAAGTGAAGCGCCATTCCTGGGATCTTATTACCCGATCCCAGGGATAAGCATCTACAAGGGCAGGGAATTAATGCCGGGTTTTAAATCGCGCCAGCATGTTTTCGACAAGAACAAAGAAGACCGGAACAAAGTAGATCGCCAGCACGGTCGCGGCCAGCATCCCACCGATAACGCCCGTACCGACGGCGTTTTGCGCGCCAGAGCCTGCGCCGTCACTTATTGCCAGTGGGATAACCCCCAGAATGAAGGCCAATGAGGTCATCAAAATAGGACGTAAACGCATTTGCGCAGCTTCCACCGCAGCTTCAAGCGGCGTTTTTCCTTCTTTTTGCATAATCTCGACGGCAAACTCGACGATCAGAATAGCGTTTTTAGCTGAGAGTCCCATGGTGGTGAGCAGGCCAACCTGGAAGTAAACATCATTGCTCAGGCCACGCAGATCGGTCGCCAGTAAAGCCCCGACCACACCGATTGGTACAACCAGCATCACAGAAAACGGTATTGACCAGCTTTCATAGAGTGCTGCCAGCGCCAGAAATACGACGATAAGAGAAATGCCGTAGAGCATTGGCGCCTGGTGGGTAGACAGCGCCTCCTGATACGACAGCCCCGTCCAGGCATAACCGACGCCCGCGGGCAGTTTATTAATCAGTGATGCCATAAATTTCATCGCATCGCCGCTGCTTTTCCCTGCGACCGGTTGGCCGAGAATTTCCATTGCAGGCTGTCCGTTGTAGCGTTCAAGACGGGGAGAGCCGTAGGTCCATTCGGTTGAGGAGTAGGCCGAAAGCGGCGTCATCGCGCCGGAGGCGTTACGTACGTACCAGTGATTGATATTGTCCGGCAGCATACGGAACGGCGTATCGGCCTGCACATACACTTTTTTAACGCGTCCCTGGTTAAGGAAATCATTGACGTAGCGGCTACCAAACGCCGTAGAGATGGTCTGATTGATATCCGACAATGCCACACCCATCGCCTCTGCTTTTGTCGCGTTGACGTGGATACGAAACATCGGCGTATCTTCCAGCCCATTTGGGCGCACTCCGTTAACTTCATCGGGTGACTGGCTGGCCAAAGCCAGGAGCTGGTTGCGGGCCTGCATCATTTTTTCATGCCCAAGGTTGCCGTTATCCAGCAACTCCATATCAAAACCTGAAGCGGTGCCCAATTCCGCGACTGCGGGTAAATTGAACGGATAAACGACGGCATTATTAATGGTGCTTAAAGCCATCATTGCCCGGCGAATGATGGCAGTAACCGAGTTTTTTTCGCCAACACGTTCTGACCACGGTTTCAGGCTGATAAACGCCAGACCGTTATTTTGCCCCTGTCCGCTGAAGCCAAATCCGCCAACGGTAAAAACAGACGCGACATTTTTCTGTTCTTTTGTCAGATAGTAATCCGTTATTTCCCCAAGCACTTTGCTGGTATTTACCATCGTTGAACCGGAAGGTAATTGCGCCGTGGTCATGAATACGCCCTGATCTTCTTCTGGCAAAAAGGAGGTAGGAGTACGGAGAAACAGTACCATCATGCCAGCACCAATCACTAAATAGACCACCATATAACGGCCGGTGCAACGTAACAGCCTACGGGTGCTGTCCGTGTAGTGATGGGTGCATTTCTCCATGAAGTGATTGAAACGGGTAAACAGAAAATGGGTGTTTTCTTTTTCTCCCTCGTGGGATTTTAACAGCATGGCGCAGAGTGCGGGCGTCAGGCTCATCGCCACGAACACCGACAGCAGCATGGAGGAAATTAAGGTGATGGAAAACTGACGGAAAATCTCACCCGTTGCCCCGCTCATAAATGCCATTGGCATAAACACGGCGGATAAGACGACGGCAATACCGACCAGTGCTCTCTGGAGCTGACCCATCGCTTTATGCGTCGCCGCTTTTGGTGACAAGTGCTCTTCGGCAATAATACGTTCTACGTTCTCAACCACCACGATGGCATCATCAACTAACAATCCTATTGCCAGCACCATGCCAAACATCGTGAGCGTATTGATCGAAAAACCGGCAACGTCGAGTATCGCAAAGGTTCCAAGGATAACAACCGGAACCGCGATAGTGGGGATAAGCGTCGCGCGGAAACTTTGCAAAAACAGGTACATGACGAGGAAGACCAGAATGATTGCCTCGATCAATGTATGAAACACACCCTGAATTGAAATCTCGATAAAGGGGGTAGTGTCATAGGGATAAACGGTTTTCATGCTGGCCGGAAACCAGGCAGATAATCTGTTCAACTCTTGTTTTACTGCCTGGGATGTTTCAAGGGCATTGGCGCCTGCGGCAAGTTTAATCGCAATTCCGGCGGCGGGTTTTCCGTTGTAACGTGCAACCGTGGCATAATTTTCCGCACCCAGCTCAATGCGTGCGACATCGCGCAGCAGAACCTGGGAGCCGTCCTGCTGAACTTTAAGGAAGATCTTGCCGAATTCATCGGTAGTTTGCAGGCGTGTCTGAACAATGATCGACGCATTTAACTGCTGGTCGGCTGATTGCGGCATTCCTCCCAGCTGTCCGCCCGATATCTGGTTATTCTGTACTTTGAGTTGGGTAATAACGTCCTGCGGCGTAAGGTTATATTTGTCGAGCTTTTGCGGATCCAGCCAGATACGCATGGCGTATTGCGAACCGAATAACTGTACGCTCCCGACCCCGGGGGGGCGGCTTAGTGGATCTTTAATATTTGACGCCACATAGTCAGCAATATCATATTGGCTCAGACTGTTATTATCAGAGATAAAACCGGCGACCATTAAGATATTGCTGCTGGATTTATCAACGCTGATCCCTTGCTGCTGGACTTCCTGTGGCAAGGAAGGCATCGCCAGCTGCAGTTTATTCTGTACCTGAACCTGCGCTATATCAGGTGAAGTCCCCGTTTTAAAGGTCAGGATAATCGACGCATTACCGGCCGCATCGCTGGTGGATGACATATACATCAGGCCATCAAGCCCGTTCATATTCTGTTCAATCACCTGAGTCACCGAGTCTTCAACGGTCTTGGCGTCTGCACCGGGGTAGGCTGCGCTAATGGTAATTGTGGGGGGAGCAATTTGCGGATATTGCGCGATGGGTAAGTTCATTATCGCGATACCGCCGGTAAACATCATGATAATGGCGAGCACCCAGGCGAAAACCGGGCGCTCAATAAAAAAGTTAGCCATGAAGAAGGTGTCCTTAATACCTGAAATATTACTGTTCAGTTGCCGTGTCAGGTGTGTTTGGTTTTGCTGCGAGGATTTTGGCTTTAATTCCCGGACGGATTCTTTGTAATCCGGATACAATGACCCGATCGCCAGGATGTAATCCCGTAGTCACCAACCATTGATTGCCTACAGCCTTCACCGCATTTATTTCGCGTAGTTGCACCACGTTTTCTTGATCGAGGATTAACGCTGTGGCCTTTCCCTGCGCGTTATGCGTAATCCCTTGCTGTGGAACCATTAAAACATTCTGTTGGCTGCCCTCATCCAGCAATGCTGTGACGTACATACCGGGTAAAATTTCACCCTCAGGATTGGGGAACACGGCGCGCAAGGTCACGGAGCCGGTAGTCTCATCGACGGCAGGATCGGAAAACTCAAGCGTGCCGGTATAGCGATAGGGCTTGCCATTTTCCAGCATCAGCTCAACCGGAATTTTGCCCTTTTGCTGGGCAATTTTCCCACTGGCTTTTTCTTCTTTCAGGCGTAAGAAGTCTTGTACTGACTGCGTTAAATCAACATAAATAGGATCCAGTCTTTGCACGGTAACCAGCGCGTTTCCCTGATTCGCGGTGACCAGAGCACCCACGGTTACGGAGGATTTACCGCTGATGCCCTCAATCGGCGAGGTGACATTGGCGTAACGCAGGTTGATGGTGGCCTGCTCAAGATCCGCTTTGGCGACGGCGACATTGGCTTCTGCTTCATTAAGCTGTGAGCGCGTCGTGTCGTAGTCCTGGCGGCTGACGTAATTGGATTTTATTAATGCCGACTGCCGATTTAATGTCAGTCGCACATTATTGGCCGTCGCCTGCGCCTTTGCCAGTGCGCCTCTGGCTGCATCCAGCCTGGCCTGCAACGGGGCGGGATCAATTTGATACAGTGACTCTCCTTTGCTGATTTTGTCACCTTCAATAAAATTACGTTTGATGATGATTCCCCCAACCTGAGGGCGGATTTCGGCGATCTCAAATGAAACCGCGCGGCCAGGTAGCTCGCTTTTAATATTCACTGAGGAAGGCGCTAAGGTAACAACGCCGACCCCGGGCTCCATGGCGGTTTTTACTGCAGGTTTATTATCGCAGGCGGTAATAATGACGCTGCTAAAAAATAATGGTATCAACAGTAAGCATTTTCTGTTCATAGTAATCCCTGAAGAATTCGTAAGCACAAATGTTTTTTTATGGCATGCAGGGTGGGGGAGTTATCGGTAAATAACAGAAGATGGTCTGGCATGAGAAAAGTAACGCCCATTTTTGCGCTAAAAGTTAGCGGTTAAATTACATGCAGCAGAAATAATGAATATTTAGCGAAGGATCACATGGAGCACGATGACGCAATAAGCGAAACGCGGAGTGATTAAAATGCGTGTTGGCAAACACTCGGCTCCGGAGTCTATTCGCATCACCGTACTACAGGGATTATTTCACTAGCTCTGGCGTAACCTCGGTTACGGTATTTGCGGAGTAGGGCATTCCCCACATCGGTCCGGGCCAGAACGCGCCATAACCGTAATCCCACATATTATAGGTCGTGTTTACGGACTCAGTTAAATGCCAAACCTGAATGCCTTGTAAATCAACTTTAACAAAGTTGTACGGGATTTTGTTGATGAATCCTTGTTCATCTCCTTGAATTGTCCCTAAAATAGTCACGAAGTGGTTTCTGTAATTTACCGGGTCGAGAAAACCCTTCTGTTGGGCAAGAATACGTCCCTGATAGCTGGCGTCTATTTGTGGTTTAGCGTCGTTGTTCAGCGGTAGAACGGCGATTTCCAGTAACGTATCCGTTTTGGTGTTAATCACATTGATGACTTTACCCCCAAATCGGGCCTGCTGGCCTGTATATAACCCCGGTTGGTTATGCACGGAGATAAAGTTCTTTTGTATATCTGGTTGATTATTACCTTTGATATTTTCAGGAATTGAAGCACATGATGCCAGAGTGAAAGCAAGGGCAATAATCAGCAACCCTTTTGTTTTTTTCATTTTACTTTCCTGCTAAAAAAAGACAGGTCTATAGTAAACCTTTACTCATTATTGTCAGCAGGCGCGAGGCTGATTATCTAAAATTAATATAATTGTAGCTTATGGTAATAACAGACAGTATTTTAGCGGGGCGCAGGGAGAGTGGATGGCGGTCAACAACTGTGATGTGCTGATGATACCACAAGGTTATTACACGGTGGCGACCATGGCAGGATAATCACGTTGGGGGCGTTTGAACTCAGTCATCATCACGTTCTGCGGATTTAAGTCAGGAACGTGTCAACGCTGTGCAGGACGGATCATGCTAATAATAAAAAGCCGCGAAAGCGGCTTTTTATTATTGAATGGCTGGAGGATTATTCGCTGACTTTTTTCTCAACGGAGGCTGCACCTTCTTTGGTCTTATTCCAGCCTTTCTCGGTAACTTCTTTTGTTGCATTCCAACCTTTTTCAGCGCCTTCCTTGGTTGTATTCCAGGCTTTTTGTGAGCCCTCACTCACCTTGCTGCTCAGGTCATCTTGCTTACCTTCAGCAGTATGTTTTGCTTTTAACTGTTGCTCTTCGCCCTGATTCTGCGCCTGATGCAGTTTTTCTTTTGCAGTATTCGCGTTTTCGTGCGCGGCAGCGACATCATTATCGGTTGCGTGTGTTGTTGCGGCAATAACAGGAGAAGCCAGCAGAATTGCAGATAATGCGATAATTGTCTTTTTCATAATATCCTCGCTTAGCGTTATAAGTTATTAGCGTGATGAAGCATGACATACAAACGAAGCGCTGACTTTAGGAAAAAACTGTAAGTGCTGCTAACGTTATTTATCCATTTTGTGCAACTGTGAGCAATTAATACGGTTATTTTTGTGGCAGGTCTTGTTTTTTTGCACGAAAGGGAAGGTGTAAAAAGCGTAGTGATAATGTTGATATGAAAAGTGTTATCTATTTGATTTTTATGTGATTGATTGGGGCGTTATAGGCTGGTCGTTCGTTTCCGAAGGTGAGCGTTTCTATCAAATAATTCACTCTCTTGATTTTTCTGGTTTATAGACAATGCTCATTTAATACAGGCAAAAACAATATCGTCGTCTATCGTAAAGGTGATACAGGTAGATGGCTTTTGGTATATCCAATGATGTGCCTTTAACAATAAGAGAGCACTATGCTTGAATTCCGTCCTAATTGCGAATGCTGTGATAAAGATCTGCCTCCTGAATCAAAAGGGGCATACATCTGTTCATTCGAATGCACATTTTGCGCCGATTGCGTGACCCAACGGCTTAATGGCCAGTGCCCGAACTGCGGAGGGGAGCTGGTGCGACGTCCAATACGCCCCGAAGCATCCCTCCTGCGGCACCCTGCATCCACTCAGCGTCACTATCAACAATAGAGATGCAAACTACGTTCGCTCGTCGCTTGTAAGGGTCTCCGTGATCCTGCTGCTCGTCAGTTTAGTGCCAGGAACGGACGTTTATATGAACGGCAATCGCGCTTCTCCGGTCAACTCCACAACCCAAACGGTGGGTACTTCGACATCAGATATTTTATGCCCAGGCTTTTGATATTTCCGTTGAATGAGTAACGAAGGCATGTTGAGGCAAGATGTTTTCAAGCAAAAACAAATTGGTGTCATAATCTGGATCGGCACAACAATCTCTCGCAATCACAAGCCGGTAATCCAGGTCAAAAGCTTGCCCAACGGTAGACAGCACAACACCACTTGTGGTGACGCCAGTAAGAATCAAAGTTTCTATTCCCTGCGCCCTAAGAACCAAATCGAGTTCAGTAAAGGAGAAAGCCCCCACTCTGCGTTTAACAATGACGACCTCATTCTCTTCAGGAGCGACATCTGCATGAATGGCCGTGCTCTCGTTATCAACCATAAAAATGCCATTCCCTTTAATTGACGAGAAAATCGTGTTGTTGTGACTGACTTCAGGGTAACCCTTGCGGAATCCGACACTCACGTAGATAACCGTTACGCCAGCTGCGCGTGCGGTAGATATCAACGATGCCGTGTTGCGAATAACATCTCTGGCACTCTCTTGCGGGAGGAAGTTGTTGAGGATGAGCATCTGAAAGTCCATTACCAGCAGCGCGCTATTTTTATTGATATTACTGAGTTGAGTCGTCATAAAATCTCCGGGATTTGCAGGTACGAGGCAATGCCGTCAGTCAACGCGTTGCTGACTGACGATGAATGTTGAGATTCCAGGCTGCTCCGAGCAGCAGTATGCAACTGGTTGCCAGGAAGACGGCTCGCATACCGATATGCCCGCCGACAAAGCCGCCGATCAACGGCCCGATGAACTGACCTGCGAACTGTGCCGCTACGGAATAACCGAGGATGCTCCCTACCATTCCTTCTGGTACACGATGACGTATTACCGCCGCCATACATGGCAGTAATCCACCTAGTGCCAGCCCCATAAGGAAACGCAGAGCAATAAGCTGCCAGCCTGAGGAAACAAACGCCTGAGGAATAAGCAGAAAACCGGCTGTCGCCAATGCCATTGTGATAATGCGTAAATGTCCTATCCTGTCTGCCAGTTTTCCAAGCCAGGATGCAGAAATAATGCTGCCCAGGGCTGCGGCAGCCATTACATATCCTGCCACTTTGGTTATCTGAGAAGCGTCACTGACGAGAGTTCGCACATATACCGTAATAATGGGCTCTATCGACATGTTGGCCAGCATCAGCAGCAGACCGGTGCAAAGCATACAAATAATTACAGTACGGGCAGGCAACTGCGACCAGCTCACTGCCGTTTTTGCCACGGTATTCTCAGGCTTTTGCACCTCTTCGCGAATGAGGGTGAGGGTCATGATAAAGGACAGAAATATCAGCGCACCTGCACAGAAAAACGTGGTTCGAATACCGATCAGACCAGGGAGCCACCCTCCGGCAAGTGGACCGACAAGATTGCCAGCCATTACACCGGATGAAACAATCCCCAGCGCCCAGGCTGCACGTTCTCTGGGAGCCTGGACGGCGATAAGAATCGTCGCGCCGGATGAGTAGCCTCCCGCCAGGCCAACTAACAACCTTAGTCCGACAAGTTGCCATATATTGGTCACCAGCCCCATAAGCGAAACAGTAACCGCCATGCCAAGGCTGGCTCTCACGAGCATCGACTTGCGTCCATATCTGTCACCGAGTTTCCCCCAGACAGGGGCGATCAACCCGGCAGTGATAAACGTTGCGCTGAATGCGACACCAGACCATTGCACGACCGCGGCATGCCCGCTAACACCCAGTTCTTCGACATACAAAGGCAGAAACGGCAGCATAAGGGTCATTGCGAAGACCGTTGAGAACGAGCCAATGAAGCAAACAAGCAGGTTTCGCTGCCAGAAGCTGTTATAGAATTGGGTCATAGAAATACTCTTTCTTGGTATACCAACTTGGTATACCATATCGATTGCGCATCTTACTGTCAATTTGCGGGAGAACATTGTTGTTATGAGTCAGGCATCAGAAGTTGAAAACCAATTAAGAAAACTGATACTCAGTATGGAGCTGGGGCCAGGAGAACGACTTACCGAGCGCTGGGCTGAAGCAACGTTTAACGCATCCCGAACGCCTGTGCGAGCCGCATTACAAAAACTGGAGTCAGAAGGACTGGTCCGTCGTGATGGGCTGCGCTGGTTAGTGGCGCCGATCGATGTCGCAGAAGTTGAACAGCTATGTATTTACCGGGAAGTACTGGAAGTGGCGGCATTAAAACTAGCAGCCAGCCAGATGACAGAAGAACAACTCAACGGTCTGGAAAACCTGCTCAAAACGAAGACTACTGATGTGCCAGAAGAGGTGATGGAGGATGCCGGGACACGATTCCATCTACAGCTGGCCCGTCTTTGCCAGAATGCGTTTATTTTCGAAGGGGTAAGCGATGCCCTGCGCCAGCTTTCACGGGCACGATGGCTCGACAAAGCACCATCGAATCCCGCATGGGAAGAGCACCAAGAAATAATAGCGGCGCTTAGGTCGCAGGAGACTGAAAAAGCGGCAGAGTTACTCGCCGTTCATCTCAGCGAAAGCCGCCTTCGCTTACTGGAAGCCATCAATTCAAGTAGACGGAGCTTGAGGGCAAGAGGTATTGCTATCTCCTGATTAAGCGGTGAGTTTTTACGACAACATGACAGAGGTCCGCTCCTCGTTCACTGCAGACCTTTAGCTCAGTGACCTGGTCCGCTTCGTGCCACACGCGGACGTTGCTAACTTTGGTCCTTATTCATCAGTGGGGGGGCAGGTCAGTCAATCTATATGCTATTTGTTTTGCTCTTAAGTTCTGAACTATAGTGCCGATAGGGAAATTAAGTACTTTTGTCCTAAGGAAGCAAGGTGGTGAAAGATTTTTCAAAATACTCGAAAGCGTTAGGGATGGCTAAGTTCTATGTTTATGCATTTTATGACACTGAAGATGCATCAAAAAAACCGTTTTATATAGGCAAAGGCAAGTCAGAACGCTGTCTTGATCATATAAAGTGTAATGATGGCTCTCCGAAATCAGAACGAATTAATCATCTGTTAAAAACAGGAAACCTGGGAATCGACATACTACGCCATGGCATGGATGAGGCAACCGCTAAGCTTGTTGAAGCTACATGTATTGATCTCTTAGGTGTTGGAGAACTGACCAACAAAGTACGAGGAAGCAGCTCCCTTATGGGGCGAATCACGCTGGATGAGCTCAACCATCTCCTTCTTAAGCAAGAAACGGAAATTGCACCTGAACATGCAGGGCTCGCTTTTTTGCTAAACAGCACCTATAAGTCTGGCATGAGTGCACTTGCATTATATGAAGCTACGCGTGGCGTCTGGGCAAAAGTACCAAAAGATGAAAACCTGCAATTTGCATACGCAACCTACGGCGGTTTGGTGATGGAAGTCTACGAGATACAGTGCTGGTTAAAGGCAGGCTCTCAGCAGTACTTTACCCGGGAACTGGTCATCCCCCCCGAAACCAATCGTTCAGAATTTGTTGGACGAATCGCATCACCAGAAATCAGAGAATTATACGTAGGCAAGCTAATCAAAAAATCGCGTAGTCATGGTAGCCCTTTCGTAAAAGTCGGTCTGGCGCAATAAACTTGTAAGTATCCCGCATAGACGTCCGCTCCTCGCTCAGAGCGGACTGTCAGCCTAAAGCAGTCTGCTAAGTTCCAGAAGTAGACATCGCGGAATAGAGGAACATACTCGGTAAAACTCTTTGATTCACCTAAATAGCTGCGCGGAATAGTAGATCACTGAAAGGGAACTCAGCCCGGATTGTGCGATCTGATCAATCGCCAAACCAACCAAAATCACCAACCGGACTGAGCGATGCCGATCATA